>DWZN01000078.1 GCA_019117545.1 Candidatus Brevibacterium intestinavium
CTGGTCCGGCACATCATCGCCGAGGCGGGGTGGGACCTGGACCGGCAGGTCGCCGAGTTCGGTCGCACCCTCGGTGAGGAGCTGCTCGTGCCCACCCATGTCTACACCGGCGAACTCGCCGCGCTCTTCGACGCTCTGCCGACGGCCGTGCACTCGGTCTCCCACGTCACCGGTGGGGGACTGTCGGCCAATGTGGCCCGCGTGCTCCCGCAGGGACTGGTGGCGAAGATGTCGCGTGCCTCCTGGGAGGTGCCGGCGGTGTTCTCGGTCCTCGGCGATCTGGGCGGCGTGCCGCAGGCCGACCGCGAACGCACCTGGAACCTCGGCGTCGGCATGGTCCTCGTCGTCGACCCGGCGATGGCCGATGGCGTCATCGAAGCCAGTCCCGGCGCCTGGGTGCTCGGTGAAGTCGTCTCCGACGACGGGGCGCTGGCTGACGATCCCTTCTACGTCCAGGGCGCCAAGGGCGTCGACGGCGGCGCAGCGATCCTGCAGTAGCCGCGGAGTCTCGTGCCCCGGCCGAGCAGGCTGCTCCGGCGGTGCGTGATGCCCGGCAGGCGAACCAGCAGACGACCGAGGGCGGGAACCGCAGTCCCCGCCCTCAGTGTTGTCGTTACAGCCCTGGCCGGCTGGCGCCGTATGCGCTCGCTCGGTGCTCAGTCCTCGTCGTGCTCGTCTTCGTACTCGTCGTCATCGTCGACGTTGTACTTATCGGCGTAAGCGGAGTAATCGGGATCATCGTCATACGGATCGGACGAATCGGACTTGCGAGAGTCCGATCCCAGCTCCTGCTGGAGTTGATCGAGGTCGGTGTCCGGGCTGTAGTACTTCAGCTTCCGAGCTACCTTGATCTGCTTTGCCTTTGCGCGGCCGCGACCCACTGGCGTGACCCCCTCCGTCGTCATGTGGGGCGAATCGCCCCGGACTAGATCTCTGCTATGCGCTTAAATCCTACCTGTTCGTACTGGGAAGTTCCATTTTGCGCGCACACCTTGGATAGGCTGAACCCATGGCCTACCGTCGCGATTATGTTGTCACCCTACGGATCTTCGAACCTCTTGTGGTGCATTCCGAATTGCAAGACAGGCAGGTGGAGGACAACCGGACGCGGGTCGAGGAGCAGATCTCCCAGGACGCCGACAAGCGCTTGATCTCCCTGCCTCCGAGCCCCGTGGCCGATTCCTTCCGCGCGACTCCGATCTTCCTCCCGGCGTCTCAGACGGCGGACGGGGTCGACCGCTTCTGCCCGGCTCAGGAGGACATCCGCGGGTGGGAGGCGCTCGAGTCGCTGACCGAGCACACCTCGAAGGCGACCCTGGACATCATCGCTCCGAAGTCCGCGCGCAGGCGGGCAGCCAGCCGCCGCGCGGAGTGGCTGCAGGATGCGAAGGACACACGGATCTTCACCCGCGTCTCGGCCTGGGACGTGCCTCCGTCCTGGTGGCTGTTCTTCTCCCTGTCCGAGGACCAGATCATCACCGATGAGACCGAGGCAGGTCTGCGGGTGCTCATCCGCACGGACATCCTGGCCGCCTCGGCGCGCATGGAATGGGCCGCGGAGACGATCTCGGACACCTCGAAGGTCGTCGACATGGTCGAGCAGACCTCGGACCTGGTCGAATGGATCGACAGCTTCGACATGAACTCGATCCTCGAACTCGACCTCGGCGGGATGTCCGATGTGCTGTGGCCGACCGAGGCTCCCGAACTCGTCGACTCCTGGGTCACCGCGTTGAGCAACGACGACACCGAATCCGCCCGCGCGGCCTTCCAGAAGTACGCCGCCGGCTGGGAACAGCTCAACCTCTACGCCCGCGGTTCCTGACCCTCTCTGCCGCACGATGCCGGCTCGGGCATTCCCGGGCGTCCGGATCGCCGACGGGCTGTCGCTCACCAGGGCAGCGGTGGGGCGCTACGATGGTCTGCGTACGTCCGACCCCTCGAGAGAATGACCCCGACTGCGTATGGAAGACAAGAAGCGTCGACTCCTGGCGCGGCAGGACCCGGCCTCCGCCCCGCCCGCTTCCGCGCCGGATCGGCAGAAGGCTCCGACGCGGGTCAGACCGCTGTCGAGGCTCTCGGTCGGGTGGCGGATCGGAGCCACCGCCATCGCCCTGGTCATCCTCACCTGCGGGCAGCTGCTCAACACCAACGATTTCTTCCCGCTCGGGTCGCTCACCCAGTACGCCACGGCCAAGGACCTCAACGGCACCGTGAACTCGACGTGCATCGCCGCCCAGTTCCCCGGTGAGGACGAGCCGCGCCGACTCGGATTCAATACGGCCACGGTCGGCATCGAACGCGGCGACGTCGAGTCCCAGCTCGACCGCGTCATCGCCCATCCCGAACTGCTGCAGTCGCTGGCCGACTCCTATGTGCGGCTGCACCCGGACGAACCGGAGCCGGAGGAGATGATCCTGTGCCGGACCACCACACAGCTGAAGAACGGTCTGAGCGTCGGCGAACCCGAACTCACCGAACTCGCGACCTGGGAGGTGCGGTGAACGATCCGACGATGCCCGCGGATCGCGAGCACGCCGATGCGAACGCTTCCTCGGGCACCCAGACCCTGACCACCGCCGAGGCGGGGGCGAGGAACGGATTCCTGCGCTGGTTCATGCCCGAGCTGCCCTTGGCCCGAGTGGCCGTGTTCCGGGTCTTCATCTATATCTTCATCATCATCGATGTGCTCACCATCTCCGGTGACGTCATCGCCCACGGCTGGACACCGGAGTTCTACCAGCCGCTGTGGCTGGCACGGGCCCTCCACATCCCGGCGGTCAGCGTGCTCGGCGCGCAGATCCTGCTGGCGGTGATCATCGTCTCTTCGCTGCTGGCCGCGGCCGGGGTCATCCAGCGCCTCAGCGGCTGGGCGGCGGCGCTGTCCTTCGGAGCCTGGATGTTCTACACCCAGGGCTATGGGTATGTCGCCCACGATCACATGGCGCTGGTCATCGCCGCCTTCGTCCTGCCGACGATCGGAGCGGCCCGGTTCAGGGACGTCGCGACCACCTCGGCGCGGGCGGGGTGGGCTCTGCGCGTCGTCCAGATCGCGGTCGTGCTCACCTACTTCTACTCGGTGCTGATGAAGTGGATCGCCTCGGGCAACATCGCCCACTGGGGCAACGGTGCCGTGATCATCTGGGCACTCATGCGCCGCGGTGCCGAATGGTCGAAACCGTTCCTCGAGATGCCGGGGCTGCTCATCGCCGCCCAATGGGCGACGCTGGTCTTCGAATTCCTCTCGCCGATCGCGCTGTTC
>DWZN01000079.1 GCA_019117545.1 Candidatus Brevibacterium intestinavium
CCAGGGCCAGCGAACCGGAGTTCGGGACCTTCGCGACCTCTTCGATGTAGGTGGGCACATAGGTGATGTTGAGGAAATAGCTGACCGAGCCGATAGAGGAGATGAGGAAGGCGACGATGATCGCCCGAGGCTGCTCGAGGCAGGCGGTGAGAAGCGGCGAGCGCTCCAGAGAGCGGTCCTTCTTCTCCTCTTTCTCCTCCTTCTCCTTCTGCAGCCGTTTGAAGGTGTCGGTCTCCTCCATCATCGACCGCAGCGGCACCATGAGCGCGGCGAGCACAGCACCGAGGACGAACAGCAGTCGCCAGCCCCAGGAGTCCATCGCCGCGGAACTGAGAGTGTTGGCCAGCAGCGCACCGGAGCCGACTGCCAGCAGCGCGCCGACCTCACTGTTGGCCGCCGCCCAGCTCGCCGCCAGTCCGCGCCTGCCCGGTCCGGCCGATTCCATGAGGAAGACCATGATCCCGGTGTATTCGGCGCCGACGGAGAAGCCCGACAGGCACCGCAGCGTGACCATGAGCACGCCGGCCCAGATGCCGATCGCTTCGTAGTTCGGGATCACGGCGATGCCGAGCATGGAGATGGCCATGAGCACAGCGGAGATGATGAGTGTGGATCTGCGTCCGATCCGATCGCCGAGGTGGCCGAAGACCATCGCGCCCAAGGGGCGGAAGAGGAATCCCGCCGCCCCCACACCGAGGGTCAGCAGCAGCGAATCCGTCTGATCGCCGAAGAATTCGACCGTCAGGGTCGTGGCGACGTAGAAGAAGATCGAGAAGTCGTACCATTCGACGACGGTGCCGAAGGCGGCGACGAACATCGACCGGCGGCGGCCCCTCTCCCTCTTTCGGTCCTCTCCCGTGGCGGGTGAGGCAGGACGGTTCCGCTCGAACTCGGTCATGGCCAGAGCCTACCAGCGGCACTGACGGATGCCGAGACCCCTTCCCTTCGCCCGGTCCGTCAGCGGCGGCTGAGCCCGAACAGCGAGTCCGTGTACCGGTTGCCGAACATCGCCTCCGGGTCCAGGCGTGCCCGCAGGGCGCAGAAGTCGTCGAAGCGCGGGTAGAGTTCACGCAGCTCGGCGGCCGCGAGGGTGTGGATCTTCCCCCAATGGGGTCGGCCTCCGTGGCGGCGGAGGATCGTTTCGAGGACGCGGAAGTACTCGTCGAAGTCCTCCTTGATGAACCGGTGGACGGCGATGTACATCGTCTCCCGCCCCGTCGCCGTCGACAGCGGCACATCATCGGCGGCGGCGCATCTGACCTCGATGGGGAAGGAGATCGACCAGCCCTTCGCCTCGATCGTCTCCCGGATCTCGCGAATCGCCTCGGTGCCGGCGGTGAACGGCAGGGCGTACTCCATCTCGTTGAATCGCACTCGGCGCGGGGTCACGAACACATCATGGCCGGCCGCGCGGTACATCCGGTCCGAGACCAGGGCCTGGGCGGTGCGGTTGATCGCGGGCACCACGGCCGGCACCCTGGCGCCGAGCTCGACGGCCAGACGCAGGGCCTGGTTCTCCACGATCTCCTTGTCGAGCAGGGTGATCCACGTGCTGCGCGTCTTCGCCGCCGCCAGGTGTCCGGGCCCGGCCTCGCCCGGCGCCACACGGGTGTTCGTCTTCGTCAGTGCCGTATCGGTGTGGGGGAACCAGTAGAACTCGAAGTGGTCGGCTTCGCTCATCCGCTCGACCAGCCCGTCGAGGAGTTCGGCGAATCCGACCACCCGCTCCTCGGCGATGAGGTCGAAGGCGGATGCGCATTGGAGTTCGATCTCGGTGACGACTCCGAGCACACCGAGGCTGACCCGCGCCAGGTCGAAGGTCTCGGGGGCCGATTCCGCAGACAGTTCGCGGATGCTGCCATCGGGTCCCATGAGCGACAGTCCGGTCACGGTGCCGGCGAACCCGGTGAACCCGAGCCCGGTGCCGTGGGTGCTCGTCGAGATCGCCCCGGCCAGCGACTGCGGGTTGACGTCGCCCTGATTGGCCAGGGCCAGGCCGAAGGGCTCCAAGAGGGCGGGGATGTCGCGCAGCCGGGTGCCCGCGTGGAAGCGCACCCGCCGACGGGATTCGTCGACGGAGACGATGCCGCTGAGCTCGTCGAGGCTGACCATGACGTCTCCCCCGGCGGCGACCGGGGTGAAGGAGTGACCGGCGCCGACGACGCGCAGTCGCTCACCGGCGACCGATGCCCGAACGACGATGTCGGACAGTGCCTCGACCGAGGCGGGTCTTGCCAGGGTGTGCGGATGGGCGTGGACGTGGCCCGACCAGTTCCTGAATGCCTGCCGGGCTCGGCGCCGGTCGCGCCGGCTCCCACCGCGCGAACCCGCGTCGCGTCGGGTCCGGTCCCCGCCTCGCGGATTGGATCCGTCTCTGCTCACCATGCTCACAGCACCAGCCCTTCGCCCCGGTATGTCGACCAGGTCTCGACGATGGACGATCCCTTCACGACGAGGAATCCGTTGAAGTGTTCGGCCAGTTCCCCGGCCTTCGCATGACGGAACCACACGAGGTCGCCGATGCGCAGGTCCTCGGTTCCGGGCCCGGTCAGCGGCGTCTGCACCTCCCCGGCTCCCTCGAGACCCGAATACTCGAGCCCCGGCGGCCAGGCGATGGTCGGCACTCGATCGGCCCCCGCCACCCCCGAGGCGATGTAGCCGCCCTTGAACACCGTCACCCAGCCCGGCGCCGGGCGACGGACGACCGGCGTGACGAAGTAGGCGGCGGGGGTGTGACGGAAGTGCGTGTACCCGTCGAACAGCCCCGGGGAGAAGAGCCCGGAGCCCGCCGCGAGTTCGGTGAGAGTGCCCTCGACGGCGCTGGATTCGAAGGAGCCGGTGCCGCCGCCGTTGACGAATTCGAGTTCGGCGACCTCGCGCACGGCGGCGATGACAGCGGCACGACGCTCGGCGAGTTCGGTCATCGATGCCCTCTGCAGGGCTCGGACGACTGCCTGCCTGGCCGACCGGCCGGCATCGGCGGTGCCGGCGATCTGCCCCTCGTAGAACATCAGGCCGACGAGTGAGAAACCGGGCCGGGCGGCGACCTGCTCGGCCAGCGCGACGGCGGAGTCCGCCTCCCGGATCGGCGAGCGCCGCGCCCCGATGTGGATCCGATCGCCCAGCCAGGACTCGGCCGGACGGAAGGACGAGTCGACGTCGATGCACACCCGCACCGAGGCGGCCGCCTCGGCGGGTGCCCGATCCTGCGCGGGCGCGGACCGACCCGCCTCGGCGAGGCCATCCCCCGCCTCGGCGATCTGCCTGCGGACGTCGTCGATGACGTCGAGGTGGGCCACGGAGTCGATCATCACGGTGATATCGCCCAGCGCCTCCGCGTCGGCGAGGAGCTCGGCCAGTCCCTCACGGTCGAGGCTCGGATAGCCGATGACGATGTCGCGGATGCCGCGAGCGTGGAGGGTGAGCGCCTCGGGCACGGAATAGGCGAGCACCCCCGAATAGGCGGGATGGCTCAGCGCCCGCTCGATCGCCGCCGGCGTGCGCAGGGACTTCGTGGCCACCCGGATCGGCAGCCCGCGGGCGCGCTTCGCCAGGGCCTCGAGATTGGAGTCGAAGGCCGCGAGATCGATCACGGCGGTCGGGGCGCCGATTCCGTCCAGCGCGAGACGCAGATCACTCGGAACCATGTTCGGTAGTCTATCCGCAGACGAGCCGAGCCTGCGGGAAGGAACCCGATGAGATCAGAATCCGCTTCCACCCACGTCACCGCGGCCCTGCGTGACTTCCTCGACACCGATCCCTATGCCGAGGCCTCGGGATCGGGCCCGCGATTCCGCAGCGCCGAACCATTCACCGGGCAGGAGCACGATCGCTTCGCCCAGAACACCGCCGCCGACGTCGAGGCCGCCTATGCGACCGCGGCCATCGCCGCCCGAGCCTGGGCCGCCCAGTCGCCCGAGCACCGGGCGAAGGTGCTGCTGCGACTGCACGCCTCGCTGTCCCGGCACGAGTCCCTGCTGCTCGACATCATCCAGTTCGAGACCGGCAAGGCCCGCATCCACGCCTATGACGAGGTCCTCGACACCTTCAACGTCCTGCGCCACTACGGGGTGATGGCCCCTCGGTATCTCCGACCCGAGCGGCGACGCGGGGCGATCCCGGTCCTCACCCGCACCGAGGTCACCCACACCCCCTTGGGCGTGATCGGGTTCATCACGCCGTGGAACTACCCGCTGACCCTGGGCGCGACCGACCTGTTCGCGGCCCTGGCCGCCGGCAACGCCGTCGTCCACAAACCGGATTCGCAGACGAGCCTGACCGCGATCCTCATGCGCCGCCTCGCCATCGCCGCCGGCCTGCCCGCCGAGGTGTGGCAGCTCGTGCCCGGCGCCGTCGATGAGGTCGGACCCGCGCTCATGGCCGGAGCCGACGGGCTCTCGTTCACCGGTTCGACGGCCGCGGGCCGGTCGATCGCCGCCGAGGCGGGACAGCGGCTGCTGCCGACCGCGCTCGAGCTCGGCGGCAAGAACCCCATGATCGTGCTCTCGGACGCCGAGCTGTCCGCCGCCGTCGAGGGCGCCGTCCGCGGCAGCTTCTCCTCGGCCGGGCAGCTGTGCATCTCGATCGAGCGCATCTACGTCCATGAGGACCTCTACCCCGTCTTCTGCGCCCACTTCGCCGAGGCGGCCCGCAATCTGAGCCTGAGCGCCGACTACGCGTTCGGCCCCGGGATGGGGACTCTGGCCGGACCGAAGCAG
>DWZN01000008.1 GCA_019117545.1 Candidatus Brevibacterium intestinavium
GTAGTCGGCGTGACCCGGGGCATCGACGTGAGCGTAGTGACGCTTCTCCGTCTGGTACTCAACGTGCGAGACGTTGATGGTGATGCCGCGCTCCTTCTCCTCAGGAGCATTGTCCACCTGGTCGAAGGCGCGAGCCTGATTGAGCTCCGGGTACTGATCCGCCAGGACCTTCGTGATGGCAGCGGTCAGGGTGGTCTTTCCGTGGTCAACGTGGCCAATGGTACCAATGTTGACGTGCGGCTTAGTCCGTTCGAAACTAGCCTTTGCCACTGGGTTCCTCCTCGTGGTTGTCAAAAGATATGCGGTTCATATCTTAGACCTTTTATTGGTTATCTTGCATTCCGGTAATCATGTTCTTGATCACCGGGGCGACCGGATTCCGGAGATTACTCTCCGCCCCGCTCCTTCTGGATGATCTCCTCGGCAACACTCTTGGGGACCTCCGCATAGCTGGAGAAGGTCATCGTATACACCGCACGGCCCTGGGTCTTCGACCGCAGATCACCGATGTAGCCGAACATCTCCGACAGCGGGACCACAGCCTTGACGACCTTCACACCGGAAGCATCGTCCATCGACTGAATCTGGCCACGCCGGGAATTCAGGTCGCCGATGACGTCACCCATGTATTCCTCAGGGGTGCGCACCTCGACGTCCATGACCGGTTCGAGAAGAACCGGATTCGCCTTCCTGACAGCCTCCTTGAAGACCATCGATCCGGCGATCTTGAATGCCATCTCCGAGGAGTCGACGTCGTGGTAGGCGCCGTCGACCAGAGTGGCCTTGACACCGACCATCGGGTAACCGGCCAGGGCACCGAGCTGCATGGCGTCCTGGATGCCGGCGTCGACGCTCGGAATGTACTCGCGCGGAATGCGTCCGCCCGTGATGGCATTCTCGAACTCGTAAATCGTATCGCCTTCGACCTCGAGGGGCTCGAAGGTGACCTGGACCTTCGCGAACTGTCCCGATCCACCCGTCTGCTTCTTGTGGGTGTAATCGTACTTCTCGACAGTGCGACGGATGGTCTCACGGTAGGCGACCTGGGGCTTGCCCACGTTGGCCTCGACCTTGAACTCGCGACGCATGCGGTCGACGAGGATGTCGAGGTGGAGTTCACCCATTCCGCGGATGACCGTCTGACCGGTCTCCTCGTCGAGTTCGATCTGGTAGGTCGGATCCTCCTTGACCAACTTCTGGATGCCGGCCGACAGCTTCTCCTGATCGCTCTTGGTCTTCGGCTCGATGGCCACGGAGATCACGGGCTCCGGGAAAGTCATCGACTCGAGCGCGATCGGGTTCGCCGGATCGCTGAGCGTGTCACCCGTCGTCGTGTCCTTGAGACCGATGAAGGCGTAGATGTGGCCGGCGAAGGCCTCTTCCACGGGATTCTCCTTGTTGGAGTGCATCTGGAAGAGCTTGCCGACGCGCTCCTTCTTGCCCGAGGAGGTGTTGAGCACCTGCTCGCCGGACTTCACGTGGCCGGAGTACACGCGGACATAGGTCAGCGAACCGAAGAACGGGTGTGTGGAGACCTTGAACGCCAGAGCGGAGAACGGTTCGTCCTTCGCGGGCTTGCGAGTCAGCTCCTCCTCGTCGTTGCTCGGGTTGTGTCCGATCATCGGAGGCACATCGAGCGGCGAGGGCAGGTAGTCGATGACCGCGTTGAGCATGGGCTGGACGCCCTTGTTCTTGTACGCGGAACCGCACATGACGGGGAAGGCCTCGGACTTGATGACCAGTTCGCGGATTCCGCTCTTGATGTCAGCGATCGTGAGCTCATCGCCCTCGAGGTACTTCTCCATGAGCTCTTCCGAGCTCTCGGCGACGTCCTCGACCAGCTGTGCCCGGTATTCCACGGCCCGTTCCTTGAGATCCTCGGGGATCTCGATCTCGGTGATGTCCTGACCCATCTTGGACTCGTCGGGCCAGGTGTAGGCCTTCATCTCAAGCAGGTCGACGACACCGGAGAACTCGCTCTCGGCACCGATCGGCAGCTGGATGACCAGCGGCTTGGCTCCGAGGCGGTCCTTGATCGTCTGGACGGTGAAGTAGAAGTCAGCACCGAGCTTGTCCATCTTGTTGACGAAGCAGACGCGCGGGACATCGTACTTGTCGGCCTGACGCCACACGGTCTCGGACTGGGGCTCGACACCCTCCTTGCCGTCGAACACGGCCACGGCACCGTCGAGCACGCGCAGGGAGCGCTCAACCTCGACGGTGAAGTCGACGTGGCCCGGGGTGTCGATGATGTTGATCTGGTTGTCGTGCCAGTAGCAGGTCGTCGCGGCGGACGTGATCGTGATGCCGCGTTCCTTCTCCTGATCCATCCAGTCCATGGTGCCGGCGCCATCGTGGGTCTCGCCCATCTTGTAGTTCACGCCGGTGTAGAAGAGGATGCGTTCGGTCGTGGTTGTCTTACCGGCATCGATGTGGGCCATGATGCCGATATTGCGGACCTTGTTCAGGTCGGTGAGCACGTCAAGTGCCACGGTGTCTCTCTCTCAATCGATGATTTGCTCGACTCCCCCGGCTGCCGACCGACGGCGTCGCGGACGATGTCCGCCGACCGGTCTGCGGAGAAGGCGATTACCAGCGGTAGTGGGCGAAGGCCTTGTTGGATTCCGCCATCTTGTGAGTGTCCTCGCGACGCTTGACTGCGGCACCGAGGCCGTTGCCGGCATCGAGGATCTCATTCATGAGTCGTTCGGTCATCGTCTTCTCACGACGCTGACGGGCATAGCCCACCAGCCACCGCAGAGCCAGAGTGGTCGAACGAGTCGGGCGGACATCGACGGGCACCTGGTAGGTGGCACCGCCGACGCGGCGGGACCGGACCTCGAGTGACGGCCGGATGTTGTCGAGAGCCTTCTTCAGGTTGACGACGGGATCGTTGCCGTTCTTCTCGCGGGTGCCTTCGAGCGCACCGTAGACGATCCGCTCGGCGGTCGAGCGCTTGCCGTCGAGCAGGATCTTGTTGATCAGCTGCGTCACGAGCGGCGAGCTGAAGACCGGATCGACGACGATCGGTCGCTTGGGTGCAGGACCTTTGCGTGGCATTACTTCTTCTCCCTCTTCGCACCGTACTTGCTGCGGGCCTGCTGACGGCCCTTGACGCCCTGGGTGTCGAGCGAACCGCGCACGATCCGGTAGCGGACACCGGGCAGATCCTTGACGCGGCCACCGCGCACGAGCACGATCGAGTGCTCCTGCAGGTTGTGTCCCTCGCCCGGAATGTAGGCGGTCACCTCGATCTGGCTCGAAAGCTTGACACGAGCGACCTTGCGAAGAGCCGAGTTCGGCTTCTTGGGGGTAGTGGTGTACACACGGGTGCACACTCCGCGACGCTGCGGGCTGCCCTTGAGGGCAGGAGCGTCGGATCCTGCTGATTTGACATGCCGTCCCTTGCGGACGAGCTGCTGGATTGTCGGCACTAAGCGTTCTCCATTTGCTTCTCGATAGACCTAATTCCCAATTTCGGCCACAACCGCAGTCATGTCTGTGAACCGTGGGACATATCCGACTGAACACCGGGTGAAGCTCGGCTCCCGATGTCAGTAACCACGCGAGCTGACGACCCCTGCGCTCGGGAGTGTCGCACGGACGCGACGAGGCGGAATCGACTTCTCGGCGGCCCGCACCGCCGAAATCACACAGAGGACCCGAGACTCACAGAACACTCGGCAGGATCATTCGACGACGCAGATAACACAATCAGTCGCTTTACAGAATATCTCTCTTCTGCGCGTCTGGTCAAAATGGCGAAGTTCCACTCTACCCCGTCCGCCCGCGCGGATCGAGGACCTCTGCCAGATCCGTCGGCGGTCGCCTCGGCGAGGGCTTCCGGAGCTTTCCTTGACTGACTCAAAAGAAGCAGGCATTCTGGTCATGTGAACGAGACGAAACACGAACACGACGAGGATCCTGCCGCTGCTCTGCGGCAGACCTCCCTGCGTGTGACCAAACAGCGAGTTGCGGTGCTTGAGGCGGTGCGGGAGCATCCGCATGCGGACACCGAGACCGTCATCCGCTCCGTGCGCGAATCCTTGCCCACGGTCTCCCATCAGGCGGTCTACGACTCGCTCCACACCCTCACCGAGGTCGGTCTCGTCCGCTGCATCCAACCGTCCGGTTCGGTGGCACGGTACGAACGGAGGATCGGCGACAACCACCATCACCTGGTGTGCCGCTCGTGCAATCTCATCGTCGATGTCGACTGCACGATCGGTCAGGCTCCGTGCCTGATCCCGTCCCACGATGCCGGCTTCCTCATCGAGCAGGCCGAAGTCACCTTCTGGGGCCTGTGCCCCGACTGTGCGAAGTCCGGTGCCGCGGTGGTCGGTGACGATCATCGCGTCGCCGTGTGAGTCCGCCCTCCGTTCACACCCCTGGTCTTCTTCCGAGAACACCTCTGTGCCCTCATTCCGAGGGCGCCTTTGTCGTCCGCCTCACCCTCAGGATCCTCGCCGAGGGGCAACCCGCACGCGACCCCATGGATCCTGATTTCGATTACGAAACCGAGTTCGACAGCCTCGACTGCTAGCAGCTCAAGGCCGATATCGAGCAGCTGAAGAAGACGAATCAGGAATGGTGGTCGGCTGACTTCGGCAGCTACGGCCCGTTCATGATCCGCATGGCCCGGCCCTCGTCTCCGCCGCCGCGTCCGTCCTGGACGTGGCGGCGGAGGCCAGGGCCAGCAGCGCTTCGCACCCCTGAACTCAAGGCCGAACAACGTCCTGCTGGACGAGGCCCGCCGTGTGGCCGGTGGAGTGGAAGTAGGGCAAGAAGATCTCCTGGGCCGATCTGTTCATCCTCGCCGGCGATGTCGGCCTCGAGCAGATGGGGTTCAAGCCCTTCGGCTACGCCGGCGTGCCGCGCCTTCGGCAAGACCCACGGCGCGGCGCCCGAGTCGCACAAGGGCGGCGACGTGTTCACCCGTCCCGGTTGAGGATCGCGAACTCGGTGAACAGCTCATCGAAATGGGTGACGGCGACGTTGTCGATGGTGCCGTCGTCGGTCGTCGCCGAGGTGGTGTCGTCGGTGGAGTCCGAGCCATCGGATGAGCCGGTGTCGGCACCGGAGGAAGAACCGCCCTGGGTGCCGTCATCAGCGCTGGATCCGTCCTGAGCACCGTCCTGTTGGCCGCCCGGCATGCCGCTCCCGCCGCCCTGCTGGCCGCCATCCTGCTGGCCGCCATCCTGCTGGCCGCCGGGGCCGCCCTGCTGGCCGCCGCCCTGCTGACCGCCGGGACCGCCCATGCCTGCCTGACCTCCCGGGCCCTGGCTGGCCTCCGAGCCATTCGAAGCCATCACGGCCGACGCTCCGATCGCTCCGCCGGCGAGGCCGCCGACGACGAACAGCGCCGAACCGACGAGGACCGCCGGGACGAGTGGCACGCGACGCTTCTTCTTGCCCGTCGACGGTGTCGCAGACGTCGGCGGGTGGGCATCGGCGGGCCCGGAGCTCGAGGGACCCCGTCCCGCCGCATTGCCCGGCAGCGCATTCGGCAGCAGGTAGGCCGCAGACGGTCCGTCGTTGGGCTCGGAGCCAGTCTGCGTCGTGCGGCTGCCGGCCTGGTCGGCCTCACCACCTTGGCCGGCGCCTGCTGGCTGGCCGGTTCCGGGCTGGCCGACGCCTGCTGGCTGGCCGGTCGCACCGGAGTGGGAGGGACCGGCCGGGTCGGCGGGGCCCTGAGAATCGAGGCGCCGGGTGGCGTCCTCGGCTCTCTGGTTCCGACCCAGGTTCTGGTTCGCATCGGGGTTCTGGTTCTCAGTCATGGAATCTCCTCTGTTCGTCAGTGATTCCACTATCGGGCCCGGCCCTGTAGCTCATCCCAGTCGAGGCTGTGACGAAGCTGTGGGATGCTCAGGTCCTCGAACGCCCAGCCTTCGCCCAGCATTGTCGGAGTTGAGCACCGTTTTCATGCGGCTCGAAGACGCAGCTCGAACACAGTGCCGCTCTCGGACGTCGACATCGTGATGCTGCCGTGCATGAGTTCGACGAGCCCGGCCGCGATCGCGAGTCCCAGACCCGAGGACCCGCCCTGCACCCCTTTCTGACGCGTTCTCGAAGCGTCCCCGCGAACGAACCGGTCGAAGACCCTGTCCCGGATCTCCTCGGGGATGCCCGGACCGTCGTCGCTGATGCGGATCACAACGATCTCGGCGGGCATCTGTCCGGAGATCGGCTTGTGCGCCGCCTGCGCCTCGACATGGACCCGCGTTCCCTCGGGTGTGTGCACGCAGGCATTGGTGAGCACGATCGACACGGCCTGACGGACCTGGTCCGCGGCGCCTCGGGCTTCGAGCGCCTCGGGCGGGAGGTCGAGGACGATCGAATGGTCCGGGTTGACGACATGGGCGTCCTCGACGAGCTCGAGCAGCAGGGAGGAGACATCGACGGTGTCCTCCTTCGTCGGCTGCCGTCCGGCCTCGAGCCGAGCCAGAAGCAGAAGGTCATCGACCAGGGAAGACATCCGCATCGCTCCGGCATCGATCTTCGACAGGGACGTCGTCACCTCGGTGGGCAGATCATCGCGATAGGAACGGGTGAGATCAGCCCAGCCGCGGATCGTCGCGATCGGGGTGCGCAGCTCGTGCGAGGCGTCCGCGACGAAACGACGCATCTGCTCCGTAGCCCGATAGCGTTCGTCGAGAGCGTCCCCGACATGGTCGAGCATCCGATTGACGGCGGCGCCGACATCGCCGACCTCGGTGCCGGGCACTGCGAGTTCGCTCGGCACCCTGAGTGCGAGCTCGGGCTTGCCGGCGCTGAGTTCGAGGTCAGCGACCTCGCCGGCGGTGCGAGCGACGTCCCGCAGGTCCCGCAGCTGCCGGCGGATGATGATCGCCATGACCCCCGCCGTGGTGAGCACACCGATGAGCACGACCAACGCCGTCGTCCACGCGGTGCGTTCGAGCGCGGAGTCCACATTGTTCTGGGGCACCCCGTAGACGGTGGTCGTCCCGCTGTCGTCGAAGGCGACGACACGATACGACCCGATTCCGGGAACGTCGACCGAGCGGTGTCCCCCGGGTTCGGACTCCGTGCCCTCCTTCAGCAGCATCGACACAGCACGGTCGGAAAGGATCTGCGGTCGGGCCTGACCCGCCTCGGCGATGAGCCCCTCCCCCTGTTCGCCGGAGTCGACCACGACGAGGGCACCGTCTCCGACTCCGGGCTGGAACAGGTAGCGCAGGGCGTCGTCGACCGGTGTCTGGTCTCCGGCGCCCCCGGGGCCCTGATTCGGCCCACCATCGGCCCGAGCATGCCGGGTCATGTTCTCCAGCTGGGCGTCGAGATCCGACATGAGCGAGGTCCGCACGCTGATCCAGGAAGCGGCACCGATCGCGGCGCCGACGAGGATGAGCACGAGACCGGCGATGATGATCAGCCGAGTCTGCAGGCGCAGGCTGCGGACGGAGAACGCGGAGCTCACTGATCCGCCCGCAGGATGTAGCCTGCTCCGCGCTTCGTGTGGAAGAGGTTCGGCAGATCCTCGAACGGAGCGTCGATCTTCTTCCGCAGATACGAGACGTAGAGTTCGACGATGTTGCCGTTGCCGCCGAAATCGTAGTCCCACACCCTGTCGAGGATCTGCGCCTTCGACAGGACCACCCGCGGATTGCGCATGAACAGCAGCAGCACCTCGTACTCTCGGGCGGTCAGTTCGATCGGCTGGCCGGCGCGAGTGACCTCATGTGACCGCTCGTCGAGTTCGAGGTCGCCCACACGCAGCACATCGTCCTCGTCGACCGGGCCGCTCGGGGTGCCTCGGCGCAGCCGCACCTCGATCCGCGCGATGACCTCGTCGAGGTTGAACGGCTTCGTCACATAGTCGTCCCCGCCGAGGCGCAGCCCCGTGAGCCGATCATCGACCTCGTCGCGGGCCGAGAGGAAGACCACCGGGGTGTCGATGCCCTCTGCCCGGATCTTCTCGATCACGGCGAAGCCGTCGAGGTCGGGCAGCATGACGTCCAACACGATGGCGTCGAAGTGTTCGCTCCTGGCCAGGGCCACCGCCTCACGACCGGTGCCGACTCCCCTGGCCTGCCATCCGCGGACCTGACAGGCCATGACGAGGAGTTCGGAGAGGTTCGCCTCGTCGTCGACGATGAGTATGCGTGCCGACGGGGCCTCGGTGCCTTGCGCTGAGGGAATCATGAAACGATTATCCCCTCATCCCGCGCCGAGATCATAGAGCGAAACGGAGTCGACGGTCGTCTCCTCGAAGTTCGCTTCGACCCAGGCGGCGATCTCCGACGAGGTGGAGCTCGCGGCCGAACCGACTCCGCCCGAACCCGAAGCGATGAAGTAGTGGATCCGGCCCTCGGCCACCAGCTGTTTGAACTCCTCGAGCGTCGGCGATGGGTCCGTGCCGTTGAAACCGCCGATGGCCATGACGGGTTCATCGAGCGCGAGCTGGTAGCCGGCGGCCTGATTGGCTCCCTTCACCGCTGCGGCCCAGGTGTAGTCGGAGGCGTCTTCGGCCAGCAGCTCGGTGAGTTCGTCGGAGGGATCGGAGCCGCTGAGCAGTCCGCCCATGCCGCCTCCGCCGCCGGGGCCCCCTCCCCCGTCGTTGTTGCCGTCACCGGCGGCATTGCCGCCTCCGGCCGGGTTTCCGCCGCCGGGCATTCCGCCTCCGCCGCCGGGACCGCCGCCCATGCCCGAGCTCGTGCCGGCGATGGTGACTATGGATCCCTGGGTGCTGTCGGCGATCGTCCGCACGGCCAGCTGGGCCGGAATCGCTGCGCTGCCGACGACGGCCACGGCGACCAGCACCGAGGCGAGCGCGCGGGTGACCGTCCGATGTGCGGTGACGATGAGGCCCAGTGCACCGAGGACGGAGACGATGAGCACGCTCCACCGCAGCGGGTCGCCGATCCCGGACATCTCGGAGCTGATGATGAACTGCCAGGCCCCGGTCAGCGCCCACGCCACCGCGAGGAGCAGACGAGGCAGGTATCCGCGTCGGCTGAGCAGCACGGCGACGCCGATGCCGATGACCACGGCGATCGCAGGAATGAGTGCGACGGTGTAGTACTCGTGGACGATGCCGTTCATGTGCGACAGCACCAGCCAGGTGATGACGAGCCACGCGCCCCACATGAGCACGGTCGCGCCGAGGTGGCCGGTCGTCCTCCCGCCCGAAGCGGTGCCCGCAGGCGCTTCGGTCCTGCCGCGGCGACGACCCGCCTCAACGAGAACGAGCAGGACGACTGTAGTCAGGAGGAGGAAGAGGGCGGTGGGCAGGAACCAGGAGACCTGCTGGCCGAAACTGCCGGTGAACAGCCGAGTGATGCCGGTTTCGCCCCAGCCGCCTCCCTGACCTCCGCCACCGACGGACCCCGTCTCATTGCCGGCGAGCCGGCCGAAACCGTTGTAGCCGAAGGTGAGTTCGAGGAACGAATTCGTCTGGGAGCCGCCGACATAGGGTCGACTGTCGACGGAGGTGAGCTCGACGAGGGCGATCCACCAGCCGGCGCTGGCGACCATCGCCCCGATCGGGACGAGCAGCCACAGCAGACGCTTGGGCCAGGACGTGCGTGCGAAGAGGACCCACGCAGCGGCGAGACCGGGCACGATGAGGAGGACCTGGAACTGCTTGGTCAGGAACCCCAGCCCCAGGCAGACGCCGGCGAGGATGAGCCACAGGGTGATGCTGCGCGCAGATCGGGCGTGTGCGCCGGTCAGAGCGCGCAGACCGTGTTGGGTCGCGACGACCGCCGCGACCATGAGGGTCACGAGCAGCGCGTCCGGGTTGTTGAAGCGGAACATCAGTGCCACGACCGGTGAGACCGCGAAGATCGCGGCCGCGCCCAGCGCCGCCGCCTGCTCGAGACCCCGGCTGACGTGTCCGCGCAGCCCCAACCTCGTCGAGTGGGCGATGAGGACCACGGCCACTCCGGCCAGGAGCACCTCGGGCAGCAGCATCGAGAAGGAGGAGAACCCGAAGACGCGGGCGCTCAGGGCCATCAGCCACAGTGCGGCCGGTGGTTTGTCGACGGTGATCGAGTTCGCCGGATCGAGGGCGCCGAAGAGGAAGGCCTCCCAGTCCTCGGATCCGGCCTGCACGGCCGCGGCGTAGAAGGAGTTCGCCCACCCGTTCGCGCTGAGGTTGACGAGGAACGCGGCGACGGTTCCGAGCGCGAGCACAGTCAGGGCCGCCGCATACCAGTGCCGTTTGAGCGTTTCGCTGCGAGTCTCAGACATGCTGCGCATCCTCCTGGGCTGCTCGTGCGGATTCGACGGTGTCCCTCGCCTCGGGGCGGGAGAGGCGAGCGAACACCCAGGTGCGCATCAGAACGAAGCGGACAACGGTGGCCGCGAGATTGGCCGCTGTCAGCACCGCGAGCGTGGCGATGCTCGCCCACTCGCCGGTGAAGCCGGACGCGAGACTCAGTCCCGCCGAGGTGAAGGCAAAACAGAGGGCGAACGCCGCAAGTCCCTTGGCCTGCGAGACGAAACGATGGTGCGGGGCGCGCATCCCGAAGGTGTGGGTGCGATTGGCCGCGGTGTTGATCACCGTCGAGATGAGCAGGGCCGCGATGTTCGCGACCGTCGGCGAGACCACCTGGACGGCGAAGAGGAACAGCACCGCGTAGAGGAGGGTGCTGATGATGCCGACGTCGACGAAGTGGAGGATCTGCGCTCCGGTGTTCGGTGCGGGAACCTCGCCGCCGCCTCGGGCGCGGCCGCTCGTGCGCAGCCGCACGATTCCCTTGATGTCCATCCACGCCGTGTCGACGACGTCGACGGAGGAGTCGGGGTCGTCGGTCCAATCGGTGCCGAATTCGTGGATCCGAAATCCGGCCCACTCGGCTCTGGCGAGGAGCTCGGTGTCGAAGAACCATTCGGCGTCCTCGACTTGGGGCAGCAGTTCCTTCGCCGCTTTCGCTGACAGTGCGTTGAAACCGCACTGGGCATCGCTGAAGCCGACACCGAGGCTGAGCCTGAGCAGCCGGTTGTAGCAACGGGAGATGATCTCGCGCTTGATCCCACGACTGATCGCGAGTCCGGGCAGCAGGCGCGAGGCGATGGCCACGTCGGCCAAGCCCGAGCGGATGACCTCAACCATCGGGTCGAGAACCGTGATGTCAGTGGCCAGATCGACGTCCGTGTACGCGACGACGTCGGCATCCGAGGCCTGCCACACCTGGGACAGCGCGCGGCCGCGCCCTTTTCGATTGAGGCGGACGTACTCGACGGTCGGATGGGCTGCCGCCAACGCCGCACCGATCACGGGGGTCGAGTCAGTGCTCGCGTTGTCGGCGATGATGATTGTCAGCTCGGTGGCTCGTCCGGTGTCTGCGGCGAGCAGTGCTTCGATGGAGGCGGCGAGGCCGGACTCCTCGTTGTACACCGGAACGACGAGGTCGACTGTGGTGGGTGTCATGGTCGGGGTGGGTTCTGGTTGCGCCTCGGGCTGGTGCCGGGCGATGCTCTCATGTCTCATGGCCTCAAGACTTCCGGGAGCGTTTGGGCCCAGCATTGGTCGAAGCTGTGGCCCGGCTGTGGATGCCGCGTCCTGACAGACTTCCCTGTCCCAACGGGTGATTCCCGCTACACTGGGCACCATGGCCGAAGATCACTCCCCTACTCCCCAGCGCCGCATCCGCGCCTCCGACAAGGACCGCGACGATGTGCTCTCCGTGATCACCGAGGCTGTGACGAACGGTCGGCTCGACCCAGAGGAGACGGCCGAACGGCAGGACGAGGCGATCAGTGCGAAATACATCGATGGGCTCATGCCGCTCATCGACGATCTTCCCGAAGGCGACCAGCTCCACCGTCGTTTCGCCCGACAGACCGGACACCCTCAGAAGCCGGGCACTCCCGGTCACGGCTCCGAACTCGACCGTCACGGAACGACCGAGCTCAGTCCTGCCGCGGAACCGGGTTCGGCTCAGCCGCTGAACTCCATCGCCATCATGTCCGGACGCGAGATCGACGTTCCCGCCGGCACCGCCGAGATCACCAGCTACGCCCTCATGGGCGGCGACAACATCGACCTCTGCGCTGTCATGGGTCCCGGCGTCACGATCGAACTCAATTGCTATGCGATGTGGGCCGGCCACGATGTCTACGTCCCGCCCGGGGTGCGCATCCGCGACGAGACCGTCAACATCATGGCCGGAAACGAGATCCACCGTGCCGCGCGGGGAGACGGTTCGAACGGCACGCTCATACTCAAAGGTTTCTCACTCATGGCCGGACACGACGTCCGGCTGGCCAAAGGCTACCGAGCAAAGGATCAGGGACAACTGGAATGAAGATCGGTGTACTCACCTCGGGCGGCGACTGCCCGGGACTCAATGCTGTCATCCGCGGCATCGTCCGCAAGGGCATGCGCACGCACGGGGCGTCCTTCGTCGGGATCCGCGACGGGTGGCGGGGTCTGC
>DWZN01000080.1 GCA_019117545.1 Candidatus Brevibacterium intestinavium
CGCGCCGACTACAGCGACGGCGTGCTGACCCTGACCATCCCCGTCGCCGAAGAGGCACGTCCGCGGAAGATCACCGTGTCGCACACCTCGTCGAACCGAGGCACCGAGGTCGTCGAATCGACGTCGACCGATGAGGCAGCGGGCATCGAAGGCTGATCCGCGCCCGGACCACCAGAAACCAGGCGGGCCGCACCTGTCATCGGGTGCGGCCCGCCTGCTGTGTCCGGGGGCTGCCCACGTGAGCCTCGTCCGGCCGGTCCGCGACCCGTCGCGGCCGGGCGTCCGCTCAGGGCCGCGGCGGGTCACAGCCGATCAGCTGCGTTCGAGGAGATAGGCCAGGCACATGTACGGCAGCTCGATCGCATCGGTGACCGGGCGCTCATCGCGGAAGTACTCACGCAGATTCGACTCCACACGGTCCCGGGTTCTCTCATCCGACCGGAGCCAGTACGAACGGGTCCGGGCGAGATCGACGATGCCGTCGACATCGAGTGCCGTGGTGAACTCGACGATGCGGTGGTCGGTCAGTCTCAGACCCGCACCCGGCCGCGGCCGGTAGTGCGGCCGGTAGACGTCGCCGGCGTGCATGATGCGACTCAACCGCAGCACCCACTCGATGCGCACATCGAGCTGGTTGATGAGGATGAGCAGCCTGCCGCCCGGTGTGAGGATGCGTGTGATCTCGGCGGCTGCGGCCGCCTCGTCGAACCAGTGCCAGGCCTGGGCGACGGTGACGAGGTCGAAGGCCGCCGCTTCCGAACCGGTGTCCTCGGCAGTGCCGATCCGCTTCGGTGCCTGATTGCGAGCAAGCGCCGCGGGATCGGGATCGACGGCCAGCACCTCGCATCCTCGTGCGAGCAGCTCCCGACTGAGGATCCCGGTTCCGGCGCCGAGGTCGCACACCCGCATCCCCTGCCAGTCAGAGCCGGCCAGATCGAGTGCGGCCGCGGGATAACCGGGACGGACCTCGTCGTAGACCTCGGCCTGAGCGCCGAAGCCGCGCCCGTGCGATGACTGTGCCCGCGGTCTCATCTCGTCTCGGTCCTCCACTCCCCCGGCTGCTGCGACCGTCGATCGGCGATCAGGAACCACTCTAGCCTCGGCCTCCGATGATGAGTCGATAGGATGGGGCCAAGCCCCGTTCCCAGCTCGAAGGAGCCAGCATGTCCACACTCTCCGATCTCCAAACGCGCCTGGATGAGGCGTCAGCCGACTACGAGGAGTTCGCCTCCCGCGGTCTCAAGCTCGACATCACCCGGGGCAAGCCCTCTCCCGAGCAGCTCGACCTCGCCGCCGACCTGCTGACCACCGTCACCGGCGACGATGCGTTCACCCCCAGCGGTGTCGACACCCGCAACTACGGCGGGCTCGAGGGGATCAGCGAACTCAGGGAGATCTTCGCCCCGTTGCTCAGGGTCCCGTCCGATCAGCTCCTGGCCGGTGGAAACGCCTCGCTGACATTCATGGCGCAGGCGCTGACCTTCGCGCTCATCCACGGCAGCGCCGTCGACGATCGTCCCTGGGGGCATGGACCGCACAAGCTGCTGTGCCCGGTGCCCGGATACGATCGGCACTTCACTCTGGCCGAGTCACTCGGCTTCGAGCTGCTGAGCATCCCCATGGACGATCAGGGACCGGTCATCGCCGAGGCGCAGCGTCTGGCCGACGACCCCGCCGTCAAGGGGATGTGGCTGGTCCCGATGTATTCGAATCCCACCGGCATCACCATCACCGAACAGCGTGCCCGTGAGTTGGCGGCGATGCCGACCGCGGCCGTGGACTTCACCCTGCTGTGGGACAACGCCTATGGCATGCACCATCTGCGCGAGGAGCATCCGGACAATCTCGACATCCTCTCCCTGTGTGCCGAGGCCGGCAACCCCGAACGGGCGTGGATCTTCGCTTCGACCTCGAAGATCACCCATGCGGGTGCGGGCGTGTCGTTCTTCGGCGGCGGCCCGGCCACGGTCGACTGGATGGTCTCGAACCTCGGGAAGGTCGCGATCGGCCCGGACAAGATCAACCAGCTGCGCCACCTGCGCTTCTTCTCCGACTCTGCGGGAGTCGAAGCGCATATGCGCAAGCATGCCGAGATCATCGCCCCGAAGTTCGATGCGGTGCTCAGTGCCCTCGAAAAGGGACTCGGCCCCGACAGCCTCGCTCGGTGGACGCGGCCCGATGGCGGCTACTTCATCACGCTGACGACGATGGAGGGCATCGCCGATCGCGTGGTCAAGCTCGCCGCCGAGGCGGGAGTCAAACTGACTCCGGCCGGAGCCACCCATCCCTATGGTCTGGATCCGAGCAACAGCATCATCCGCATCGCTCCGACGATGCCCAGTCTCGAGGAGGTCGAATTGGCCGCTCAGGGTCTCGTCGCCTGTGTCAGACTCGCCAGCTATGAGAAGCTCGTGGCCGGCTGAGGGCCGGTGCCGACGCTTCGGTCACAATGACAACGGACCGCCTGCGGGATTCGCAGGCGGTCCGTTTGCTGTCATACCCGGTCGATCGGGCTCAGTACTCGTAGAAGCCGCGACCGGACTTCACGCCGAGCAGACCGGCATCGACCATGCGTGACAGGAGCACGGGCGGTTTGGTCGCCGGATCGTCCGTCTCGTCGTACATGCTCTGGGCCGCATAGAGGCAGGTGTCGAGCCCGACGAGGTCGGCGAGCTTGATCGGGCCCATCGGGTGGGCGCATCCGCCCACCATGCCCGCGTCGATGTCCTCCTTCGTGGCGAACCCGGACTCGAGCATCCGGATGGCGCTGCACAGGTACGGGATGAGCAGGGCGTTGACGATGAATCCGGGCCGGTCCTCCGCCTGGATCGGGTTCTTGCCCAGCACATCGGTCACGAACGAGGTCGCCGTGGTCCTGACCTCATCGGCGGTGAGCACGGAGGAGACGATCTCGACCAGCGGCTGCACGGGCGCCGGGTTGAAGAAGTGCACCCCCAGCACACGTTCGGGCCGCGCGGTCGCCCGGGCGAACCGGACGATCGGCATCGACGAGGTGTTCGAGGCCAGGATCGCCTCGGGGTCGGTCACGACCTCATCGAGTTCGGCGAAGATCGTCTTCTTGATCTCCTCGTTCTCGCTGGCGGCTTCGATGACGAGCTGCCGGTCGGACAGATCGGCGATGTCGGTGGTGAAGCTCAGCCTGCTCAGGGCCGCCTCGCGGGCGGATTCGTCGAGCTTGCCCTTCTCGACGGCGCGGTTCAGCGACTTCTCGATCCGGGCCCTGCCCGCGGCGGAGGCCTCCTCGTTGATCTCACGGACGATCACGTCGAGTCCGGACTTCGCCAACACCTCGGCGATTCCGGCTCCCATGAGTCCGCTGCCGATGACGGCGGTGCGTTGAATGCTCATAAGCGTCTCCTTCGTTGGTCTGGGTATATGGCAGTTCAGCCCATACGGGCGAGGAACCAGTCGCTGGACCGGATGGCCTTCATCGCCTCTCGGCGACGCTCCTTCGGCAGCGTCTGGACGTAGACCTGGCCGTCGAGGTGGGCCACCTCGTGCTGGAGCATCTGAGCGAAGACCTCGGTGCCCTCGACCTCGACGGCTTCGCCCTTCGCGTCCACCCCGCGCACACGAGCGAACTCGTAGCGCGGGGTGGGGAAGAAGAGTCCGGGCACCGACAGGCAGCCCTCTTCGATATCGCGCAGCCGACCGCCGAGTTCGACGATCTCCGGGTTGATGACATAACCGGTGCGCCCGTCGAGGTCATAGCCGAAGGCGCGCAGTCCCACGCCGATCTGCGGGGCGGCCACGGCGGCACGCCCCTCCGGCAGGGCACTGTCGACGAGGTCGTCGGCCAGGGCCTGCACGCTGTCGTCGAAGACCGTCACCGGCTCGCAGACGCTGCGCAGCACGGGGTCGCCCCACAGGCGGATCTCCCGCTCAGGCATCGACGACTGCGACGAGATCGCCGCCCTCGAGCTGCTGGACGTCGGCGATGGCCACTCGGGACACGGTGCCGGCGGTCTGCGTGGTGATCGTCGCTTCCATCTTCATCGCCTCGATCGTGGCGATGGTGTCTCCCGAGGCGACCTGGTCGCCCTCCTGGACCTGCATGGTCACGACACCGGCGAAGGGGCTGCCGACATGACCGCGGTTGTTCGGATCGGCCTTCTCAGCGGTCTTGACCTCGCTCTCGACGGAGCGGTCGCGCACCTGCAGGGGCCGCAGCTGTCCGTTGAGGGTGAACATGACCGAGCGCATTCCGCGTTCGTCGGTGCCGCCGACCGCCTGGACCCCGATGAGCAGGTTCTTGCCCTTCGAGATCTCCACCGCGTGCTCCTCACCGGCGGTGAGACCGTAGAGGTACTCGGAGGTCTCGACCACCGACAGGTCACCGTAGTTGGCGCGCATCTGCTCGAATTCCTTGGTCGGTCCCGGGAACAGCAGCTGGTTGAGCTTGTCCTTGCGTTCCCGTCCCGGACTCTCCAAGGCGGCGGCATCATCGGCTTCGAGGTGCTCGACCAGCGGCTTGTGGGCCCGACCGGCCAGCGCCTTCGTGCGGAAGGGCTCGGGCCACCCGCCGGGAGGATCGCCGAGGTCGCCGCTGAGGAATCCGATCACCGAATCCGGGATGTCGAACTTGTCCGGGTTCTCGGCGAACTCCTCCGGTGCGACACCGGCACCGACGAGGTGGAGTGCGAGGTCCCCGACGACCTTCGACGAGGGGGTGACCTTGACGAGGTGGCCGAGGATCGAGTCGGCGGCAGCGTACATCTTCTCGATGTCCTCGAACCGCTCCCCCAGGCCCAGTGCTACGGCCTGCTGGCGCAGGTTCGACAGCTGCCCTCCGGGGATCTCGTGGCGGTAGACGCGACCGGTGGGGCCGGCCAGACCGGATTCGAAGGGTGCGTAGACCTTGCGCACGGATTCCCAGTACGGCTCGAGGTCGCTGACGGCGTCGAGGCTGATGCCCGTATCGCGTTCGGTGTTCTCGAAGGCCGCCACCAGTGCCGAGAGGCTGGGCTGGCTGGTGGTCCCGGCCATGGACGCCGATGCCGCGTCGACGGCGTCGGCACCGGCGGAGGCGGCCGCGTACAGGGTCGCCAGCTGACCTCCAGCGGTGTCATGGGTGTGCACGTGCACAGGCAGGTCGAAGTTCTCACGCAGAGCGGTGACGAGCTTCGCCGTCGCCGCCGGACGCAGCAGACCGGCCATGTCCTTGATGGCCAGCACATGGGCGCCGGCGTCGACGATCTGCTCGGCCAGGCGCAGGTAGTAGTCGAGGGTGTAGAGCTCCTCGGACGGATCGAGGATGTCCGAGGTGTAGCACAGGGCCACCTCGGCCAGTGAGGAGTTCGTCGCCCGCACGGCCTCGATCGCCGGACGCATCTGCTCGACGTCGTTGAGGGCGTCGAAGATGCGGAAGATGTCGATGCCGGTGCGCGCGGCCTCGTCGACGAAGGCGTCGGTGACCTCGGTCGGGTACGGGGTGTAGCCGACGGTGTTGCGTCCGCGCAGCAGCATCTGGAGGTTGATGTTGGGCACAGCGGCTCGCAGCGCCTCGAGACGCTCCCACGGATCCTCACCGAGGAAGCGCAGGGCGACATCGTAGGTGGCTCCGCCCCAGGCCTCGATGCTCAGCAGCTCCGGAGTCATCCGCGACACATGCCCGGCCACTGCCAGCAGGTCGCGGGTGCGGACCCGCGTGGCCAGCAGCGACTGGTGGGCGTCGCGGAAGGTGGTGTCGGTCACCGCCAGCGCGGTCTGTTCGCGCAGGCTGCGGGCGAACTCGACGGGTCCGAGTTCGACGAGTCGATCATGGCTGCCGGCCGTCGGGGTCTCGGAGAGATCGATCTCGGGCAGCTTGTCGCTGGGGCGGATGCGCAGCTGCGGTTCGCCATGGGGACGATTGACAGTGACATCGGCGAGGTAGTCGAGCAGCTTCGATCCGCGGTCGGCGCTGACTCGGGCGTCGAGCAGGTGCGGGCGCTGCTCGATGAAGGACGTCGACAGGTCCCCGGCGACGAACGAGGGATCGTCGAGGACGGCCTGGAGGAAGCCGATGTTCGATGAGACTCCGCGAATGCGGAATTCGGCGAGGGCGCGCTTGGCCCGGCCCACGGCCTGCGGGAAGTCACGTCCGCGGCAGGAGAGCTTGACCAGCATGGAGTCGAAGTGGGGACTGACCGCGGCACCGGCGTGGACGGTTCCGCCGTCGAGCCTGACCCCGGCTCCGCCGGCGGACCGGTAGGCCGTGATCGTGCCGGTGTCGGGACGGAAGGAGTTCGCCGGATCCTCGGTGGTGATGCGGCACTGCAGGGCGGCTCCCTTGATGCGCATGTCCTCCTGGTGCAGGCCGATCTCATCGAGCGTTTCGCCGGAGGCGACGCGCATCTGTGAGGCGACGAGGTCGATATCGGTGATCTCCTCGGTCACAGTGTGCTCGACCTGGATGCGCGGGTTCATCTCGATGAACACGTGCTTGCCGGCTCGGGGCCCCTCGGTCTCGAGGAGGAACTCCACGGTTCCGGCGTTCTGGTAGCCCAGTGCCTTCGCGAACTTCAAAGCGTCCGTGTGCAGGGCCTCGGCGATGGCCGGGTCCAGGTTCGGCGCCGGTGCGATCTCGACGACCTTCTGGTGGCGGCGCTGGACGGAGCAGTCGCGTTCGAACAGGTGGATGGCGTTCGAGTCGTTGTCGGCCAGCACCTGGACCTCGATGTGGCGCGGGCGCTGCACGGCCTGTTCGATGAACACCGTCGGATCCCCGAAGGCACCCTCGGCTTCGCGCATGGCCGCCTTGAGGGCGTCCTCGAGATCGGATGACTGGCCGACACGCCGCATTCCGCGTCCGCCGCCGCCTGCGACGGCCTTGACGAAGAGCGGGAACTCCATCGATTCGGCGTCGGCCAGCAGCTGTGCGATATCGGCTGAGGGGCGGGTGGAGTCGAGCACGGGGATGCCGGCGCTGCGGGCCGAGGCCAGGGCCTGGACCTTGTTGCCGGCGAGTTCGAGCACGTCGGCCTTCGGGCCGATGAAGGTGATTCCCGCTTCGGCGCACGCCCGAGCCAGGTCCGGGTTCTCCGACAGGAAGCCGTAACCGGGGTAGATGGCGTCTGCGCCGCTCTCCTTCGCGACGCGCAGCATCTCCTCGACGCTGAGGTACGCGCGGACGGGGTGGCCTTCCTCGCCGATCATATAGGCTTCATCGGCCTTCATCCGGTGCTCGGAGTTGCGGTCTTCGTAGGGGAAGACCGCGACGGTTGAGGCTCCGAGTTCGTAGGCGGCACGGAAAGCACGAACAGCGATCTCTCCGCGGTTGGCCACGAGAACTTTAGAGAACATAGGTGTCTCTCACTTCTGTATCGGCCGCACTGGGCGACTGGTCGACAAGCTGTCGGAAACATACTCTACTCAGTGACATGCACCACCTCTGCGGCCGGGGGTCCACTTCCGATTGAGGCGGGCGTCTCGGCGTGGTCACCCCGGTCGGTTCGGGACCGATACGTTAACGTAGGAGGGTGCTTGTCCTAAGTATCAGCAGCCTCAAAGGCGGAGTCGGTAAGACATCCGTGACGCTCGGTCTCGCCTCGGCGGCCTACAACAGGGGAATTCCGACCCTGGTCGTCGACATGGACCCGCAAGCGGACTCGTCGACCGGCCTCGATGTGCCGACGTCGACGCGCGTCGACATCGCCGATGTTCTCGCTGCTCCGAAATCCCAGAAGATCCTGTCCGAGGCGATCATCCCCTCCGGGTGGGTCGGCGACAGACTCGGCCATCTGGACGTGATCTCCGGTTCGCCGCGTGCCGCGGAGTTCGACCGGCCCTCACTGTCCGAGCGCTATCTGCGTCGCCTCGAGGACGCCTTGAGTCGGATCGCCAAGGGCTACCGGCTCGTCCTCATCGACTGCCCTCCCAGCCTCAACGGACTCACGCGCACGGCTTGGTCCGCGAGCAACAGGGTTGCGGTCGTGACCGAGCCGAGCCTCTTCTCCGTGGCTGCCGCCGATCGTGCCCTGCGGGCCACCGATGAGCTCAGGCAGCGCGGCGCCGGCGACCTGCAGCCACTGGGTCTGGTGGTCAACCGGGTCCGTGCGGGTTCGACCGAACACGACTACCGGATCCAGGAGATGCGTGAGATGTTCGGCCCGCTCGTACTCAATCCGCCGCTGGCCGAGCGCGCAGTGATGCAGCAGGCCCAGGGATCGGCGCGCCCGATCCATTCCTGGCCGGGCCGACCGGCCGAGGAGGTCGCCGGCTCCTTCGATTCGCTGCTCGACCGAGCACTGCGGTCGGAGAACATCCGCAGTCGTCGCGGCAGTGCCGGGACGAAGTCCGGCCAGCAGGCCTCCGAGAAGGACTAGCCGCTGCCCCAGACCGAACGCTGCCGCCCGAACGTCATGTTCGGGCGGCAGATTCGTATTCAGGAGGACTTCGTCGTCAGCAACAGAAATCAGGGATGACAGGCCAGGGCTCTTCGACGTCGGGAAGTGGGGCAGAACCCCGTGAATGGAGCAGGCGGCCCGTCCGGTGGACGGACCGCCTCGGCGATCGCGGAGAGCTGCTGTGGGCTCAGCCGAGCTTGCGGGCGCGGCGGGCGGCGAGTTCGTCCATCGCCTCGATGGCCGCATCGTCCTCCGGCAGCCGTTCGCTGGGCAGCTCGGACAGGGTGCCTTCGACTTCGTTCCACACCCGGCCGACAGCGATGCCGAACACACCCTGTCCGCCCTGCAGGAGGTCGACGACCTCGTCGGGCGATGTGCACTCGAAGACGCTGGCGCCATCGGACATGAGAGTGATCTGGGAGAGATCCTCGACGCCGCGGGAACGCAGGTGATCGACAGCGGTGCGAATCGACTGCAGGCCGACACCGGTGTCGAGGAGGCGCTTGACGATCTTGAGGACGAGGATGTCACGGAAGCTGTAGAGACGCTGGCTGCCGGAGCCGGTTGCGTTCCGGATCGACGGGGTCACCAGATCGGTGCGCGCCCAGTAGTCGAGGCGGCGATAGCTGATGCCGACGACCTTGCAGACAGTCGGACCGCGGTAGCCGGCCTCTTCGTCGAGAACGGGCAGATCATCATCGAACAGCAGCCCTTGGGCTGCTGACGGCATCGACGTCATGTCGACGCTTTCGTGACTTGAGCGGTTCACACCGACTCCTCCTTAAAGTCCCTGGGGGAAGCGAAGGTCGCTTGGAAGGACCGAGAACACAGTCATTCTAGCCCTCTTCCCAGCGAACCTACAGTGGGATTCAACAACTCCAAGCTATTCTGCTCGTCCGGTCAGGACAAACACCCGAAGGTAACGATTTCTGCGTGTCGCCGTTACCGCAGTATTCGAACATGTCATCGGCATCGTTCGGGGCCCGCATCCGGCGGCTGCGCTGGGCTCGAACCGCTGCCATCGGCCCGTGTCGGTCCATGCCGGGGCCCTGTTCGCTCGGACCGTTCCGGCTCACTCTGCGGGGTCGCCGCGATCCGCGTCGCCTTCGCCCTGGGGTGCGGAGTCCTTGGGCTTCTTCGCCGAGTCCTTGGCATCCTCACGGGCGCTGTCCGTCTTCTTCGGCTTCGCGCTGGTCAGCAGTTTGGTCTTGACCGTCGAGGCATATGTGTCGACGTACTCCTGTCCCGACAGCCGCATGATCTCGTACATGATCTCGTCGGTCACGGACCGCAGCAGGAAACGGTCCGAGGGCAGACCGGAGTACTTCGAGAAGTCCATGGGCGAGCCGAAGACGACTCCGACCCGGCGCAGCTTCGGCACCAGTCGGCCGGCCGGCTGGAGTCTGTCGGTTCCGATGATGGCCACCGGGACGACCGGCGCCTCGGACTCGAGGACCAGTCGCGCGATTCCGGTCCGTCCTCGATACAGCTTGCCGTCGGGTGATCGGGTGCCCTCGGGATAGATGCCCAGGCAGTTGCCTTCGCCGAGCACTTTCAGACCCGATTCGAGCGAGGCCTGGGAGCCGGAGCCTCCGCCGCGGTCCATGGGCAGCTGATTGTTCAGTTTGAAGAACCAACGGGTCACCGCGCCCTTGAGGCCGCGACCGGTGAAGTAGTCCTTCTTCGCGAGGTAGACGACGGGGCGGGGAGCCAGCAGCGGGACGAAGATCGAGTCCATGAAGTGGTTGTGGTTTCCCGCGATGATCGCTGGGCCCTCTGTCGGCAGATTGTCCAGGCCGCGCACCCAGGGACGGAACAGGATCCGCAGGAGGGGTCCGGCGAGGACTCGCTTGAGAAACCAGTAGAACACGCGCACCCTTCCATGTACGACTCCTTGTCGTCCTCGGCAATCATATATCGACACGAAGTGAGAACGATGATCACCGGAGCAACTCGTTCGTGCCGGGAAGTTTCATGCCATGCTGGAGGCATGGAGATCGATTTCACACCGCGGCCCGATCCGATGGCCGCCTACCACAGCCTCGAGGCTCGATCATCGACTGCGGTGCTGTTCCTGCACGGAATCACCGGCTCGCCCGTCGTCTGGGTGCCGATCGCGCGAGCGGTCGCCTCCGAAGGCTTCGACGTCAGCGCCCCATTGCTGCCCGGGCACGGCACCACCTGGCAGGACATGGAGACCACCGGATGGACGGACTGGCTGGGCGAGGCGCGTACGGAGCTGGGACGGCTGCAGGCCGACCACGACCGCGTCATCGTCGCGGGCCTGTCGATGGGTGGGGCTCTGGCGCTGGCCCTCGGTGCGGCCGAAGCCGCTCCCGATGAGCTCGTCGTGGTCAACCCCGCCCTCCACCTCGACTCCCCTCTGGCCCCTCTGCTGCCTGTGCTCCGCCACGTGAAGCGGACGATTCCGTCGATCGGCGGCGACATCGCCCATCCGAATCGCGACGAAATGGCCTACCCGCGCACTCCGCTGGCACCTCTGGCCAGTTTCCACCGGGCGCTGCGGATCCTGCGCGAGGATCTGTGGAAGGTCGAATGCCCGGTCACGGCCATGATCTCCGGCGAGGACAATGTGGTCGGGCCGCGGACCCTGCGCACTCTGCGCGCGAATCTGCCCTCCCCGCCGCGCATCGTCGCTCTGCGGCGCTCGCGGCATGTGGCCACCCTCGACTACGATGCGTCGACCATCGCCGAGGCGGTCGTGTCCGCGGCCCGAGCCGATGCGACCGAGGACTCCCGTCTCGTCGGGGGCGGGGAATAGCCTCGCGGGGAGAATTGCTGTGACGGATATGAACGATGACGACAGCGCCCCGACTCCGGATGACGAGGGCAGGAGCCCGCGTCCGGACGACGATGGCGCCTCGACTCCGGGCGAAGAGCACAGCGGTTCGGTCCCGGACGAGGAGGTCTCCGCCTCGGCGCCGGATGCCGACGACCGCGGCGACTGGCGCCACGACGTTCCCGACCCGGAGCGGATCGAGACCGACCGCTCACGCATCAGCGACGAGGAGTGGCAGGATCTCGTTCGACAGATCGCCGAACCCTCTGCGGTGATGGGCGACATGCCCGTCGACGAAGTCCGCGAGGCACTCGACGACTCCGACCACTGGCAGCCCGAACCCGCCGAGCCCATCGGATGGCGCACCGCCTCACCGACGCTCGTGCTCTCATGGGCCGCCGCCCTCGGCGCGGTTGTGCTCCTGCTCATCGGCATCGTCTTCTTCCGACCGCTGCCCGGCTGGTATCTGCTCATCGGACTCGCCGTGGGCATCGGCGGCGCAGTCGGTCTGTTCTTCCACCTGCCCCAGCACCGCTCCGCAGAGGACGGCGACGGCTCCTCCGTTTAGATGCCCCTGCCTGAGACCTCGTGTCATCACCGACTGACAGACTTGAGCGCATGACCGCCCCATTCGACCGCGCACCCAGCCGCCTGCACAACACGCAGCTGTCGTTCGACAGCCTCGGCACTCCCCTGTCGGAGGTCACGTTCGTCATCGTCGACCTCGAGACGACGGGCACGCGGGCGGGCCAATCCGAGATCACCGAGATCGGCGCGGTCAAGACCCGCGGCGGTGAGGTCATCGGGGAATTCCAGTCACTGGTCAAACCCGAGCGGTCGGTCATCAGCCCCTTCGTCGCCCGGCTCACCGGAATCACCCATGCCATGGTCGACGATGCTCCATCGATCACGTCCGTGCTGCCGAGCTTCCTCGAGTTCTCCATCGGAGCGGTCCTCGTCGCCCACAACGCCCCGTTCGACATCGGCTTCCTCCGCTCGGCCTGCGAACGGCTCGACTACCACTGGCCGGGCCCCACCGTCCTCGACACCGTGACCCTGGCTCGTCGCGTCGTCGGCCGTGACGAGGTCCGCAACCACAAGCTCTCGACGCTCGCGGCCCATTTCGGGACCGACGTCGCCCCGGACCATCGGGCCCTCTCCGATGCCCGGGCCACCGGGGAGCTGCTCCACCACCTGTTCGAACGCTTCGGCGGATACGGGGTGACCACCCTCGAAGAGCTGTCGACGGTGCGCCAGTCGGGATGGGCCAAACGGCAGGCGAAATCCCACTTGGCCAAAGGCGTCCCGCCCGAGCCGGGCGTCTACATGTTCCTCGACGGAACCCGAAGAGTCCTCTACATCGGCAAATCGGCCAATATGGCCCGGCGCGTGCGAGGGTACTTCAACGCTTCGGAGAACCGCGGCCGGATGGCCGAGATGATCACCGCGGCGCAGGAGGTCAGCTGTCTGCCCTGCGCGCACGCGCTCGAGGCCGAGGTGCGTGAGATCCGCCTCATCGGTGAGCTCGCCCCGCCCTACAACCGTCGATCGAAGAACCCGGAGCGGAATTCGTGGATCGTGCTCAGCGACGAGCTCTTCCCCCGGCTGTCGGTGGTCCGGTCCGATTCGGCGATCGAACGCGCCCCGGCACCGCCCCTGGGGCCGTTCCGGTCGCGCAAGAGCGCTCAAGCGGTCAAGGAGCTCCTCGACACCCTCTACCCCGTGAAGAGGTGCACGACGACCGTGACCGAACGCCGCCTCGCCGCTCATCGGCCCTGTGTCAGCGCGCAGCTCGGCCAGTGCGGCGGTCCCTGCGCAGGCGTCACCGACGCCGATGAGTACCGGCGGTCCATCGGTGAGCTCTTCGCTCTCATGTCCGGAGACCTGTCCTCGCTGCACCGCTTGGGCACCGAGCGCATGCGGCGTCTGGCCGACGAATCCCGGTTCGAAACGGCCGCCGAGGTCCGTGACGGCCTGCGCGCGGCCGTGACGACGGCTTCCCGGGCCGAAGAGGTGTCCGCACTGCGGGCCGTGCCCGAGCTCGTGGCGCTGGCTCCCGGCCCCGACACGGGCTGGGACCTGGCCGTCATCCGTCACGGCAGACTCGCCGGAGCCGGACACGTCTCCGCTCGAGGGAACCTCTCTGAGGCTCTCACGGCACTGCGGTCGACCGCAGAGTGGGTGCCCGCGCCGGGACCGCTGCCGCGGGCAAGCGACTCGCTGCCGGAGGAGACACGGCTGCTGGCCGGTTGGCTGAAAACGGCCGAACTCGTCTCCGCCGGCTCGATCGACGGTCCCGGCTGGTCGCTGCCCCGGTCAGGAGCGAACTACCACGCGCAGGCCTCAGGAATGGTTCGACTCGGCGACCCGGTGTGAGACTTCGATCAGCTGGTCGAGCTTCGCCGCCGCAAGACCGTTGTCGATGGTCGTCTGCGCCGTTTCGAGCTTGCTCGCCAGGCGTTCGGTGAAGCTGCCGACCGCGGATTCGTCCGCAGCCACCAGGGCCGCTGCCGCATTGATCGCGACGATATCGCGCACGGGAGACTGCTGACCGCTGAGGACGGCCCGGGTGATCGCGGCGTTGTCCTCCGGGCCTCCTCCGCGCAGGTCGTCCTTCGTCGCCCGCTCGATTCCGAGGTCGAGCGCATCGAAGGTCGTGTGCTCGATCTCCCCATGGCGGACCTCCCACACGTCATTGACCGCGGTGTTGCTCAGTTCGTCGAGACCGTCGCGGGAACGGAAGACGACCGCTTGGTGCCCGCGTTTGGCCAATGTCCCGACGACGAGGGGCGCCATCTGGGCGTCGGCGACGCCGATCGCCGTATGGCGGGCATGTGCCGGGTTCGTCAGGGGACCGAGGATGTTGAACGCTGTGGGCACACTGATCTGGCGCCGCACAGCGGCGACGAACTGCATCGAGGGGTGGAAGACATTGGCGAAGCAGAAGGCCAGCCCGACTTCCTGGGCGATGATTCCGGTCTGCTCGGGCGTGATGTCGAACCGCACGCCCAGGGCCTCGAGCACGTCGGCCGAGCCCGATGCCGACGACGTCGCCCGGTTGCCGTGCTTGACCACCCGCTGGCCGGTGGCCGAGATGATCATGGCCGCGGTCGACGAGATGTTCGCGGTCTTCGCCCGATCACCTCCGGTGCCGACGATGTCAACGGAGTCAGCGAGGCCGGGCAGGGGCACCGCATGGTCCATCATGGCCGACACGAGACCGGCGATCTCCTCGACGGTCTCACCCTTCGTGTGGTGGGCGACGAGAAATGCGGCCATTGTCACATCGGGGGTCTTGCCGGACATGATCTGATCCATCGCCCACGCCGCCTGTTCCTCGTGAAGGTCCTGTTGGTGCATGAGCGCCATCAGCAGGTCCGGCCAGTTCTCCGCGACCGCCTGGACCGAACTGGGGGTCGCGGGCGCTTCCGCTGCCGAGATGGTCGTGGGCGTGGAATCGGTCATCCGTCTGAACTCTCGTTAGGCATCGCCGCCGCTCCGTCGTCCGGAGCGGACCTTACCTGCGGCATCCTATCCTGAGTTCGACACGCGGGAGGAAGCGACTTCGGGATCGGGATTCCGCATCAGGTCGCGGTTTTCGCTACATCGTGTAGAAATTTCTTCTCCGAAACCTGGGTAAAAGATGAAAACTCACCGCCAGACGGGTAATAATGGGGGTGTGTCAACTGCCACTGCATCTCAAACAGCGCCAGCACATCCGGTTGTCAATCGTCCGAATGTGACCACGGTGGGCTTCATCGTGTTCCTCGCGAGCGACCTGATGTTCTTTGCCGCGCTCTTCGCCATGTACTTCACCATTCGGTCCGTTGTGCCGGAGCTATGGGAGGCGAGGACCCAGATCCTCGATATCCCCTATGCCCTCGGCAACACGTTGATCCTGGTGTCGTCTTCGTTCACCTGCCAGATCGGGGTGTTCGCAGCCGAGAGGTTCCGCCCCCGGCGGACCGGATCGCTGTTCAACATCGCCAAATGGGGAATGGTCGAGTGGTTCTACCTCACCTTCATCCTCGGCGCGATCTTCGTCTCCGGTCAGGTGATGGAGTACGCGACCCTCGTCAGCGAGGGCATCGCCATCAACACCGACGGCTACGGGTCTGTCTTCTACCTGACCACAGGGTTCCACGGCATCCACGTGACCATCGGACTCATCTGCTTCCTGCTCGTGATCGGACGAGCCTACGGAGCGAAGAAGTTCGGCCATCACGAAGCCACATTCGCAATCTGCGTGTCCTATTACTGGCACTTCGTCGATGTCGTCTGGATCGGTCTGTTCGGCGTCATCTACCTGCTCCAGTAGCCGGCCTGAGATGCTCGGCCCCCAGGACTCACACCACTTCAAGCAAAGGACGATCAAGTGAAGCTTCTAGCAGATCGCCGCAGACACCCCATGGCTCTGGTTGCGCTTCTTCTCGTGGCACTGCTGCTGACCGGCGGAGCCTACGCACTCTTCACGCAGACGTCGAGCGCTAAGGCAGACACAGCCAGCGCCTCCGACATCGAGGAAGGCAAGAAACTCTTCGCGGCCAACTGCGCCACCTGCCACGGCATGAACGCCGAGGGTTCGAAGGCCGGTCCCGGTCTCATCGGCGTCGGTGCCGCGGCAGTTGACTTCCAGGTCGGCACCGGACGCATGCCCCTGCAGGCCAACGGTCCGCAGGCACGGGTCAAGGAGCCGCAGTTCGATGAAGAGCAGACCTCTCAGCTGGCTGCCTACGTCGCATCGCTCGGCCCTGGTCCCGCTGTGCCCGACGAGGAGTACCTCGATGCATCGAAGGGCGATCCTGCCGCCGGTGGCGGTCTGTTCCGCACCAACTGCGCCATGTGCCACAACGTGGTCGGCTCCGGTGGTGCTCTGACCCGCGGCAAGTACGCACCGAACCTCTCCGAGGTCTCGGAGAAGCACCTCTACGAAGCGATGCAGACCGGCCCGCAGAACATGCCGATCTTCAACGATGCGAACCTGACTCCCGACGACAAGCGCGACGTCATCGCCTACGTCAAGGAAGTCTCGGACAATCCCTCCCCCGGCGGCTTCAAGCTCGGATCGCTGGGACCAGTGGCAGAGGGTCTGTTCATCTGGTTCTTCGGACTGGCGGCCGTCATCGGTATGACAGTGTGGCTGTCATCCAGGTCGAAGTGAGTCCGGCAGTGTCGTTTAACATCCATCACGAGAATAGACGGGGAATTCAATGACCTCGAAAGAGCACTCCGGCGGCGGCAGCCAGCTCGAGGAGTTGAACGGGTTCGTCAACCCAGGTGTGCCTGAGCACAAGCCGCGCTTGTCCGACTCGGATCCGCGAGCGGAGAAGGTCGCCGAACGTCAGGTGGCCGGCTGGTTCGTCCTGTCGATGATCGGAACCATCTGGTTCATCGTGGCCTACTTCCTGTTCACTCCCGGCGAGTCGATCCAGAGCATTCGCCTGCACAACATGTTCGTCGGCCTCGGGGCCGCTGTCGCGATGTTCTCCATCGGCTTCGGCGCCGTGCTGTGGGCCAAGAACCTCATGAGCGATCACGAGGGCATCGACGAGCGCCACGACATAGGCGGCAGCGAGGAGGATCAGGCGATCGCGCTCGAGATCCTCCACCAGGCGAAGGAGGAGTCCGGCATCGCCCGTCGTCCTCTGCTGCGCAACACGCTGATCGCCGCGCTGGCGATCGCTCCTCTGCCCGCCGTGCTCGTCTTCCGCGACCTCGGTCCTCTGCCGGGCGACAAGATGTTCAACACGCTGTGGCAGAAGGGCACCCGGCTCATCCGCGACCCGGGCGGCATCCCCTCCGTCGACTCCGAGCGGCCGATCAAGGCCGAAGAGGTCACGATCGGCTCCGCCTACCACGTCCTGCCCTCGGGCATCGGCGACAGCGAGGCCAGCGAGCACCCGCTCAATGAGAAGGCCAAGGCAGCCGTTCTGCTCATGCGGATCAACCCGAATGAGCTCAAGGAGGATCCGGACCGCAAGGACTGGTCGCACGACGGAATCGTCGCGTACTCCAAGATCTGCACCCACGTCGGATGCCCGGTGGCACTGTACGAGCACCAGACCCACCATCTGCTGTGCCCCTGCCACCAGTCGACCTTCGACGTGACCGAGCACTGCAAGGTCATCTTCGGCCCGGCCAAACGACCGCTTCCCCAGCTGCCCATCTCCGTGGACAGCGAAGGCTATCTGGTTGCCCAGTCGGACTTCCCTGAGCCTGTCGGACCTACGTTCTGGGAGATCAACCACCCATGAGTACTACACAACCAACCACCACCATCGGGAAGGCAGCGAACTTCGCCGAAACCCGCGTCGGGGCATCCGTCCTGGTGCGCGAGTTCGGGCGCAAGATCTTCCCCTCCCACTGGTCGTTCATGCTCGGTGAGGTTGCTCTCTACAGCTTCATCATCGTTGTTCTGTCGGGAACGTTCCTCACGTTCTTCTTCCAGCCCGCCATGGGCGAGATGCACTACGAAGGTCCTTGGCTGCCGCTGCGCGGCGTCGAGATCTCCGAGGCGTACAACTCGACACTGGCGATCTCGCTGGAGATCCGCGGCGGTCTGTTCATCCGTCAGATGCACCACTGGGGTGCTCTGCTGTTCGTCGCCGCACTGAGCGTGCACATGCTGCGTGTGTTCTTCACCGGAGCGTTCCGCCGTCCGCGCGAACTCAACTGGGTCGTGGGTGTCCTCCTGGTCATCATGGGCATGGCCGCCGGATTCACCGGCTACTCGCTGCCGGATGACCTGCTCTCGGGCAACGGTCTGCGGATCATCGACGGCATCCTCAAATCGCTCCCGCTGGTCGGCACCTACATCTCGTTCTTCCTCTTCGGAGGCGAATTCCCCGGCGTCGACATCGTGGCGCGGCTGTACACCCTGCACATCATGATCGTGCCGGCTCTGCTCATCGCGCTCATCGGCATCCACCTGGTGTTCGTGGTCGTGCACAAGCACACCCAGTACCCCGGTGCCGGAAACACCGAGAAGAACGTCGTCGGCGAACCCGTGCTGCCGACATTCGCGGCGAAGGGCGGAGGCTTCTTCTTCCTCATCTTCGGACTCCTCTCCCTGATCTCGGCACTGTTCACGATCAACCCGATCTGGAACTACGGTCCCTACGACCCCTCCCCGGTCTCGGCCGGCACCCAGCCCGACTGGTACATCGGTTGGGCCGACGGGTTCCTCCGAATCGTGCCGGGCTGGTTCGAGTTCTACATCTTCGGTTGGCCGATCTCGTTCAACATCAACAGCGCTGTCATCGTCATGGGCGGTGTCTTCGCAGTGATGTTCATCTACCCGTTCTTCGAGGCGTGGCTGCTCAAGGACAAGCGCGAGCACCACATCCTCGATCGCCCGCGCAACAACCCGACGCGCACGGCGATCGGCGTAGCCGGAATCATCTTCTACTGCAACATGTGGGCCGCGGCCTCCGGTGACATCGTCGCCGTGTTCTTCCAGATGTCGCTCAACGATATGATCTACATCTTCCGCGCGCTCTTCTTCCTCGGACCGATCCTCGGGTACATCATCACCAAGCGCATGTGCATCGCACTGCAGCGCAAGGACCGGGAGATCGCACTGCACGGACGGGAGACGGCTCACATCATCCGTCTGCCCCACGGTGAGTTCCTCGAGCGCCATGAGGCTCTGCCGCCGCACAAGCTGTGGAAGATCACTGCGTTCGAATCGCCGGAGTACATTCCGCCGCAGCCGAACGCCGAGGGCAAGGTCACGAAGATGGAGAAGCTGCGCGCACGTCTGTCGCGGTTCTTCTTCGAAGATCGTGTCGCACCGGTGACGAAGCAGGAGCTCGACGCTTCCCACCACGACCACGATGCCGTCGAAGGCTCCGACCAGCAGCAGCTCGGTCACTGACCGACACCACGGGCTCTCAGCAGCGAGGGGCTCAGCAGTTCAACTGCTGAGCCCCTCGCTGTGTCTGCATAACCTCGCCGCGACATGCCTGCTGCAGTCGCGGCGCCGCTGCTGTCGGCCCGCTCCGAGCCCCTGGGACGCTCCGAGCCCCTGGGACGATCGTAAGAGTCGCCGCAGACGCCCATGCCTTCGTGTGCTGCGAATGCCGGTCATGTGCGCGTGAGTCTGAGAACCGCTGTGACGGCCTCGCGACGCCTCTGACCGATGAGGAGGCCGTTCGTCGTCTCCACGGGACGCACAGCGCCGATAGAGAGACCGTCGTCCATCCGCAGGGCTTCAATGGCCCGTCCTCCGAGCCCGCTGCTCCACCGCCGCTGCCCCGGTTGCGGGAGCGGCACCCGTGGACAGTTCTCGTGGCCGTCTATGGGCAGTTCCGACTGATGACAACGCTGGCTGTCCGCCTCTGGACGGTCGTCCATCGCCGCCGACAGACAGGGCCGAAGACTCTTCGGCGAGGACGGCGGGCGCGGCCCGAACAGTCTGCTCGGTGCCCAGGAACCGCCCGTGGGAGCTTGAGGTGCTGGAACACGAGACATCATCCTGGGATTCCAAGGCCGGCCCTGTCCGACCACGTCGTCCCCGCCAGCTCCGTGATGGTCAGGACCATGACGGCCGGTACCGTGGTGGCCACCGTCGTGATGGGCAGCACCCTATTGGTCTGAGCCTTCACACCAGAGCTCAGTGACCGATTCGCCCATGGCAGTTTGACATCCGCGCCGGGGAGAGGCCCAGCGTGCTCTCAGGACAGCTGTGTGCGGCTTCTGAGACCGGCCACGGGCCGCTCCAGGACCCGAGAGTGAGTATGCATCCCGGCGGAGGCCGTGGAAGCGATCCAGGCATGTGAATAGCGCAGTGGCCCGGACTCGCAATG
>DWZN01000009.1 GCA_019117545.1 Candidatus Brevibacterium intestinavium
GCCGTACTGCTGGCGCTGAGCATGCTCGTCACCGCGGCCGGCGGCATCCTCGCCGGTCGTGCCGCCCATAACGATGCACTGACATCCTGAAGGCTCTCGGGTGACGCTCCTGACGGGCAGGCAGCCTGGCCGGAAAGCTCAGCCGATCCGATCGGCGAGGTCCTCGAAGTCCTCGACGACGACGGCCCACTCGCCGTCTGCCGCAAGGCCGGTCGTCTGGTCCGGGCCGTGTTCGGACCTCTGCGTCAGAGCCTCGGCATAGACTGGACCGTGTCCGGAGCGAACCAGGCAGCGGCGGAGGGACCTGACCGTGGGGTGGAGCACGAGCGAGCTGGCGCGACTGACCGGAACCACGGTCAACACGATCCGCCACTACCACAAGCTCGGTCTGCTCACCGAGCCCGAGCGGATGAGCAACGGCTACAAGCAGTACGGTGCCTCCCACCTGCTCAGACTCCACCAGATCCGGCGGATGCGCGAGCTCGGGATTCCGCTGTCGGACATCGCCTCTGTCCAAGACGACCAGGAACAGCAGCAGCTGGCCCTCAAACAGCTTGACGGAGACCTGCGCGACCGGATCGAGGCTCTGCAGAAGGCCCGCGCCGAGGTGTCCCAGCTGCTCGAATTCAGCGCCCCGATCGATACGGCCTCAGGGTTCATCGACATCGCTGCGAGGATGTCGAGCGCCGACCGCGGTCTGATGAACATCTACTCGAGCCTCTACGAGGAATCAGCCGTGGCGGAGATGAAATCGCTCATGTCCGAACCCGCGCCCCACGACCGTGAGATCGACGAACTCACCGACGACGCCGATGAGCCCACCCGCGCCCGCCTGGCCGAGAAGATCGCTCCGAGCATGAAGCGTCACCTCGAGGACAAGCCCTGGCTGCTGGCGCCGACGCAGCGGATGATCGGCGATGTGAGGATGGGGCAGGCGGCCATCATCGGCACGATCGGCGAGCTCTACAACTCCGCGCAGATCGACGTCATCCAACGTGCCTTCATCGCTGTCTTCCCTACTCTCGATATCTCGGAAGCCGACCGTGAACGATTCATCGCCTTCACCAGACAGATGGCCCCTGAGGAGGGAAGCTGAGGATTTCCTGGGTCCGACGATGAGTGCTTGACCCTGTTCCGAGAACACGGTCTGTACTGAACGCACCGACCAACAGAACCGGCCCGCATCGGCCGGGATCTGCCGATCATCGTTCAGGAGGACCCCCATGAACACGCTCATCGAATTCTTTCAGGGCCTGGCCGCCCAGGTTCCCGATCTGCTCCAGCCCTTCATCATCGCGGTCGCCGGAGCCATCCCGTTCATCGAAGGAGAGGTCTCATCGATCATCGGCGTCTGGGCCGGGATGAACCCGGTCCTCGCCGGAGTCGCCGGCGCCATCGGCAACTTCGTCTGCGTCACCGTCATCGTGGTCGCCGGCGCCCGCGCCCGCCGTGCCGTCGTCGCCCGACAGAGCCGGAAGCGCGAACTCGTGTCCACCGGCTCCGCGACCGGCACCGGAGCAGCCGGTCTGCCGGCAGAGGATCCCTCGGCGCACACTCCCGCCGAGGCGGCCCCACCCCTGGCCGAGAGCGCGGATGATGTCCAGGGTCACGGCCGCCTCGGCGAGAAGGCGAAGCCCGACTCCAAGGGTCGGGCGAAGTTCAAGAGGTTCCTCACTCGGTTCGGCGTTCCCGGGGCGAGCCTGCTCGGGCCGCTCGCGATCCCCACTCAGATCACGTCGACGATCCTCGTCAGCGCCGGCGTGAAGACCTCGTGGATCCTGCTGTGGCAGGGCATCGCCGTCATCGCGTGGACGACCCTGACCACATTGATCGCCACAGGGTCGCTGGCCCTGCTCGCCGGCTGAGCCGTCACCGGAGGGCAGAAGTGCGCGTTCGCGGACTCGGGCGTGCAGACGGCCGAGATCGTAAGATGGAGTGAATGTCTGATTCCGAGAGAACCCACACCTCGTCGCTGGCCGTGCTCGGAGCGCTGCTGTTCATCACCGCCCGCAGCCTCGACACCACGGATGCGCCGGGGACGCCGGCGAGTGCCGATCCCGCCAAGCTGAGCCCCACGGACCGGGAGACCCTCGCCGAGGTGGAGGCCGCCCTGACCGCCCAACTCGGCGATTCCACATCGACCGTGACCTCCACCCTCGCCGAGGTGGCCGCGGCCTTCGCCTTCGTACGCGGGCGTGCGGAGGTGCCGAGCCTGACCGCGAGCAGATACGACGCGCTGCGCAGGACCGTGCTCGACAGCCTCGGGGCGACTTCCGCGCAGGGGGCGACCATCTGGCCGCCGACGAGCCAGACAGCCGTCCAGCGGTTCGGGTCCTGGAACGAGGCGCTGAAGTCCGCGGGCCTGGCGACGAACAGGGTGGGCCGGGCCAAGGGCCAGCTGCGCTTCGACGCGGCCGCCTACGACCGCGCGATCGCCGAGTTCCTCGCCGACTGCGAATCCCGTGGCGTCGGAGCGACCTACAAGGCCTATACGGAATACGCTGCCGAGCACAAGGGCGAAGTGCCTTCGGCCGCGGCCGTGCGAAAGTTCTACGGCTCCTGGAACGCGGCGCTCGCCGCCGTCGAGTGAGCGAGACGCCAGGTTCTTTGTCGCCGACTACATCGGTGCTAGCGTAGGTGCCCGAGAATGACGGAGTCGTCGGTATCGGCGACTGTGCCGTATACCGACGAAAGAAAGTGCTCTGTTTGTGATCTCACTCAAGCCCAGTCGGGGCCTCGCCGGTGCGGCCCTGTGCATTCTGGCCGTAACAGGCTGTTCATCATCGCAGGATTCCGATTCGAAGGGCGGGGGCTCCTCAGCCGAGGACGCCGGCGGCAAGGATGGAGCGCAGCCGGGCGTTGAGAAGGTCGATCCCGATGATTTGGTCGTCAAACAGGACGTCAGAGTCCCCGGATCCAAAGAGAACAAAGTGACGGTCGGCGTCAGCTCATTGGAAGTCGACGGGAAGACGATGACTCTGACGTTGGTCGTAACGCCGCACTTCAAGTCTGCCGCCGATGACGACTCGATCAGCATCTACGATTCATGGGGCGAGAACAAGTTCGCCCCGCAGCTCATCGACGCAGACAACCTCAAGGTGTATTCGCCGATCTCCGATACCTATGATGAGTGGACGTCGAATTCGGTGTATACGGAGACGACGAATAACCAACCCGTCACGGCCTGGGCGGTCTTCAAGGCGCCGGAGAACGACATCGATTCCGTCGACATCCGCTTGCAGGAATCATGGCCCAAGCTCACCGATGTCCCGATCACGGAGTCGTGATGAGAAGCGAAGCGCACAGACGATGGATCAGTGCCCTCGGCGTGGTCGCCGTCGGTGTTCTGATCGGTTCCGGCACGGTCGTCATG
>DWZN01000081.1 GCA_019117545.1 Candidatus Brevibacterium intestinavium
CGTCGGCGTGCTCGGCCTCGTCGCGGCCCCTCGGTTCGCTGCCCGCTGAGTGGTGGCTCTGAGGGTTGTGCCCGGCGAGAAGTGGTCGCGTTCGGACAGTTTCTTCGGCGCAAAGTATCCGATTGCGACCATCTCTCGCTTTCAGCAGCCTCCAGCGCCCTGGACTGCAGCTCCCAGCCTCCAGCAGTCGCGCAGCCGAGCAGCTGGGGCCGTCCCCGCCTCTGCGCGCTTCGTGTCAGGCGCGTGAAGCTTCGTGTCAGGCGAGTGAACTAGGGTGGCGGTATGACCTCCGCAACCACGGCCTCCGCCCTCGATGTCCTCCACGATGTCTTCGGCTATGAGGAGTTCCGGGGTCAGCAGGCGGCCATCGTCGACCAGGTCGTGGGCGGCGGAGACGCGGTCGTGCTCATGCCCACCGGCGGCGGGAAGTCCCTGTGCTACCAGATCCCGGCCCTGGTCAGGCCCGGGGCAGGCGTGGTGATCTCCCCGCTCATCGCGCTCATGGCCGATCAGGTCGCGGCTCTGGAGAACCTCGGAGTGCGGGCCGCTTTCCTCAACTCCTCCCTCGATCTCGACACCGCCGCGCAGGTCGAGCAGCAGCTGCTGGCCGGTGAGATCGATCTGCTCTACCTCGCTCCCGAACGACTCGTGCTGCCGCGCACGATGGCTCTGCTCGAGCGGGCGCAGATCTCCCTGTTCGCCATCGACGAGGCCCACTGCGTGTCCCAGTGGGGCCACGACTTCCGCAGCGACTACCTCGGGCTCGGGGTGCTGGCCGAACGGTTCCCCAACGTCCCGCGCATCGCTCTGACCGCCACCGCCACTCCGGCCACCCACGCCGAACTCACCGAGCGGCTCCACCTCCAGGGCGCCGAGCACTTCGTGGCCAGCTTCGACCGGCCGAACATCACCTACCGGATCGAGCCGAAGGCCTCGGCCCGGTCCCAGCTGCTGAACTTCATCACCACCGAGCACCCCGGCGACGCGGGCATCGTCTACTGCCTCTCCCGCCGGGGAGTCGACCAACTCGCCGAGGCGCTCGCCGCCCGCGGCATCACCGCCCTGCCCTATCACGCTGGGCTGCCTGCCGAGGTCCGCGCGGAGAACCAGGCCCGGTTCCTCCGCGAGGACGGAATCGTCATGGTCGCCACGATCGCCTTCGGCATGGGCATCGACAAACCCGATGTCCGCTTCGTCGCCCACCTCGATCTGCCGCGCTCCGTCGAGGGCTACTACCAGGAGACCGGTCGCGCCGGACGCGACGGACTGCCTGCCGACGCCTGGATGGTCTACGGCCTCGGCGATGTCGTCTCCCAGCGCCGCCTCATCGAATCCGGTGAGGGCGATCAGGCCTTCAAGCGCCGGGCGATGACCCACCTCGACTCGATGCTCGCCCTGTGCGAGACCGTCGACTGCCGCCGCGTCCAGCTGCTGCGCTACTTCGACGAGGAATCCGAACCCTGCGGCAACTGCGACACCTGCATGACACCGCCGGTGACCTGGGACGCGACCGTGGCCGTGCAGAAGCTGCTGTCGACGGTCATCCGGCTCGACCGGGAACGCGGGCAGCGCTTCGGCGCCGGCCAGGTCATCGATGTGCTGCGCGGCAACGACAACGACCGCTCCCGGGCGGCCGACCATGAGAGCCTGAGCGTCTGGGGCGTCGGGGCCGATCTGTCGGAGAGCCAGTGGAAGACCGTGATCCGCCAGGCCCTGGCCCGCGGACTGCTCGAATCCCACGGCGACTACGGTGTGCTCGTGGTCGGTGAGAACGCCGGTCCCGTTCTGCGTGGAGAGGAGGAGATCTCTCTGCGCGTGGATCCGGTCAAGAAGTCCGGCGGCAAGAAGGCAGGATCCCGTCGCCGAGGCGGGCCCGAGGCAGAACTCGACCCCGCCGACGCCTCCCTGTTCGAGGCCCTGCGCGCCTGGCGGGCCGAGCAGGCCAAGGAGCAGGGTGTGCCCGCCTATGTCGTCTTCCCCGATGCCACGCTGTACGGCATCGTCGAGGCCAAACCGAGTTCGATCGATCGTCTCGGCCAGGTCAGCGGGGTGGGACTGAAGAAGCTCGACCGCTATGGGCCCGCCGTGCTCGAGGTGCTCGAGTCGCAGGTCGGCTGATGGCCCGCCGCCTGAACGGTCACGGTCCCACTCGCGAACTGCACTCCGACGATGTCGTACTCTTGAGGCATATGTCGGGGGGCCAGGCCCGATGGTGATCGAGCCGATCTTCGACCTGCCCACCGGCGTCATCCGCACCGAGATCATGCCGAACACGTACACACCCAGGGCTTCGAGGCCGATATCGGCGTGGAATCCCGTGATGATCCCCCGTTCCCGCAGGGCCCTCAGCCGGCCCGAACACGTTGAGGCAGCCAAGCCGACCTGCGCGGCCCCATGGGACTTGCCGGCGTCCTGGGCGTGACGGTCGGCGCCGTCGAATACCATCAGAAGCGAAGCGCCCCGAACTCGACGAATGCGACAGGAAGCTGCGAAGAGGTGATGACTGTGTCCGCAGGGAAGCGGCCGCTGCCAGCGCGATGGCGCTCATCGTCTTCGCGCTGTGCATCGCCGTGGTGTGCCTGTTCCAAGCGCGAGTGCTGCGGCGCTGACTCCGAGCCCCGGATCACGACGGACCTGCAGGACTGAGATCCACCACCACCGAAAGGACCACCTGATGACGACCACCGACAGCTCCGCAGACTCCGTCGGGGCCACCGGAATCGATCGCGCGGCCTGTGAGAATCGCGATGCGAACGATCCGCTGCGCGCCTTCCGCGAAGAGTTCCTCCTGCCGCCGGAGACGATCTACCTCGACGGGAATTCACTCGGACCGCGACCGAAGGGGGCGGCCGAACGTGCGCAGGAGGTCATCGCCGAGGAGTGGGGCTCCGGGCTCATCAAGTCGTGGAACACCGCGGACTGGTTCGGCCTGCCGGTCAGGCTCGGGCAGACGGTCTCCGAGATCATCGGGGGCGGATCCGGCAGCGCCGTGGTCACGGACACGACCTCGGTCAACCTGTTCAAGGCCGCCTCGGCAGCGCTGAGGATCCAGGCCGCCGACGCCCCCGGCCGCCGGGTCATCCTCACCCAGCGGGAGAACTTCCCCTCCGACATCTACATGCTCGAAGGCCTGGCCGCGCAGCTCGGCGACGGCTACGAGGTTCGCCTCGTCGACGACGCCGAGGTCACCGCCGGCTTCCCGACGGAGCTGACCGACGAGGTCGCCCTCGTCGTGCTCACCCACGTCAACTATCGCACCGGCCGCCTCTTCGACATGGGCGCGACCACCTCGGCGATCCATGCCGGCGGCGCACTGGTCATCTGGGACCTGTGCCATACGGCGGGAGCAGTGCCGATCGATCTGGCCGCGTCCGGTGCGGACATGGCCGTGGGCTGCACCTACAAGTTCCTCAACGGCGGACCGGGCTCACCGGCCTTCGTCTGGGTCGCCGAGGCGCTGCAGAACCGCGTCGGCCAGCCTCTGTCGGGGTGGATGGGGCATGCCGAGCCCTTCGAGATGTCACCGGAGTACACACCCGCCGACGGGATCCGCCGATTCCTCACCGGCACGCAGGGCATCCTGTCGATGTCGGTGGCGGAAGTCGGACTCGACATCGCCGCCCGAGCGGACATCGACGCCGTGCGCGCGAAATCGCTGGAACTGTCGGACCTGTTCATCGACCTCGTCGAGTCCCGACTGTCCGACCACCCGATCGAGATCGTCACCCCGCGTGAGCACGAACACCGCGGCTCCCAGGTCTCCATCGCCCACCCTCAGGGCTACGAGGTGATGAGCGCGCTCATCGCACGCGGCATCATCGGCGACTACCGCGAACCCTCGGTCCTGCGGTTCGGGCTGACCCCACTCTACATCGGCTTCACCGAGGTCTGGGACACCGTCGAGGCCCTGCGCGACATCCTCGACAACCGCCTCTGGGACGCCCCCGAGCACAGGGTCCGCGGCGCCGTCACCTGAGCCGCGGACTGCCCGACCGCGGCTCCATCACCCGGGCTCCGGGTCCACGTGAGTCCCGGATCACCCGACGATCTCGGCGTAGACGCCGAAGACGGGTTCTCCGGCGGCGTTCGTCGGTCGGTAACCGGCGAGTGTCCGCAGCACCCGGGCGTTCCTCTCACCGGTCACGGGATCGAGATCCATCACCGCGCACCTGGGCACCGGCGCCCCGACACGCACCCGGATCTCACCGAGGCCGGTCTCGCCGAGGATGATCTCACGGCCCTGCCAGGCCTCCTCGGCGAAGGGAAGATCCGTGTCGATGACGAAGGTCGCGCGGAATCGGGCCGCCTCGGCGATGAGCTCGGGACGAGCCGCACGGTCGGCGAGATCGGCGAGTGAGGCCGTGGCAATCATCGTTGCCGGCGCGCCGTAGACGACGTCTCCGCGAGGGGCCCGGGCCAGACGCACGGGACGCCCGAGCCAGCTCGACACCAACGCGGAGTGGGGACCGTCGGTGAGGTTGAGGTCGGTCCTGCGCTTCCAGTATTCGCAGGTGAGAACCTCATCATCGGGTTCGGGCACGGCGCAGGCGGACCGGCCGTCGGGCAGCGTCAGCGCCAGTTCCTCGCCGCGCAGCTCGGCCGTGATGCCGATCAGGCTCGGATTCTGCACGGTTTTGAGCACCTGGCGCCGAGCGACGTCGACGAGGCAGTAGCGGCGATCGCCGATCGGCCCCTCCGCGTCGAACCGCGCCTCCGGCCGCTGGACGTGTCGTGTTCCCTTGACCGGAGTGAACCCGACCGAGACGACGTCGAGGCTCTGCCCGCTCATGGTCGGCTCCTTCCGGTCACGGCGTAGGCGCCGATGGCCATGGCCCCGATGGCCAGGGTGGTGCCGCCGATGACGACGGCCTGCGGGATCGTCGCGATCGTGCCGAGCACGCCGACGGTGACTCCGGAGAAGGTCTGCATGCCGGGCCCGAACATCGCATAGGACCCGATGACACGGCCGCGGATCGCGGTGGGGGCCTCGAGTTGGATGATCGCCATCTCGGTCGACTCGGCGGTGATCTTCGAGACCCCGGCCAGCAGGAGCATGATGATCGCCAACCACAGCTGCGCGGTGAGAGCGAAGAGCACCGCGCTCAGCCCCATGGCCGCGGCCGCCACCGCCGCCGCGGACGGAACCGCCTTGATCCACCCGGTCGCCTCGAGGGCGAATCCGCCGAGCACCCCTCCGGCCCCCATGGCGAAGAGCAGCACCCCGTAGGTGAAGTCGCTGTCTCCGCCGGTCGGGGTGAGGATCCCGCCGAAGACCGGCATCGCGGTCTGGAGCACCGCGCCGATCGTGATCGAGGCGAGCGCGGCGAGCAGGAGCATGCCGATGATCGACCGGTTGTGGCGGACCTCGACGAGCACCTTCAGCGATGCCAGCAGCGTCGTCCTGGCCGTCCGCACACCGCCGCTGCGCAGATGACCGGTGAAGGGGGTGCGGATGAGGAAGAGCGTCAGCGGCAGGTAGAAGACGATGTTGATGAAGATGCCCCAGGTCGGGCCGAACCCGAGCAGCAGGGCGGAACCGACGACGGGTCCGAACAGGATGCCGAGGCTGCGAAAGGTGGCGTTGAGCCGCACGGCGCTGGGGAGTTCGCGACGGTCGACGAAGTCGTGGAGCATCATCTGCTCCGCCGGGCCCCACAGGCATCCGGCGAGCCCGTGGACGACGAGGAGCACGCACGCCTGCCACAGCTGCAGGGAATCGGTGAGGAACAGTATGCCCCAGCACAGGGACACGACCATGAACATGATCTGCCCGATCTGGATGAGCCTGCGGCAGTCGAACCTCTCCGCCAAGGAACCCGCATAGACGGACAGGAGCAGGAACGGCAGCCAGTGGCTGATGAGTTGGAATCCGACGAGCGCCGGGGACTCGAACGTCTGCCACAGCACCCAGTAGGTGATGACGTGCTCGATGTTGTCGCCCATCATCCCCATGCCGGAGCCGACCAGGTACGGTGCGGTCTTCCAGCTGCGCAGCACACTGAAGCGACGCGGGGCTGCCGATCCGTCGTCGACACCGGGGGTAATCTCGCTCACCCACCCATTCTCACACCCTCGCCGAGGCGGGGCACGCACGCCCGCACACCGCCCTCATCGTCGTCGACGTCCACAACGCAGCGAGGTCGACGACCGCAACGCAGCGAGGGGGACTTCGTGGAACTGCCGCAGGCATCTCTCAGGCGAAGTCTCGGTGCTGTGAGGTTGAGCACTTCGGCCCCTTCCACGCACCCGTTTCACTACAATGGACGACGAGTCGCGGCCTCGACGGCGCAGGGCGCCACCGCGATGCCCCGGCGACTGAATCCATCATGACTGGTTCACCGCCGACCGACTCTCTGACGAGCGACACCTCTGCGCAAAGGACGGCTGACATGGCCAAGACCACCATCTGGATCGGAATCATCCTCATTCTCATCGGGGTGATCGGTTGGATCGTCACGGGCTTCGCCAGCTGGACGGCACTCATCCCGGCGATCCTCGGCATCGTGCTCGTCATCTGCGGGTGGATCGGCATCAAGCGGCCGAAGATCGGTGTGCACATCGCACTCGTCGTCGCCCTCCTCGGCGTCATCGGCACGTTCTCCCGAGTCCTCCAGCTCGGTGATCTGTTCGCCGGCACCGCCGAAGTCCCCCTTGCTGTCGTCTCGAGCACGCTCACCTTCATCCTGCTCATCGCCTACATCGTCGCCGGCGTCCGCTCGTTCATCGCCGCACGCCGCACCCCGAAGGACGCCGAGGCGGCCTGAGACCGTGCAGCGCGCATCGGCGGATCATCGCCCGGCGCACTGCGCGCGGTCACCTGGCATCATGGGGACATGAGTGAAGACACCCGCAGCATCGAACTGACCAGGATCGCCGAGAACCACTACCGGGCCACCGCTCCGAGCGGGGCGAGCATCGAATTCGGCCGCGGCGAGGGGCTGATGACACCGGTCGAACTGCTGCTGGCCGCCGTCGCCGGCTGCTCCTCGATCGACGTCGACACCGTCACCAGTCGACACACCGAACCGACACGCTTCGGCGTCTCGGCGACCGCCGACAAGATCGTTGAGGACGGCGCCTCGCGCGTGGACGACGTCCACCTCGACTTCGATCTCGCCTTCCCCGACGACGAGGACGGACGCAAGGCCGATGCGCGCATCGAAAGGCTCGTCGGGCTCTCCCACGACAAGTACTGCACGGTTTCGCGCACCGTCGAACATCCCACGAACGTCGACTTCACCGTCCGCCGCGACTGAGGTCCACCTCCCCGACGCAGCCCCGCCGTCACCACCGAGGCGGGTGCGGAGGTCTGCGCGGCAGATGTGACGGCTGCGAGGGTCGCTGCGGCGGGCGCGGGGGCGACTGATGCTGACTGGACGTCGACTGCCGGTCATCGATGCCCGAAAGGTGGCCGCCGTTCGTCTGACCGAACCCGTGTCGCTGCTCCGGATACCGCCGATGGGCCTCGGCCCGCTCGGCCTCGGTCGTCTGCGGCTTCGGTCGGTCGATGACGTTGCGCAGACCTGCGAGAATCGTCAGCACCGCCAACCCGGCCAGAGCGAGCCCGGCCCAGATGACCGTGCTCACCGGAGTCGGCGGGTTCTCGAAGATCTTCACCCCGGCGAAGGGGAAGACGAAGATCGTCCCCAGATAGGGCAGCAGAAGGGCCAGAGCGACCTTGTACCCGCCGACCATCATCGGCAGCAGCAGCGCCAGGCACCACGCCATGCCGGCGGTGACGAAGAACAGCACGAGGAAGATGCTGGCCGGGTCACCGCCCAGTTCGGCCGCGACGGTGCCGGGAAGCGCCCGATCGCCGAGGAAGACGGGCCAGATCATCATCACCACTGTGATGATCACCCCGCCGCCGATCACGCCGAGAAGCACCAGCGGGGCGAGCCCGTGGCGCCGGAACCCGTTGTCGACCCGTTTGGTCTCGAAGAACAGGAACGGGAACATGATGACCAGCACGCCGGTACAGATGCCGGCCCATACCGCATCGGCCTCGAGCGTGTCGCGTGTGCCCTTCTCAAGCATCAGTCCGGTCGAGGCGAGCCAGACGAACAGAGACATGAACAGGGCACCGACAAGGCTGATGCCGAGCACTCTCCGGAGGTCACGCGACCAGGTCGGAACGGGTTCGGTCTCCGGCGGCTCAGGGTTCTCGGGCGGTGTGGCGGTCATGTCCTCTATCGTCGCATGGTCTCAGTCCGGTTTCCGGAACACCGAGGGCAGCTTCTTCATCCTCCGTCCGGTCTCCCGGTACGACCACTGCCGCATCGGCTGCGGGACCCTCCACTGCAGCCTCCAGGCGAGCATGCGGAAGCCGAAGGCGGCGGCCGCGATGATCAGCGAGGTGACACCGCCCAGCAGCCCGGTCACCTCGGCGAGGATCGTCAGACCGGACCCGAACAGGGCGGGGATGAGATAGAGGTCGGTGCCGCGGAAGATCGCCGGATCCTCGCTGGCCACGGCGTCGCGCATGAGCCCGCCGCCACAGGCCGTCAGCGCCCCCATGAGCAGCGCGGCCGGGTAGTTCGCATCGGCCGACAGCGCGATCGTCGTGCCCGTGACGCTGAAGAGGGCCAGACCCATCGCATCGAAGGCCACGATCCAGATCCGGGCGCGGGAGACGTGCGATCCGATGATGTAGATGAGCAGCGTCGCGATCACCGCGGGCGCGAGATAGAGGGGCTGACCGAGCGCGTTGGGCGTCCGGTCGAGCAGCACATCGCGGATCATCCCGCCGCCGATGCCGGTCAGCATCCCGAGCACCAGCCCACCGGTGATGTCGAAGTTGCGTCGGGCGGCCAGCAGCACTCCGGACACGGCGAAGACGAAAGTGCCGGTGAGGTCGAGGGCGAGGAAGATGATCTCCTGCAGATCCGCCTCCATACCGACTCCTCACATCACGCGGCCCCCGATTCCCGACATTCCCGACGGATCGGACTCAGCTGAGCTGGAAGTTGTCCGGGTTCTTGTACTGTTCGACATCGACGATCGGCGTGCCCTTGCCCATGAGCAGCTTCGAGATCGGGCAGCGAGCGTGGGCGCGGGCGGCGTACTTCTCAGCGTCGGCCTCCGAGACTCCGTCGATGGAGATGAAGGCGTGGGGCGCGAAGTAGAAGCCGTTGCCCGATGGTTCCTGGTGCAGTTCGACTTCGACGCGCACCCGGGACAGGACATCGAGCTCGTTGACGGCGAGCACGACCTTCAGCGTCTCGCCGAGGCAGGTGGACCAGGCCATGGCGAGGAACTGTTCGGGGTTGTTGCCCTGATCGACGTTCGATGTCGGTGCCGTGGGCAGGGTCTGACCGTCATCGACGCGCACCTCGCCCGAGGTGCCGCCGAGGTTCTCGACCTTGGCAGTGTAGATGGGAGCGCTCGGGCTCTTCGGTTCGTCCGAGTCTCCGCTCGGAGCCTGCGGTTGGGCGTATCCGGGGTTCTCAGTCATTGCACCATGCTACGACAGCTCGGCGATGAGGTCACTGACCTTTCGGTGAACGGAACGCGACAGCGGCGCTCGGGCAACCAGCTGCAGCCGGACCCATCCGTCGAACCCGCGGCTCCGAATCATCGTCATGAATCGACGTCATCGTGCCCACCGCCGCGCCCGAGGTGCGGCAGCCGGTATCGCCGCCGCTCTCGTCCTTGTCGGCTCGGCCGATCTGCTCGCCCGTGCCGTCGGTCCTCCGGCGGCGCCGCTGCTCGCTCTCGGGCAGACGCTGATCCCGCTGGCACCCGCTGCAGTCATCGGACCGGTCATCGATCTGCTCGGACACAACGACAAACCCGTCCTCATCGCCTGCACGGGGCTGGCCGCGCTCGCACTCGGCGGACTCCTCGGCAGCCTGGCCCACGGCCGAACTCGCCTGGCGATGATGCTGCTGACGATCGCGGGTCTGGTGCCCGTCACAGCGGTGCTGCTGCAGCCGGATGCCCGGCCCGCCGATGCCGTTCCCACGCTCGTCGGCCTCGTGCTCGGCCTCATCGCCTTCCGTCTGCTTCTTCGCCCGCCCCTGCGCAAACCGCCGCTGCCCGGCGGACCGGCTCGCGCCGCAGGTGCCCCGACCGCCGCAGGTGCCTCGGCCTCCGCCGCAGACGGCCCGGTCGGGCAGGCAGATCGACGGCAATTCCTCCGTCTCGCCGGCCTCATCGGGGCAGCCGGTGCCGCCGCCGTCGCCGCCGGTCAGACCGTCGCCTCACTGGTCCAGGACGCCGGAGCAGCGGTCGCGAGGCTCGTCCTGCCGGAACCGGCGAGGAAGGCAGCGGCGATACCGGCCTCGGCGAGCATCGACGTCGACGGAGTGGTTCCCTTCGTCACCGATCGCACCGACTTCTATCGCATCGACACCGTGCTCGCTCCCCCGTCCATCGAGCCGGCCGAGTGGTCGCTGCGCATCCACGGCATGGTCGACAACGAGGTCACGCTGACGATGGACGATGTCCTCGACCTGCCCCTCGAGGAACATCACATCACCCTCACCTGCGTGTCGAACCCCGTCGGAGGCGACCTCGTCGGCACGGCCACGTGGTTGGGCTATCCGATCCGCGCACTGCTCGGGCGCGCTCGCCCGCGCCGGGAGGCCGATATGGTGCTCTCCCACTCCTTCGACGGCTTCACCGCCTCGACTCCCCTGCCGGCGCTGACCGATGACCGCGATGCGCTTCTGGCCGTCGGGATGAATGGCGGGCCCCTGCCGCCCGAACACGGCTTTCCCGCCCGCCTCGTCGTGCCCGGACTCTACGGCTTCGTCTCGGCCACCAAATGGGTGACCGAGCTCGAAGTCACCCGCTTCGATGAGAAGACCGCCTATTGGACCGACCGCGGATGGGATGCCTCGGCCCCCATCCTCGTGGCCTCCCGGATCGAGGTGCCGAAACCCCTGGCGACGGTCTCGGCCGGGGATCTCCGGGCCGGTGGAACGGCGTGGGCGCAGCGATCGGGGATCGAACGCGTCGAGGTTCGCCTCGACGACGGCGACTGGACCGAAGCCACCCTCGCCGAGGAGGTAACCATCGATACGTGGCGGCAGTGGCGGGCCGATTTCTCCGAGGTGGAGCCCGGTTCTAACACACTGACCGTTCGTGCGACCGACAGGGA
>DWZN01000010.1 GCA_019117545.1 Candidatus Brevibacterium intestinavium
TCGGTCGGTTGTGGCGCCCGCCGGGCGCACGAGGATCACGGTAGGGACTCATACATCCATTCTCTCAAATCAATCGTCGACTCGTGACATCTCAGCGCTCTGATCTCCGACTTCGCCGCCGGAGTCGTCCCCCGCACTCGCTTCGAGCAGGCCGGAGTCGTCCCCCGCACTCGCTTCGAGCCCGCCGGGGCCGGTGGCCGGATCATCATCGGAGTCGAGGTCCTCGTCGATCTCGGCCAGGACCTCGGTGTCCTCGGCCCCGAGCTCGGCGACATCGGCGTCCTCGGGCAGATATGGGGCGATATCGGGCAGATCGTCGATCGTGTTCATGCCCATGGTGTCGAGGAACTGCGGCGTGGTGGCATAGAGCAGCGCCGAGGTCGACGCCTCCTTCCCCGCTTCGACGATGAGTCCGCGCAGCAGCAGGGTCCGGATGACTCCGTCGACGCTGACTCCGCGGATCGCAGCGATCCTGGGCCGTGAGATCGGCTGCCGGTAGGCGATGACGGCCAGGGTCTCGAGCGCGGCCTGGGACAGCTTCGCGCTCTGACCCGCGGTGAGGAAGTCCTTGACGACCTCGTGGTAGTCGCCGCGGGAGAAGATGCGGAAGCCGCCGGCGACGTGCCGGATCTCGAACCCGCGCTGTCGGTGGTCCTCATCGCCGTCGTAGTCGGCCTTGAGCGTCGTGATGGCCTCGAGGACCGTGTCCTCGTCGAGGCCGAGCGACCCTGCGAGTTCTTCGGCGCTGACGGCCGAGTCGGTGATCATGAGCACGGCCTCGATGCCGGCGAGGATCTCGTCGTCGATCATTCGTGCTCGTCCTCCTCTTCCCTGTCCGTCGTCGAGTCTTCGTCGGTGGCTGACCCGTCGGCACCTGCCGCGTCGGCACCAGTCGCAGCCGGATCGGCGTCGGGCTCGTCCTCGTCGGCGCTCCAGGCACCTTCGGTGCGCAGGTCGACGCCGTCCTCGCTCATCTCGGTGCGATGGATGAGCAGACGGCCCAAGGGCTCGGGCTGGTCGAAGTCGCACAGTCCGACCTTGAACAGCTCCAACAGGGCGAGGAAGCGGGCGACGACGACCAGCGTGTTCTCGGCCGTGTCCATCAGCTGTGCGAAATCGACCTCCCCGGTGCGCAGCAGAGAGAGGATGTGCCCGCGCTGTTCGGACACGCTGACCAGCGGCAGATGGATGTGGTCGACGGCCACGGTCGGCGGGGTGTGGTCGCGCTGGAGCACGGTGGCGAAGATGCCGGCCAGCTCGGCCGGGCCGATGCCCAGCTCCAGGGGCGGCAGCACGTCCTGGAACTCGGCCTCGAGACCGACGTTGCGCGGCGCCCGGATCGACCCGGCCGCCATCGCCTCGGCGAGGTATCCGGACACGGATTTGTACGCCTTGTACTGCAGAAGGCGGGCGAAGAGCAGGTCCCTGGCCTCGAGCAGTTCGAGGTCGAGCACCTCCTCGCCCTCCTCGTGCGGCAGCAGCCGCGCGGTTTTGAGGTCGAGCAGGGTGGCCGCGACGAGGAGGAACTGCGAGATCTCGGCGAGGTTCGCCTGGTCCTTGAGTTCGGTGGTGTAGGCGATGAACTCATCGGTGACCTCGGCCAGTGCGATCTCGGTGACGTCGAGCCGTCGCTTCGAGATCAGGCCCAGCAGCAGGTCGAAGGGGCCGGAGAAGTTCTCCAGCTCCACCTGGAACCCCTGCGCGGCCTCTTCGCCGGCAGATACGGCCTCCTCGTCGGCAGGTGCAGCATCGCCGGACGGTGCCGACTGCCCACCTGAGGCATCGCCGGCAGGTGGGGTCTCCTGATCTTCCTGGACTGCGGGGTCGTTCAGGGTGCTCCTCCGCGGGCGATGAGCTCTCGGGCCAGGCGCCGGTAGGCCTCGGAACCGGCATGCTTGGGTGCGAAGCTCGTGATCGGTTCGGCGGCGACGGAGGCGTCGGGGAACTTCACGGTGCGGTTGATCACGGACTCGAAGACCTTCTCGCCGAAGGCCTCGGTCACCCGCGCCATGACCTCCTTCGAGTGCAGGGTGCGCGAATCGAACATGGTCGCAAGGATCCCGTCGATCTCGAGCGAGGGGTTGAGCCGGTCCTGGACCTTCTCGATGGTCTCGATGAGCAGGGCCACACCGCGCAGGGCGAAGAACTCGGTCTCGAGTGGGATGATCACCCCGTGGGAGGCGGTCAGCGCGTTGACGGCGAGCAGGCCGAGCGAGGGCTGGCAGTCGATGAGGATGACATCGTATTCGTCGGTCACCTTCGACAGGGCTCTGGCCAGCACCTGCTCGCGGGCGACTTCCCCGACGAGTTGGACCTCGGCGGCGGAGAGGTCGATATTGGCCGGCAGGACGTCGATGTCCTCGAAGTCGGTGCCGACGATGACCTCGTGCGGATCCAGCCGCGGGTTCATCAGCAGGTTGTAGATGCTGATGTCGAGCTCATTGGGGTTGAGTCCCAGCCCGACGGACAGGGCGCCCTGCGGGTCGAAGTCGACGAGCAGCACCTTGCGTCCGTAGGCGGCCAGAGCGGCACCGAGGTTGATCGACGAGGTCGTCTTCCCGACCCCGCCCTTCTGGTTGACCATGGCGATGATGCGGGCGGGCCCGTGCGAGGCCAAGGGAGCCGGCTCCGGGAAATCCTGGGGCTCGGGTGCGGCGGACTTCTGCTGCGGAATATCCAACGCCTCTTGCGTATTCATCACTCGGGTGGCCACCTTTCGTTGCTCTTTGTCCAACCCTACCGCGCCCGTGGGTGCGAGGTCGCGTAGACTTCCCGCAGTGTTTCCTCAGTGACCTTCGTGTAGATCTGGGTCGTCGTCACCGAGGCGTGCCCGAGCAGCTCCTGGACGACGCGGATGTCCGCTCCGCCTTCGAGCAGATGTGTGGCGAAGGAGTGCCGGAAGGTGTGCGGGGACACCTCGGCCGCCAGCCCGGCGTGTTCGGCCGCGGTCTTGACGATCTGCCAGGCGGAGACCCGTGACAGCCGCGTCCCCCGGGCGTTGAGCAGCAGGGCACCGGCCGGGGAGTTCGTCTTCGCCTTCGCCGCCATCGCCGGTCGCACCCGCGTCACCCAGCTGTCCAGGGCGCGGGCGGCATGGGAGCCGAACGGCACGATCCGCTCCTTCCCGCCCTTGCCGTAGAGGCGCACGAGTCCGGAGTCGAGGTCGAGATCGTCGAGGTCGACGCCGACTGCCTCGGAGATGCGGGCACCGGTGGCGTAGAGGAGTTCGAGCAGGGCCGCGGCCCGGATCTGGGCGGGTTCCTCCCCGTTCGTGGTCGCGAGCATCGCTTCGATGTCGTCGAGCGTGAGCGCCTTGGGCAGGCGCAGCCCCTCCTGCGGCGGGCTGACCTCGGAGGCCGGGTCCGTGGGGGCGAGATTCTCGGCGAGGGCGAAGGTGTGGAAACGACGCACCGCCACGAGCGCGCGGGCCCGGGTCCGCGGGGCCAGTCCCGTGTCGATCAGGTGCAGACCGTAGGCCTCGATCAGTCCCCGGTCCACCTCGCCGAGGCGGCTGATCCCCTCACCGGCCAGCCAGGTCCCGTACCGGGCGAGGTCCCGGGCGTAGGCGTCGATGGAGTTCCGCGACAGGCCGCGCTCGAAGCGCAGGGAGGTCAGGTACGACTCGAAGTCCCGGCGCAGGTCGGCGGGCAGCTCCTGCGGCAGAAGTTCGGCTCCGTGCCGCGCCATGTCCCTCAGTCCTCGCCGGTCGCAGACGTCTGGGGATTCCCGTCGGTGACGATTTCGGCCCCGCGGCCGTAGGCGGGACGGCCGTCGACGAGTCGGCGCGGCGCCTCGACCGGTCGCAGGTCCACGGTCCGGCCCTCGGCTTCGGCTCGCAGCACGCGGGAGACCTGCAGGATCGCCAGCTGCGCGATCGCATTCGTGATCCGCCCGTCGACGACGGCGTCGACGGCCTCGTCGATGTCGACCCAGCGGAAGAGGAATCCGGCTTCCTCCTCGCTGCGTTCGTGCCGGTCTGATTCGGGCACGAAGCTGATGTCGCGGGCGAGGTAGAGCCGCATCGTCTCGCTGCTGCTGCCCGGAGTCAGGCAGGAGTCGCTGAGGACCTGCCACCGGGCGGCGGTGAGATCGGCCTCTTCGACCAGTTCCCTGGCTGCCGCGTCGAAGGGGGACTCACCGTCGACGTCGAGCAGTCCTGCCGGGACCTCCCACAGACGGGCCCGCACGGGGTGCCGGTACTGCTGGATGAGCAGGATCCGGTTCTCCTCGTCGACGACGCCGATTCCCACGGCGCCGGTGTGGGCCATCATGTCGCGCACGAGCCCGGTCGCCTCCGGCAGGTCGAAGGTCTCACGCCGGATGTCCCAGACCGCTCCCCGATAGGCCAGTTCGGATGCGGAGATGGTCGGGGTATAGGTCTCATCGGCCAGAGTGCTCATCGGCTGCCTTCCTGATCAACGTTGGTGCAACGGAGAATGCCGCCGGTATCGCTGCCGGCGGCATTTTCGTCACACATCGGTCACTGACGTTCGAGCGCTGCGGCCACGAGGCCGGCGAACAGCGGGTGCGGGGACGTCGGACGCGATTTGAGTTCGGGGTGGGCCTGGGTCGAGACGTAGAACGGATGGGTCTCGACCGGCAGTTCGACGAACTCCACGAGCTCACCGTTGGGCGAGGTGCCGGAGAACTCGAGCCCCGCCTCGGCGAGCTGCTCGCGGTAGGTGTTGTTGACTTCGTAGCGGTGCCGGTGGCGTTCGCTGATCGTCGTCGCACCGTAGACTCCGGCGACGAGGCTGCCTTCGGCCAGCTTCGATTCGTAGGTGCCCAGGCGCATGGTCCCGCCGAGGTCTCCCTCTCCTTCGACGATGGACAGCTGCTCGGCCATGGTCGCGATGACCGGGGCCGTGGTGTCCGGGTCGAACTCCGAGGACGAGGCCGTCTCGATGCCGACGACGTTGCGGGCGTATTCGATGACCATGCACTGCAGACCCAGGCACAGCCCGAGTGTCGGAATGCCCTTGGTGCGGGTGTAGTTCAGCGCCCCGAGCTTGCCCTCGATGCCGCGGATGCCGAAGCCGCCGGGCACGCAGATCGCGTCGAGTCCGGCCAGAGCCTTCTCCGCACCGGCAGGAGTGTCGCACTCATCGGACTGGATCCAGCGGACCCTGACCTTCGCGTCGTTGGCGAAACCGCCGTGGCGCAGCGCCTCGGTCACCGACAGGTAGGCGTCGGGCAGGTCGATGTACTTGCCGACGATGCCGATCGTGACCTCGTGGGCGGGGTGGTGCACGCGTTCGAGCACCCAGTCCCACCGGGTCCAGTCGACATCGCGGAAGGGCAGGTTGAGGCTGCGGATGACGAACACGTCGAGCCCGCCGTCGTGGAGGACCTTCGGGATGTCGTAGATGCTCGGGGCGTCGACGCAGGAGACGACGGCCTCGGTCTCGACATCGCAGGCGCCGGCGATCTTCGACCGGATCGAATCCGGCAGCTCACGGTCGGAGCGCAGGACGATGGAGTCAGGCTGGATGCCGATCGAGCGCAGCGTCGCCACCGAGTGCTGGGTCGGCTTCGTCTTCAGCTCACCGGAGGGCTGGAGGTAGGGCACGAGGGAGACGTGGATGAAGAACACATTGTCGCGGCCGATGTCGTGACGGACCTGGCGGGCCGCCTCGAGGAAGGGCTGGGATTCGATATCGCCGACGGTGCCGCCGATCTCGGTGATGATGACATCGGGCCGGTCCTCCTCGGGACGTTCGGCCTGGGCGCGCATCCGCGCCTTGATCTCGTCGGTGATGTGCGGGATGACCTGGACGGTGTCGCCGAGGTAGGCCCCGCGACGCTCCTTGGCGATGACCGAGGAGTAGACCTGACCGGTCGTGACATTGGCCGCGCCGTCGAGATCATTGTCGAGGAAGCGCTCGTAGTGGCCGATGTCGAGATCGGTCTCCGCGCCGTCCTCGGTGACGAAGACCTCACCGTGCTGGAAGGGATTCATCGTGCCCGGATCCACATTGAGGTAGGGATCGAGCTTCTGCATGGCCACTGTGAGCCCACGCTGAGTGAGCAGGTGCCCGAGGCTCGAGGCCGTCAGTCCCTTGCCCAACGAAGAGGCGACGCCTCCCGTGACGAAGATGTGCTTTGCCGTATGTGTGCCACCTGGGCCAGTTCGATTCACCACGGGATTTGATTCTATCAAAGTCGGGATCACGAATCCGAGACCGCATCGACCTCGGCGTACAGGTCGAGCAGAGTTTCGGAGATCGCGGCACCGTTGCTGACGTCGATGACGCGCTTCTTCGCGGCCACGGCGGAGCTGCCGCGGCCGGCCGGGTCGTCGAGAAGATGATTGATCTCACGCACCAGCGCCTCGGTGTCGTCGGCGGGCACGCTCTTCGCGGCCTCACCCCAGATCCCGGCGCGGCGTTCGCTGCCGATGAAGACCGCCGGCTTCGACAGCTGCATGAGGTCCTCGTGGCTCAGCCCGGTCATCGTCTCGCTGGCGATGACGACGTCGGCGGCCGCGGCCACATCGACGAGGTCACCGGCCGGAGCGACGATGACGCCGCGGTCGGCGAACTCGCGGGCCACCGTCGACCGGTCCTTGCCGGTGCCGGTGAGCACGGTGACGACCTTGCGGCCGGGGCGTTTGCGGTTGATCTCCTCGGCGGCGTCGAGCACGGTCGCCAGCGCCGTGTGGTCGCGCAGGGCGATGGGGCTGGCGATCATCCACGTGCCCTCGGAGATGCCGAGCTCGCGTCGGACCTCCGCTCGCGGGCTGCGCACGGTCAGGTCGATGTCGATGTCCGGGTGGACGAGTTCGGCGCGTTCGACGAGGGGGACCCTGCCTCCGAAGTAGTCGACGACGGGTTCGGTGGTGCCCAGGATGGCGGTGGCGGTGCGCCCGACGATCTCGGCCCCGGTCTTCTCGATGACGTTCGCGGAGTCGAAGGACTCGATCGTGGCCACGACCTTCGGGTGGAAGCGGGCGGGCAGACCGGTGAAGGCGAGCCCGGACAGCGTCGCGGCGTGGAGTCCGTGGGCGTGGACGATGTCGACGTGCTGGTAGTACTTGTGAAGAGTGAAGGCGGTGTTCGGATCGGCCATCGTGAAGCGTCTGCGTGCTGCGAGTTCGATCTCGCGGAACTCATCGGCCAGTTCCTCGGGGACCCCGAACGTGCCCAGCAGCGACCGGTGTGCGGCGACGGCGACCTTGTACCCGGCACGGAGGTGGCCGAGTACGGCGAGCTTCGCCACTTCGACGACCGGGCCAGTGGTTTCGGCGAGCACATGCAGAATCCTCGTGTCTGCGCTCAGTGGGTTGACCTCGCCGGATTCACTCATTTCCTCATCCTCTTCTCTCGATCGACGCTGCTTCTAGCCTACCTGGGCTGATAGGAGTTCCGTGTATAGGCTCACGAGTTTGTCGGCGACTTCCCTCTCATCGGGAAGCTGCGCTGCCCGGGCCCGGGCGCGGGCGCCCAATTCGGCCCGCCGGGCGGGGTCTGAGGCGAGTTCGGCCACGGCCTCGGCCAGCGCCCGGTCATCGTCATCGGCGACGAGGATGCCGGCGTCGCCGACGAGTTCCGGGCTGCCGCCGGTGGCGGTGGCCACGATCGCCTTGCCGGAGATCAGGGCCTCCTGCAGCACGAGGGCGCGGGCCTCCCACACGCTGGTGAGCACATAGACATCGGCGGTCGCGGCGAGTTCGGCGATGTCGTCGCGGGCGCCGAGGAAGTGCAGGGCGGGGATCGCCGAGGCGGGCCCGAGCTGCTCGTACTGGGTCCGGACCTCGGCGAGCACCGCGTCATCGGCCGCGCCGGCGATGAGCACGACGAGCGCGGACTCGGCGTCGCCGGCCTCGCGGAGGCGGCCGAGGGCGCGCACGAGCATCGGGTAGTTCTTCTGCCGGGCCACGCGTCCGACGGCCAGGACGATGACCGCTCCTTCGTCGAAGCCGTACTCGGCGGCCAGGCGGGCGCGGGCGGCGGAGGCCGCCTCGGCGCTGACGGGTTCGACCTGTGGGGCCGCGGCCGGCAGGAAGCGAGCATCATCGGCGCCGAGGTCCTTCGCCCGGTCGACGAGGTCGGTGCTGGCGCCGAGGACGAGGTCGGCGCCGCGGGCGAGCATCGTCTCCACCCGGGTCTCGACCTTCGCCCGCAGGCCCTGCCCGCTGGCCCGGTTGTGGAGGCTGAGGACGAAGCGCGGGCGGGTGCGCAGAGTCCGCAGTGTGAGCAGGGTGATGAGTCCGGCGCGGAACCCGTGGGCGTGGACGACCTCGGCGTCGAAGCTGCGCAGCAGGCTGCGTTGGCGCCGGACCAGGGCGGCGTCGCCGACGCCGATGCCGGTGCCGAGTTCGAGGCAGGCGAAGCGGACACCGGGCAGCAGGGAGAAGCCGAAGTGCTCGTCGGTGGCGGCGGGGCCGATGACCCCGACCTCGTGACCGGCCGCGGCCATGTCCCTGGCCAGGGCCCTGACGTGGGTGCCGACTCCCCCGGTGGAGGTGCCGAGTGCGTAGACGATCCTCATGACTCATCCTCACTGTCGTCTCGTGTGGTCTCATCGTCCGGGGACTGGGTCTGCGTGTCTGCCCCGGCGGCCAGGTCTCCGCCCGGTCCGGTGGCCACCGGCGGCGGCTCATCGGCGGAGCTGTCCTTGCGGTCGGCGAGCAGCCGTCGGATCTCGCCGAGGAAGCCGCGATCGGCGACGAAGACGATGACGGCGAAGACCGCGCACCCGAGCAGTGCGGCACCGATGCCGGCGATCACGGCCGAGCTGGCACTGTTGTCGAGCACTCCCCCGATCCATTGGGAGGTCACGATGCCCGCGGCACCGGCGACGACGGCGGCGCCCAGCGCCAGCAGCCCGCGGCGGCCGACGCGGGCGAGGCCCGTGGGTCCGAGCACGCGGCGGATGGAGACGAGCAGGAAGCCGCCGGCCACGCTCATGCCCAGGGCGTAGCCGATGCAGATGGCGACCAGGGTCAGTCCCGGATCCCCGTCGGCGTTCGTGACCAGGATGGCCACGACCATGCCGACGATGACGAGGATCCACCCGATCGTCGTGGCCGCGGCCGAGTGGCGGGAGCGCTCGAGGGCGTAGAAGACGCGGGTGCCCCACGCGACGAACGACCAGCCGGGCACGGCCAGTGCCATGACCATGATCGCCCGGCCCATCGAGTCGAAGGGCACATCGGCGACGTCCTTGGCGGCGTCGATGGCGGTGAAGAAGGTCTGCAGGGGCCCGGCCGCTGAGAGCAGGATGACGGCGCCGAGCCCGCCGATGGCCAGGATCAGCGCGGTCGTCGTCGAGGTCAGTCCGCGCAGCCGAGCCCCTGCCTCGATCCGCTCGGCCTCGGTCGCCTCGGGGGTTCGGGTGCGTCCGACCCACGTCGACAGGGCCGGGAACATCACGGTGGCCACGGGCACGGCGAGCACCGCATACGGCAGCAGGTAGACGGCGTTGATGTAGCTGAAGAGGACGAAGGTGCCCTTGCCGCCGGAATGGTTCGACAGTGTCAGGGTCACGAGCACGGCCGCCTGCTGGGCCAGCAGGGCGGCCATTCCCGCTCCGGCCAGGCGCAGCGCCCGGTGGGCGACTCCCGGAGGGAACGAGAAGGTGGGCCGGATCCGCAGTCCGGTCGAGCGCATCGGCAGCGCCAGCGGCAGGGCCAGGGCGGCCACGCCCAGCGTGGTGCCCCAGCCGAGCCATCCGATGTGGGTCTGCCAGCTGTCATCGGTGCCGCCGGCGAGGCTGTAGGCGACATAGCTGCCGATGACGACGAGGCTCGACAGCAGCGGGGCGAAGGCCGGCCAGAGGAACTTCCGGTGGGCCTGGAGCACACCGGTGAGCACGGCCCCGATGCCGTAGAGGACCAGCTGCGGGGAGAACATCAGCAGGAACTGCGCGGTCGATTGGGCTTCGGCCGAGTCGGGTGAGTTCGCGTCGACGAGGATGTCCGCGATCTCGGGGGCGAGGACGGCGAGGATGATCGACAGCGGCAGGGTCACCGATACGGCCCAGGTCAGCAGCGCCGAGGCGATGCGTCCGGCCGTGTCGCGGTCCGCTCGGGCCAGCGGAATCGCCAGCAGCGGAATGACCGCTCCGGCCAGGGCGCCGCCGGCGACGACCTCGAAGAGGATGTTCGGCACCTGGTTGGCGCTCTGGTAGGCGGTGCCGACGGTGCCGGCGCCGACGGTCGGTGAGAACACCAGCCAGCGGAGGAACCCGACCAGTCGGGTGAAGAGGGTGATGATCGAGACGAGCAGCGCCGTGGAGGCGAGGACTCGAACGAGCTTGCTCACACGTCCCCGCGGCCGAAGGAGTCGATCTCGCGCAGACCCGGAGTCGACTCGATGACGGAGGTGAAGGACACCTTCTCACTGGCCAGGGTCAGTCCGGCGAGGACGGCGAGGATGACCCGGCGCCGGGCGGGATCGGCCGTCTCGGCCAGGATCGTGCCGATGGCCGCGCCGACAGCGTTCGCCCCCGTGTCGCCGAGCATGGTCGCTCCGGCCAGGTCATCGGGTGCGGCGGCGGCTGCGGCACCGGCGATCGCGGCGCTCGGAGCCCAGGACACCGCCCGGACGTGGTCGGTCAGGGCCAGGGTCGCCAGTCCTGCCTTGAGCGACCGGCCGGGGCGCAGGTCGAGGAGGTTGAACAGGTTCGCCGATCCGGCGATGACTCCCCCGGTGACGACGACGTCGCAGGCCTTCCCGGCCCAGGAGGCGGCCTCATCCGGCCGGGCGAGGCCGAAGAGTCCGGTGCGGCGGGTGCCGGTGCGCAGGATGATCGCGGCCGCGATCGAGGCGGCCGGGATCCCGATGATCTTGATCGCCCCGGTCGTGATCTCGCCGCGGGCCAGTGCGCTGAGATGTCCGCGCAGCCCCTTGGAGGACCCGGATTCGCAGAAGTCGTCGACCGCGCCCAGTGCCCCGGCGGTGCCGGTGACCAGCAGAGTGGCCGCGCGTTGGCGGGGGTCTTCGATGAGCAGCCCGCCGGCCAGCAGGCCCGCGGTGACGGCGGGGCCTTCGATCAGCGACACCTCACCTCCGGCATGGTTGGTGCGCACCACCGATCTGTCGGTGCGCAGTCGGGAGGCCAGCACGGCCTTCGTCGCGGCGAAGCCGGCGAGTCCGGCCACGGCGGAGCTGACGATCGAACGGATCATTTCGCGTCACCCTTCTCAGTCTCGGAGGTCTTGGCCGGCAGTATCTCCTCGGCGTCATCGGCGAAGCCGTAGTGCCCGTGCGTGCCGTCCTCACCGGCGGCCAGCGCCCGCACGGTGATCACGGGTCCGGCGCCGAGGCCGAGCCCGTCGACGGTGCTGGCCCGGGACTTCTCGGTCCGCAGCACGTTGACGAGCCCGTTCTGGGCCGAGCCCGCATCGCCGGCGACGACGACCGAGGCGGCGTCGGCGGTCAGCGCGGTGACGAAGTCGGTGACCAGGGTCCGGGTGGCCTTGTCCTCGCTGGCCTCCGGGCTGGGCTCCGTCTCCTCGGCCAGCGTCGAGTTCTCGTCGTCGATGACGACGAACAGTTCGGTCGTCTTGTGGTCGGTGTCGGTGCGCAGCCGGTCGGCTTCGACGAACGCGTCGTAGAGCTTCGTCGACTTCTCCCCGGCCGCTTCCCTGTCGTCGGCGTCCTCGAGCATCGAGGCGTTGCCGGTCAGGGCGATGACCAGTGCCGCCCGGATCGCGGTCGAATCGTCCTCCGGCAGGTTCGGTTCGATGGTCCGCAGCCGTTCGAGGAAGTTCGTGGAATCGGTCAGCGTCAGCGTGTTCGGGACGAAGGAGACGTCTCCGGCGATGGTGCCGTCGGCTTCCTTGATCCGGTTGCTGACCTCTTCGACCTGTTCGGAGTCGGCATCGGGGGCGGAGATGATGCTCACGTCCTTGTCCTTGAGCGCCCCCTTGATGAGGTCGGGCGCCGCGGCGGTGACGAATTCGTTCTGCTTGTCGATATTGCCCTTGGCCGCGTCGAGATTCGTCCGCAGGGTGTCGCGGTCGGAGCGCAGGGCGTCGACCTGGCTCTGCAGGGATTCGCCGATCGGTTCCTTCAGCGGTCCCGCACCGAGGACGATGCCGACGGCGAGGGCGAGGAAGACCGAGACGAGGGAGACGAGGTGGTAGCGGAAATCAATCACTGGTCAGTCCTTGGATGAAGCCGGCGGATTGTGTCGTGGCCGCGGGATCGGGCCCGAAGAGGGAGCCGATCCAGCCGAAGAATCCGTCGAGCTGGGCGCCGATGAGGCCGAGGAAGGTCTGTCCGGCCGCGGTCGCGGTCATGGCCACGCCGAGGGCGACGAGTCCGGCGATGATGAGCACGGCCAGCTGCAGGCTGGAGATGCGCTGGCGGTAGAGCAGGGAGACGCCTTTGGCGTCGATGAGCTTCGAGCCCACCCGCAGTCGGGTGATGAAGGTCGAGGCCATGCCCTTGCGGCCCTTGTCGAGGAACTCCATGACGGTGTCGTGGGTGCCGACGGCCACGATGAGCTCGGCGCCCTTGTCGTCGGCGAGCAGCATGGCGATGTCCTCGCTGGTGCCGGAGGCGGCGAAGGCCACGCAGTCGACGCCGAGGGAGTGGACGCGTTCGGTGCCCGGGGCGTTGCCGTCGCGGTAGGCGTGGACGACGATCTCGGCACCGGAGGTCAGGGCGGTGTCGGACACGGAGTCCATATCGCCGACGATCATGTCCGGTCGGTAGCCGGCCTCGATGATGGCGTCAGCGCCGCCGTCGACGCCGATGAGCAGCGGCCGGTATTCGCGGATGTAGGAGGACAGCATCGCCAGGTCCTCCTTGTAGTGGTAGCCGCGGACGACGATGAGCACGTGCCGGTCGGTGAAGTCGGTGCGCACTTCGGGCACGACGAGTTCGGCCGAGAGCAGATCGGAGTCCTTGCGGATGTATTCGATCGTGTTGTCGATGAAGTCCACGAGCACGGAGTTCATGCCCGCCTCGGCCGCGTGCATGTCCTCAGCGATCGTCTCCTGCGTCTGCAGGACTCCGGAGGCGACCTCGGTGTCGTCGAGGAAGACGGTGTCGCCGACGACGCTGAGCTCGTCGGTCTCGTCCACGGTCTCGAAGATCTCGGCCCCGACGGCGTCGATCAGGGGGATGCCGGCGTCGACGATGATGCCCGGGCCGAGGTTCGGGTAGCGTCCGGAGATCGATTTGTCGGCGTTGATCACCGCCGTCGGGCGGCAGGACACGAGCGCCTCGGCGGAGATGCGGTCGATGTCCGAGTGCTTGATGACCGCGATGTCGCCGGCTTGGAGGCGTTTGGTGAGGTCTTTCGTGCGTCGGTCCAGCCGGGCAGGCGCCGGACCGGACCGGGTGGGTGCGGCGGGGGTCTCACGGTGTCTACGCACGTTCATGGTGGGCCCATTGTCTCATGTGCCGGTCGGCGCCTGTGTCCTTGACCTGGCGTGCCGAGTCGAGCAGCTCCGCGGCGTGGGCCTTCGCCGAGGCGGATTCGTCCATGCCTGCCAGCATCCGGGACAGTTCGATCACCCGTTCGTCATCGGACAGTTCCCGCACGCCCGAGCTCACGGTCTCGGCGTCATCGTCCTTGACGATGGTCACGTGCGTATCGGCCCAGGCCGCGACCTGCGGCAAGTGGGTGACGACGATGACCTGGGCGTGGCGGGCGAGTTTGGCCAGGCGGCGGCCGATCTCGACGGCGGCCTTGCCTCCGACTCCGGCGTCGACCTCGTCGAAGACGTAGGTGGGGATGGACTCCCCGGCCGCGCGGACGACTTCGATGGCGAGCATGACGCGGGAGAGCTCACCGCCGCTGGCGATCCGGCCGATGTCGTCGGGCACCGACGAGTCGTGGGCGGCGAAGGTCATCCGCACATCGTCGGCGCCGTGGGCGGCGGGTTCGCGGGCGGTGATCTCGAAGGCCACTCTGGCCTTGGGCATGGACAGGGCGGCCAGCTCCTCGCTCACGGCCGCGGAGAACTCATCGGCCGTGCGGGTGCGGATCTCGGTGAGTTCGGCGGCGGCGGCCTCGAGGGTGTGGCGGGCTTCGTCGAGTTCGGCGTCGAGACCGTCGAGGTCGCGGTCCTCAGCTTCGAGTTCGGCCAGTTCGGCCGCGGATCGGGCCTCGAAGTCGAGCACTTCGGCCACGTCCTGACCGTAGGGGGCGAGAGTTCCGAGTTCGGCGCGGCGGGCCTCAGTCTCCTCCAGGGAGGTCTCGGCGAGTTCGTCGAAGCCCGAGAGGTAGGAGGACAGTTCGGCGGCGGAGTCCGACAGCCGCAGCACCGCATCGCCGAGCGCCTCGCGGATGGTCACGAGTTCGGCATCGGAGGATTCGACATCGGACACGGCGCTGATGGCCTGGTGGACGAGGTCGACGGCGGCGCCGGCGTCATCGTCCTCACCGCCGAGCAGCAGGTCGTGGGCGGTGCCGACGGCGCGGGTGATCTCGGCGGCGGCGCCGAGCTTCGCCGCTTGGGCGTTGAGGGCCTCGTCCTCGCCGGGTTCGGGCCGGACGGCGTCGATGGCCTCGAGGCAGCCGCGCAGCCACAGGATGCGTTCGCGGCGGGCGGCGGTGGAGTCCTTGATCCTGGACACGCGGTCCTCGGTCTCACGCCAGGCCTCGAAGGCGGTGCGGTACTTCTCGGCCACCTCGGCTAGGGCCGGTCCCCCGGCGGCGTCGAGGAGCTCACGCTGCTGGGCGGAGCTCTTGAGCCGCAGCTGGTCGGATTGGCCGTGGAGGGTGATGAGGTCGGCGGAGATGTCGGTGAGCACGGAGATCGGCACGGTGCGTCCGCCCGCGGTGGCTCGGGCCCGTCCTTTGACCGCGACGGAACGGGAGATGATGGCTTCGTCCTCGACACTGCCGCCGGCTTCCTCGATGCGTTCGCGCACGGGTTCGGCGACACCGGTGAAGATGCCTTCGACCTCGGCCTTGTCCGCTCCCCGGCGGACGACGGAGGAGCCGACCTTGCGGCCCATGAGCAGTGACAGGGCGGAGACGAACATGGTCTTGCCGGCACCGGTCTCACCGGTGACGACGGTCAGGCCGGTGTCGAGTTCGATCTCGGCCTCGGCGATCACTCCGAGGTGGGAGATCCGCAGTTCGGAGATCATTCAGGCCTCCTTGATCGGTCCCCGCCAACCGGAGACGGGCAGTCGGAACTTCGCGACGAGTCGGTCGGTGAAGGGTCCGGTGTGCAGGCGGGCGAGTCGGATCGGTGACTTCGAACGGGTGGCTTCGACCCGGGCTCCCGAGGGCAGTTCGAGGGCGCGGCGGCCATCGCACCACAGCACGGCGGAGAAGTCCGGGTTGCCCGGTGAGATCTCCACGCCGAGGCGGGAGTTCGGGTTGACCACGAGCGGTTCGGCGAACAGGGCGTGGGCGGAGATCGGGACGAGGATGAGCGCTTCGACCTCGGGCCAGACGATGGGTCCGCCGGCGGAGAAGGAGTAGGCCGTCGACCCCGTGGGGGTGGCCAGGATGACGCCGTCGCAGCCGAAGGAGGACACCGGGCGGGCATCGACGCCGAGGACGACGTCGACCATCCGCGATTTCGAGGTCTTCTCGATGGTCGCCTCGTTCAGCGCCCAGGCGTTGAAGATGTTCTCGCCCTCGTGCCAGACGGATACGTCGAGGGCGAGGCGCTCCTCGACGGAGTAGTCGCGTTGGGAGGCGCGGTGGACCGCCTCGGCGAGGTCCTCCCTCTCACTTTCGGCGAGGAAGCCCACATGCCCGAGGTTGACGCCCATGAGGGGCACTCCGGAGCCGTGGAAGCGTTCGGCCGCGCGCAGGATGGTGCCGTCGCCGCCGAGGACGATGACGAGTTCGCACGCGTTCTTCCACTCCCCCAGCTCGGAGGGGTGGATGACGGTGCAGTGGCGCAGAATGCTGGCCTCACCCGACATCGCGGACTCGCGGGCGCGGATGCCGACGATCTCGTCGTCGAGGACGACGGGGGTGACTCCATCGTCGAGGAGGGCCCTGAACACACTGACGGCGGCCACGGCCGACTCTTCACGTTGGGGGTGCAGCAGCACCATGATGTGTCTGGTCACGACTCTCCTCTCATCATCTCGTCCAGGTGGGCGGGGATGTCTGCCTCGTTGAGCCTATCGGACGCAAGCGGTGTTCGACCCGGTCGAACACGCAGGAAGTACTCCCTGTTTCCGCTGGGCCCCGGCAGCGGCGAGGCCGCGATGTCGATCACTCGTGCGCCGTGTTCGGCCACGGCGGCGATCACCGACTCCAGTGCCCGGCGGCGGTTGGCCGCGGTGGTGACGACGCCGTGTTTGTCCAGGGCGGAGCGGGCGAGTTCGAATTGGGGTTTGACCATGAGCAACAGCTGGCCGTCGCCGGTCGTCGCCTGCAGCAGCGGGTCGATGAGCAGGCGCAGCGAGATGAAGGAGACGTCGGCGACGACGAGGTCGTTGGCAGGCACGTCGGAGGCGGCCAGGTCGCGGAGGTTGAGTCCTTCGCGCATGTGCACGCGCGGGTGCTCGCGCAGGGTGGGCGCGAGCTGGTCGTGGCCGACGTCGACGGCCCAGACTTCGGCCAGGCCCCAGTGGAGGAGGACCTGGGTGAAGCCTCCGGTGGAGGCACCGGCGTCGAGGGCGGACAGGCCGGTCAGATCGGCAGGGGCGAGGTCGAAGGCCTCGAGGGCGCCGAGGAGTTTGTGGGCGCTGCGGGCGACCCAGGGGTCGGGTTCGGTCACGGTCAGCGCGTCGGTCTCGGCCACCTCGTGGGAGGCCTTGGTCACGGTGCGGCCGTTGACGTCGACCCGTCCGGCGGCGATTTCGCGGGCTGCGCGGGAGCGGGAGCCCAGCATGTTCCGGTCGACGAGTGCCCGGTCGAGTCTGCTCACAAGGAGCCCACCTGCTCATCGAGGTCGTCGAGCAGGGCGCCGAGGTGCTCGTGGCGTTCGGCGGGCCCGGCGTTCTCGGCCTCGGCCAGGCGGGACCGCCAGTTCTCGACGGGTACGTCCCCGCTGACGGAGGCAGGTGTCGGGGCTGGGGTCTCGGTCACGTGTCCTCCTCGGTGATCGTGCGCGGCAGGTCGGTCTCGGTCAGGACGGCCTCGGCGTCGGTCTCGCCTGCGTCGATGGTCTCCCAGGCCCGGCGCAGTCGGGCTTCGATCTCGGTGCCGCTGCGGTCGTGGCCGTCGATGAGGGCTTCGAGGCCGCGCAGGTTCGGCAGGATGAAGGTCGGTCGACGTTCGGGCGCGGCGGCCAGGGCGTCGTGGATGTCGTGGATTCCGGTGAGGACGAGTGCGGTGTCGAATCCGGCCGCGCGTCCGCCTTCGATGTCGGTGTCGAGCCGGTCGCCGACCATCAGCGGCCGATGCGCGCCGAGGCGGCCGGCGGCGAATTCCATCATGTGCGGGGCGGGTTTGCCGACGATGATCGGCTCGGTCTCGGTCAGTCGGGAGATGAGGTCGACGAAGGCGCCGTTGCCCGGGACCCGGCCGATCTCGGTCAGCAGCGAGTAGTCGGGGTTGCTCGCCCACCATTCGGCTCCGGAGCGGATGATCCGGCAGGCGAGCACGATCTTCTCGTAGTCGATGTCCGGGTCGAGTCCCTGTGCGATGGCCACGGGTGCCTCGTCGACGGTGTCGGTGATCTGCAGTCCGGCGGTCTCGAGCGCGACCCGCAGTCCGGTCGTGCCGAGCAGGTGGACCCGGGCGCCGGGGCCGAATCTCTCGGCCAGGCGTTCGGCCAGGACCTGCGCCGAGGTGGTCACCTCCTCGGCCGTCGTGTCGATGCCCAGACCGGTGATCTTCTCAGCGGTGGCCTCGGCGGTGCGGGTGGCGTTGTTCGTCACGTAGTTGACGCCGATCGAGCGCTCGTGCAGCCAGCTGATGCCGTCGACGGCCCCGTCGATCGCTCGGGAGCCGTGGTAGACGACGCCGTCGAGGTCGAACAGGACGCAGTCGATCGGCCCGCCCTCGGGCGGGGTTTGGTCCTTGCTGTGCACCTGCTCGACGACGCCGGTCACTGGTCTCCGTCGGCCTCGGCGTCGGCGAGGATCTCGTCGAGTTCGGCCTCGATCTCTTCGTCGGTGACCTTGACCGATTTCAGTTCCTTCGCCGAGATGTGCGTCGTCGGCGTGCTCGCCGCAGCCGCGGGCTCGGGTTCCGGTTCGGGTTCGCTCTTCGCCTCTGGGGTGCTGCTCGGAGAAGCGTCGGCGGCTTCGGGCTCGTCCTCGATTTCCTCGACGGTTTCGATCTCGACACCGGCGTTGAGGTCCGGCACTTCGTCGCCGAACAGTGTGCCGGTGGCCTTGGCGGTGCGGCGGGAGAGCTCTTCGTACTTGTCGGCCAGCTCGGTCTCGCCGTGGAGTCTGAGCACCTCGGCGTAGGCGGCCATGAGGCGGACCAGGGCGCCGCTGGGCTTCTGAGTGAAGTCCTCGGCCTCGATGAGCTGGCGTGCCCCGTCGAGGTCGTCGAGGTCGGACTTCGCTCCGGCGGCGACGATGACGAGCTCGGTGCGCGTGTCGTTGTCGAGGTCGAGCTCTTCGGAGTTCTTCAGCAGTTCGATGGCCTTCTCCGGTTTGCCGCGGCCGCGTTCGGCGTCGGCGATGAGAGCGAGGTTGTCGTTCGACCCGGAGATCCGGCGATGGGTGCGCAGCTCGCGCACGGCTTCGTCGTACTTCTCGACGTAGTAGGCGGCGATGCCGAGCGCCTCGCGGACGACGGCGACTCGGCCGGCGCGGGCCATCGCCGCCTTCGCGTGCTCGTGCGCTCGGTCGGGGTCGAGGTCGAGCAGGCCGCCGGCGGCGACGAGGTGCTTGGCGACCATGGCCGCGTTCTCCTTGTCCAGGGACCGCAGCTGGCCGAAGATCTCCTTGTCGAGTTCGCGGCCGGTGACGCCCTCGGGGATCTCGGGCTCCTGGATGCGGGGACGGCGGGCGCGCTGCTCGCGTGCGTATTCGCCGGTGTCGGTCTTGCGCGAAGCGCGGCGATCGTTGTCGCCCCGGCCGCGGCCTCCGCGGTCGCGTCCCCCACGACGGTCGTCGTCCCGGCGCTTGCCCTGGTACCCGCCGCGACGATCGTCATCACGACGCTTGCCCTGATAGCCGCCCCGGCGGTCGTCGTCCCGGCGCTTGCCCTGATAGCCGCCCCGACGGTCATCGTCGCTGCGACGGTTCTGCCCTTGACCACCACGACGGTCGTCATCACGACGCTTGCCCTGGTACCCACCTCGGCGGTCTGAATGACGTGGCCCGCGGCCGCCCCGGTCATCCGGGCGGCGGTTGCGATTGCTGTCGCGATCTGAGCGGCGACCGCCATCTGCTCGGCGGTTGTCCTGGCTGCCTCGCGAATCCCCTTGGGCCACGATTCTCCCTATAAAGTCTTTTCAATGATCCCGGTCCATTCTAGTGCACTGACATCGTCGATGCCCTGTGGTCGGGACCACCCCGCCTGGCCTCGCTCAGCGTCCCGGCCCGCCAACTGGCGGCTCTGTTAGAATCAGGGCGAATCGGGACAGACGGCCAGCAGGATATTGCATCAGCTCGGTGACAGCGCTTGAGTCGCTTCGCCACAGGCAGCAGAGGATCAATGGGAACTGACGTGGAAGCAACGTGTGCAACGCCGAGTCACCTGCCGATCGCCACGGTCGCCTCCTCGCCCGAACCCACCGCCGACAACTGGAACTGTGACCAGTCTCATCGGATTGAGCATTCGGACCTGACGTTCGATTACTGTGTAGCCCGGAACGATCTGCATCAGCGTCACCGACCGGTTCGCTCATACTCGTGGACGCGCCCACCAGCGCCTCTGCTGCCCAGGAGCACCCGCGTCGAGCACATGCCGCACCGACGACAAGACGATGAGTCGCCGGGCAGGCACACAGGCAGCACCCGGACGGACGAGTCCTGCAGCAGCCGGCCGAACCGTGCGGCCGGCAGGCGCTGAACACAGATCACACAGTCGTTGACCAGCAAGGAATAGGAGATATCGTGCCCAACACACTCTTCATCGACGGTCAGTGGGTTTCGGCCGTCAACGGTGGAACCCGGAAGATCCACAACCCCGCCGACGGCAGCTTCGTCGCCGAGGTCGACGAGGCCAGCCCGGCCGACACCGAGTTGGCGATCGCCGCGGCCCGCCGGGCCTTCGACTCCGGTGTCTGGTCCTCCGTGCCGGCCAGCGAACGCGGCGATCTGCTGCTGAAGTTCGCCGCCACCCTCCGTGAGCGCAAGGACGAATTCGCGCGTGCCGAGTCCCTGGACACCGGCAAGCGCTTCGTCGAATCGCAGATCGACATGGACGACATCGCGAACTGCTTCGACTACTTCGGCAAGCTCGCTGCGAACAATGCCGGCCGCGTCGTCGACGCCGGAACCGACACCGTGGCCTCGAAGATCGTCCACGAACCGGTCGGCGTCTGTGCGCTCATCACCCCGTGGAACTACCCCCTGCTGCAGGCGGCGTGGAAGATCGCTCCGGCCATCGCCGCGGGCAACACCTTCGTCCTCAAGCCCGCAGAGCTGACCCCGCACACCGCGATCCTGACCCTGCAGGTGCTCGAGGAACTCGGGCTGCCCGCCGGTGTCGGCAACCTCATCCTCGGAGCCGGTGCCGATGCCGGCGCTCCCCTGTCGACGCATGAGGACATCGACATGGTCTCCTTCACCGGCGGTCTGGTCACGGGTCGCCTGCTGGCGAAGAACGCCTCGGCGACGATCAAGAAGATCGCGCTCGAACTCGGCGGGAAGAACCCGAATGTCGTGTTCGCCGACGCCGATTTCGACGCCGCCCTGGACAATGCGCTCAACGCCGCCTTCGTCCACTCCGGCCAGGTGTGCTCGGCCGGTGCCCGACTCATCGTCGAGGAATCCATCGCCGAGGAGTTCGTCGACCGGCTCGTCGAACGTGCCCAGCAGATCCGCCTCGGCGGGCCCTTCGATGAGAACGCCGAGGCCGGTCCGCTCATCTCCGCGGCCCATCGTGAGAAGGTCGCCGCCTATGTCGAGAAGGGCGTGGCCGAGGGCGCACGTCTGCGCTGCGGCGGCAAGTTCGGTGGGGGCGAGCTGGCCGACGGCTTCTACTACCTGCCGACGGTCCTCGACCAGGTCAAGCGCGGCATGTCCGTGGTCTCCGATGAGGCCTTCGGCCCGGTTGTGACCGTTGAGACGTTCTCCACCGTCGACGAGGCGATCGAGATCGCCAACGACACCCACTACGGGCTCGCCGGTGCCGTGTGGAGCCAGGATGCGGGCAAGACCCAGCTGGTCGCTCAGCGCCTGCGCCACGGCACCATCTGGATCAACGACTTCCACCCCTACCTGCCGCAGGCCGAATGGGGCGGCTTTAAGCAGTCCGGCTTCGGTCGCGAGCTCGGACCCACGGGTCTGGCCGAGTACCAGGAGGCCAAGCACATCTACCAGAACCTCGAACCGGCCGTCACCGGATGGTTTCCCGACCACTCGAAGTGAGAACGGGATCCCGGCAGACGCACAGCGGAAGATTAAGGAGAACTGACAGTGAAGACCACTCACAGCTTTGACTACGTCGTCGTCGGCGGTGGCTCCGCGGGAGCCGCGGTCGCCGCGCGACTGAGCGAAGATCCCGAGGTGAGCGTCGGGCTGCTCGAAGCCGGACCGACCGATGTCGGCGAGGATGTCATCCTCCGGCTCAATCGGTGGATGGAGCTCCTCGAGTCCGGGTTCGACTGGGACTACCCGATCGAAGAGCAGGAGCAGGGCAACTCGTTCATGCGCCATGCCAGGGCGAAGGTCCTCGGCGGGTGCTCCTCGCACAACTCCTGCATCGCCTTCTGGGCCCCGAAGGAGGACCTCGATGACTGGGAGACCAAGCACGGGGCCACCGGCTGGGGGTCGAAGGACACCTTCGGGCTGTACAAGAAGCTCGAGAACAACGAGCTGCCCGGTGACCACCACGGCCATGACGGTCCGGTGAGCCTGATGAACGTGCCGGCGGTCGATCCCTGCGGCATCGCCCTCCTCGACGCCTGTGAGCAGGCGGGCATCCCGCGTGTGCAGTTCAACGAGGGACAGACCGTCATCAACGGCGCGAACTTCTTCCAGGTCAACCGCAAGCAGGACGGCACCCGCTCATCGTCCTCGGTGTCCTACCTGCACCCGATCCTCGACCGTGAGAACCTCACGATCCTCACCGACACTCAGGCCAAGGAGCTCGAGTTCGACGAGGACAACAACTGCACGGCCGTGCACGTGGTCAACAATGCCTTCGGCAAGACCAACCGCATCGAGGCGAAGCGGGAAGTCATCGTCTCCGCCGGTGCCATCAACACCCCGCAGCTGCTCATGCTCTCAGGGATCGGTCCGGCCGATCACCTCGCCGAGGTGGGCATCGAGACCCGCGTGGATTCGCCGGGAGTCGGCGAGCACCTCGGCGACCACCCGGAGGCCGTGATCTCCTGGGAGGCGAAGAAGCCGATGGTCGAGGATTCGACCCAGTGGTGGGAGATCGGGATCTTCTCCCCCACCGAGGAGGGACTCGACCGTCCGGATCTGATGATGCACTACGGTTCGGTGCCCTTCGATATGCACACCCTGCGTCAGGGGTACAAGACCTCGGAGAACTCCTTCTGCCTGACTCCGAACGTCACGCATGCGAAGTCGCGCGGCACCGTGCGTCTGCGGTCGAAGGACTTCCGTGACAAGCCGAAGGTCGATCCCCGCTACTTCACCGATGCCGAAGGCCACGACATCCGCGTCATGGTCGCCGGCATCAAGAAGGCCCGTGAGATCGTCTCCCAGGATGCCATGTCCGAGTGGGCCGGTGAGGAGCTGTTCCCCGGCCAGGACGTGCAAACCGATGAGCAGATCGCCGACTACGTCAAGGCCACCCACAACACCGTCTACCACCCGGTGGGCACGACTCGTATGGGTGCCGAGGATGACAGGATGTCGCCGCTGGATCCGCAGCTCAAGGTCAAGGGCGTCAACCGGCTGCGCGTCGTCGATGCCTCGGCGATGCCGGAGATCACCACCGTCAACCCGAACATCACCGTGATGATGATGGGCGAGAAGTGCGCGGAGATGATCAAGTCCGGTCAGTGAGGTCCTCAGACGGTCATCGCTGACAGGCGCATGACCTCCTCAGGGCACTGACTGTTTAAGGGCACTGACTGGCTGTCAGGTGCCGCCCACAGTCGCCGAAGGGGCTGATGCGAAAGCATCAGCCCCTTCGGCGTTTCTCTGCCGATCAGCCGGCGGAGTCGTCCTGACTGCGACTTCGGCTGCCGGTGCGGCTGGCCAGGGTGCCATGTCGCTGCTTGCGCTGGGCCGGCGCCTCGATATACGGATCACGGAACTCCGGTGCGGGTTCCTCCGCCTGAGGACGAGTGACGACTTCCTCGTCCTCGTCGTACTCGTGACCGAAGTCGTCATCATCAGCGCTGCGGCGCTCGACCTCCTCCGGTGGCAGCACCTTCTTCCAGCGGCGCATCCGCACCCGCGGCAGCACACCGGCATCTTCGCGCAGGGCCCGCATGAGTGCGTAGATCTGGAAGTAGGCGATGATGAAGAACGGCAGTCCGACGAGGATGATCGTCGACTGAAGTGCTTCGAGTCCACCGGTTCCGGAGAAGACCAGCAGGGTGGCGGTGACGACCGCGACGGCCAGGGCCCAGAAGATCCTCTGCGGCAGCGGGTTGAAGTCCTCGTGTCCGTTGTTCATCGTATCGACGACCAATGCGGCGGAGTCGACCGAGGTGACGAAGAAGATGATGACGAGGAGGATCGCGATCACCGAGATCGGTCCTGCCAGAGGATAGTGACTGAGGAAGGCGAAGAGGGCTCCCGGGATGTCGCCTTCATCGACGACGCGGTCGACCAGTCCCCCGTCCCCATTCAGCTCGATGTCGAAGGAGGCGTATCCGAAGATGCCGAACCACAGGATCGAGAACGCCGAGGGGACCGCGAGGACGCCGATGACGAACTGCCGGATGGTCCTGCCGCGGGAGATGCGGGCGATGAAGATGCCGACGAAGGGCGACCAGGTGATCGTCCAGGCCCAGTAGAAGACCGTCCAGGTGTTCTGCCAGCCGGTGTTGGCGAAGGTGTCGTTCCACAGCGCCAGTTCGGGCAGCTGCTGGATGTAGGTGCCCAGTGATTCGAACACTCCCTTGGCCATGAACAGGGTGGGACCGAAGATGACGATGAAGATGAGCAGCAGCACCGCCATGACGATGTTGATGTTCGACAGCACCTTGATGCCCTTGTCCAGTCCCAGCGACACCGAGATCGTGGCCAGTCCGCAGACGACGCCGATGATGATCAGCTGCCACAGGGCGTTCTCGGGAATGCCGATCACCTGGGCCAGACCGCCGTTGATCTGCAAGGTGCCCAGACCGATGGACACGGCGATGCCGAAGACGGTGCCGATGATGGCGACGACGTCGATGAACTTGCCGATGGGGCCATGGATCTTCTCGCCGAGGATGGGCTGGAAGATCGAGCTCACCCGCGGTGGCAGGTTGCGTTTGTGGATGAAGTACGCGAAGCACAGCGCCGGAAGCGTGAAGATGGTCCACGTGTGCAACGTGAAGTGGTAGTAGGTGAAGTTCATCGCATCGACGGCGGCGGCCGCGGTCCCCGCTTCGATGCCCAAGGATCCCCGAGGTGGATCACCGAAGTGGCTGACGGGTTCGGCCACACCCCAGAACATGAGGATCGATCCGATGCCGGCGGCGAAGAGCATCGCGAACCAGGCGCCGTTCGAATGTTCGGGCGGTTCGTCGTCGGGCCCGAGCTTCGCCCGACCGTACCGCGAGGCCGCGATGTAGATGAGGAAGCCGAGGAAGACAGTGACGCCGAGGATGTAGAACCAGCCGAGGTTGGTCAGCAGCCAGTCCGAGGCCACTGAGACGGCCGAGTCGAGAGCGTCGGTGAAGAAGATCGTCCCGAGGACGAAGATGACGATCACGGCGGCGGAGGAGAAGAAGATGGCCGGGTTCGTTCTGAGCCTGAGGGTATCGTGCAATCGGTTGAGCATGAGCGGTACCTTCCGTTGACTGTGAGCACCAGACTACATTTCTGTGACCCGAATTACAGCTAAGACGCCGCCATAGCCTCTCAAATGGATCTGCACGCGGTGACCAGCAACGCTGTCTTCCACGGAACCGCGCCGAACCTGATGGATGTCACGGCCATCGCTGAGAGTCGACCTCGACTCAGACCCCGAAGACTTACACGGTCGACCGCTGTGATGCTCCCGCAGAGGCCCCCGGCGCTGCCACGCCCTTGACACAAAAGGGGACAGGCACCCCCGCCCATG
>DWZN01000082.1 GCA_019117545.1 Candidatus Brevibacterium intestinavium
CCGGCGGCATCTCCGTCCCCTTCTACGACACCTCCTCCGAGGCCCAGCTGGCCTGGATGATCGAGGATGCCGCAGTCGAGCGCGGCCTCGTCTCCTCCCGCGAGCACGCCGACAGCTTCATCGCCGCCGCCGCTGCCGCCGGACTGCCCGAGCCGAAGCTGCGGGTCTGGGAGGAAGGGGCGTTCGCCGATCTCGCCGAGGCCGGACGCGACATCACCGACGAGCAGCTCGAGAGTGCCAGGTCCCAGGCCACCGGCGATTCGGTGGCCACGATCATCTACACCTCGGGCACGACCGGCAAGTCCAAAGGCTGCGTGCTCACACACGGCAATTTCGTGCAGACGGTGCAGTCGGCGCAGATGCAGGTCCCCGAGGTCTTCACCGAGGGCATGCGGTGCCTGCTGTTCCTGCCCCAGGCCCATGTGTTCGCTCGCTTCATCGAGGTCCTGGCCATCAGCTCCGGAGCCGTGCTCGCCCATCAGTCGGATCTGAGCAAGCTCACCGATGCGATGAGCAGCTTCCGCCCGTCGTTCATCCTCGGCGTGCCCCGTGTGTTCGAGAAGGTCTTCAACTCCGCCCTGGCCAACGCCCAGGCCGGCGGCAAGGAGAAGATCTTCCGCCGCGCCGAACGGGTCGCCGTCGCCTATTCGAGGGCGCTGGACGCCGGCAAGGTGCCGATGGGCCTGAAACTCCAGCACGCCGTGTTCGACCGGCTCGTCTATTCGAAGCTGCGCGCGGTGATGGGCAACAACGTCTCCCATGCCGTCTCCGGCGGCGGACCGCTCGGTGAGCATCTCGGACACTTCTTCCGCGGCCTGGGCATCATCGTCATCGAAGGCTACGGGCTGACCGAGACGACCGCCCCGATCACCGTCAATGTGCCCGCGAAGTCGAAGATCGGCACCGTCGGCGTGCCGCTGCCGGGCGTCTCGGTGGCCATCGCACCCGACGGGGAGATCCTGGCCAAGGGCGTGCCGATCTTCCGGGAGTATTGGAACAACGCCGAGGCCACGGCCAAGGAGTTCCACGACGGATGGTTCGGCACCGGCGATCTCGGCTCTCTCGACGAAGACGGGTACCTGAAGATCAACGGTCGCAAGAAGGAGATCATCGTGACCTCCAGCGGCAAGAACATCGCACCGGCCCCGCTCGAGGACGCCCTGCGCCGTCACCCGATCATCGGCCAGCCCGTCGTCGTCGGGGAGAACCGGAAGTTCGTCTCCGCGCTCATCTTCCTCGACTCGGAGATGCTGCCGACCTGGCTGAAGAACCACGACCTGCCGGCGATGGATCTGCGCGAGGCCGCCGACGACGAGGCGGTCCGGGTCGAGATCGACAAGGCCGTCCAGCGCGTGAACAGGACGGTCTCCCGCGCCGAGGGGATCAAGAAATTCACGATCCTGCCCGTCGAACTCACCGAGGCCAACGGCTATCTCTCGGCCAAGCAGTCGGTCAAGCGCCACCTCATCAACAAGGACTTCGCCTCCGAGATCGAGGCCCTCTACGCGGACTGAGTCATCGCCGCAGGAACCGGCCCGAGCGCGCACTCGCGATGAGTCCACGCCCGGGCCGGTTCCGTCTGACCGTCGGAGTCGGCGTCTGACCGTCGGAGTCGGCCCCACCTCGCCGGCGGGGATGCGGCGGGGCGCCATCGCACCCTGTCGCCGCGGCTCGGGATCGACGTAAGCTGTGGGCGAAGTCGTTTCCCACCGACCCTCGACGGAGGCAGCCGCAATGGCCGAAGACACCGATCACACTCCGAGCTACGTGGCCACGGGCCAGGAATTCAAGCGCGACACGAACTACATCGACGACCGCATCCTCAACGACACCGACGCTCAGTGGCCCGTCGAACCGGGCCGGTACCGTCTCATCGCCGCGCGGGCCTGCCCGTGGGCGAATCGCACGATCATCGTCCGCCGCCTGCTCGGGCTCGAGGACGTCATCTCGCTGGGCATGCCCGGTCCCACCCACGATGCGAGATCGTGGACCTTCGACCTCGATCCCGGCGGGGTCGATCCCGTCCTCGGGATCGAACGCCTCCAGCAGGCGTTCTTCGCCCGCTTCCCCGACTACCCGCGCGGCATCACCGTTCCCGCCGTCGTCGACGTCCCCACCGGCGCCGTCGTGACCAACGACTTCCCTCAGATCACCGAGGACTTCTCCACGCAGTGGACCGCCTACCATCGTGAGGGTGCCCCGAATCTCTGGCCCGCCGAGTCGCGTCAGGAGATGGAGAAGGTGATGCGGCTGATCTACACGGAGATCAACAACGGCGTCTACCGCTGCGGATTCGCCGGGTCCCAGGAAGCCTACGAAGCCGCCTTCGACCGACTGTTCACCGCTCTCGACACGATCGAGGACCGACTCGGCCGCTCGCGGTTCCTCATGGGCGAGACCATCACCGAGGCGGATGTGCGTCTGTTCACCACCTTGGTGCGCTTCGACCCCGTGTACTTCGGCCACTTCAAGTGCAATCGCCAGCCGCTGACGGCGTTCGAGAACCTCTGGGGCTACGCCCGAGATCTGTACCAGACCCCCGGGTTCGGCGACACCGTCGACTTCGCACAGATCAAACAGCACTACTACATCGTCCACCGCGATGTGAATCCGACGCAGATCGTGCCGAAGGGACCGGATCTGTCCGGATGGCTGAGCGATCACGGCCGGGACACGAGGTTCGGCGGCTCCCCCTTCGGTGACGGGACCGCCCCGGGACCGGTCAGGCCCGGCGAGGAGGTTCCGACCGCGCATACCGCGGCCGCGTGGGTGCAGTGAACTCGCCGGGCGCGATGACCTCGGCGCCCGGATCATCGATGCCTGCAGCGCGCTTGCGCCGGTGCTTGCGCACCTTGAGCACGATCCAGACCAGGACGAAGGCGATGACGGCGATGATGACGAGCATCTGGAAGTACCCGGCATAGGTCTCGACGATCGACCAGTTCTCGCCGAGGACGAAGCCGGCGACGATGAGGATCGTGTTCCAGATCGCGCTGCCCGCGGTCGTCAGGAGCACGAACGTGGGCAGACGCATGTCCCGCATCCCGGCCGGAATGGAGATCAGCGATCGGAAGATCGGAATCATCCGGCCGAAGAACACGGCCTTCTCGCCGTGCCGGTCGAACCAGGCCACGGTCGTGTGCACGTCGTCGACGTCGACCAGCGGCATCTTCACCGCGATGCGGGCGATGCGCTCGATGCCGATCCATTTGCCCAGGGCCCACAGCAGGACGGCACCGACGAGGGAGCCCACCGTGGCGAGGACGATCGCCGCGGCGATGCTCATCTGCCCCTGGCTCGAGGTGAAGCCGGCCAAGGGCAGGACGAGTTCGCTGGGGATGGGCGGAAAGACGCTGTCGAGGAAGACCATGAACCCGACGCCGATCGGCCCGAGTGCGTCCATGATGGTCACCGTCCAAGCGGAGAAGCCGCTGAGATGCTCCGCTGCGCCGTCGCCGGCGGCCAGCATGAAATCGGGCCCGGGACCGGTCAGCGGAGTTGTCGGCATGGTCAAAAGTGTAGATAAGGGCGCGGCTGGCCACTCACAGTGCACTCACAGCGGCTAGTCTGGAAACGGACACCTCCGGGTGGGAAACGAAGGCACCTCCGGGTCGACATCGAAGGAGCAAACACGTGGCACCAGCCAAAGTACTGGCCTCGCGCAACACGGTCGCGGAGGTCGGCCACAACGCCGTCAACAGGCCTGGCCCTGCCCATCTCATGCGCGCCGTTACGCGCTTCGGTCAACGGCTGGGCAATCAGTTCGGCGCTGCGATCACCTACTTCCTCGTGTTGGCGGTCATGCCCATCGCCATGGTCAGCCTCGCCTGCCTCGGCTTCGTCCTCGATGTCGCCCGCCCGGACCTGCTGCCGATGGCCACCGAGCAGATCAAGGCATTCACGGCCGGCAACTCCTCACTGACGACGCAGCTCGAGAGCTACCTCCTCGATTGGCAGGCGGTCGGCATCATCGGTATCCTCACCGGTCTCTACACGGGGCAGGGATTCATCGGCAACCTCGGCGCCGCTGTCCGTGCCCAGCTGCACGAGGACTTCGACGATGTCGTCGAGAAGTCCTTCGTCAAGAAGATCCTCGGCAATATCGTCACCCTCATCGGTCTCATCGTCGGACTCCTGCTCACCGTCGCGCTCACGGTCGTCGGCACCGGACTGCGGTCGGTGATCGCCGACTGGCTCGGCCTGTCCGGGTTCGCGCAGAGTCTGCTCTTCATCGTCCCGATCATCATCACGCTGGCCGCCGCATGGCTGATCTTCATGTTCCTTTTCACGATGCTGCCGGAACGGCCCGTGGACAGACGCGCGAAGATCCGCGGCTCATTCATCGGCGCGGTGGCATTCCTCATCCTCATCAACTTCGCCACCGTGCTCGTCAACCTGTTCTCCGGGAACAAGGCCGCAGGCGTGTTCGGATCGATCATCGCGATCATGCTCACGCTCAACGTCTTCGCTCGCATCATCCTGTTCATCGCGGCGTGGATCGGCACCGCGAACCCGCCGAGGCTGAGGGAGGAGACACCGGAGTACCGCTTCGTCGAGCCCAAGGTGCAGGCCCAGAGCCTCGGTGCTCTGCTCGCCGGAGCCGGGATCGTCGCACTCACCCTCCTCGGCTTCAAACGCTTCGACGAACGCCAGTCCGATCGCGGGCAGGCGAACCGCTAGACTGGATGGCGCATCCGTTTCAACTGACCGAGGGGATACGACCTTTGACTGACGCAACGACGGCTCGTCTGGACGAGTGGGCGAAGAAGCAGACCGCCGCCGAAGAACTGATTCCGCTAGTGGGACGCCTGTACCGCGAGAACGATGTGCTGCTGACCCTGTTCGGTCGGTCGTTGCTGAACAAGTCGGTGACCGGCATGATCAAGGCCCACCGCTATGCTCGCCACTTCCTCGGCGAGGACCTCGACATCGAGATCACCCACCGCATCGTGAAGGCACTGGCCGAACTCGACCTGGCGCCGGCACGGATCGACTTGGGCCGCCTCGTCGAGAAGCTCGAGGGCCCGAATGCCGACATCGAGGCATTCCTCGCTGAGGAACTCGCCGAGGTCGTCGATTCCCAGGCCGGCAAGGGCGAAGTCCGCGACATCGTCCTCTACGGATTCGGCCGCATCGGCCGTCTCCTGGCACGCATCCTCATCGATCGTGCCGGCGGGACCGGAATGCGTCTGCGCGCGATCGTCGTCCGCCGCAACGGGGAGAACGACATCGTCAAGCGCGCTTCCCTGCTGCGCCGCGACTCGGTCCACGGCCCCTTCGACGGCAGCATCGTCGTCGATGAGGAAGCCAACACCATTCAGGCCAACGGCACGCTGATCCAGGTCATCTACTCCGATGACCCGTCGCAGGTCGACTACACCTCCTACGGCATCGACGATGCGATCATCGTCGACAACACCGGCAAATGGCGCGACGAGGAGGGGCTGTCCAAGCACCTCGCCTGCCCCGGCGCCTCGAAAGTCCTGCTCACGGCTCCGGGCAAGGGCGGTGTGAAGAACATCGTCTTCGGAGTCAACGATGACGCGATCGATGACTCGGACCAGGTCCTCTCGGCCGCTTCGTGCACGACGAACGCGATCACTCCCGTGCTCAAGGCGATCAACGACCGCTTCGGCGTCCGCAACGGTCATGTCGAGACGGTGCACTCGTTCACCAACGACCAGAACCTCATCGACAACTTCCACAAGGGTTCGCGTCGCGGTCGTGCGGCCGGGCTGAACATGGTGCTCACCGAGACCGGTGCCGCCAAGGCCGTGGCCAAGGCCCTGCCGGAGCTGTCCGGGAAGCTCTCGGGCAATGCGATCCGCGTTCCCACCCCGAACGTGTCGATGGCGATCCTCAACCTCAACCTCGAGCAGTCCACCAGCGTCGACGAACTCAACACCTTCCTGCGGGAGGTGTCGATGAATTCTTCGCTGCGCAACCAGGTCGACTACGTCACCTCCCCCGAGCTCGTGTCCACCGACCTCGTCGGATCCAAGCGTGCCGGCGTCGTCGACGGCCTGGCCACGATCGTCGATGAGGATCGTGTCGTCGTCTACGTCTGGTACGACAACGAATTCGGCTACAGCTGCCAGGTCATCCGCTGCGTGGCGAAGATGGCGGACGTGGACGTTCCCGCTTATCCCTGATCGCGCCGAGGCTGCTCACCCCGACCGGTCGTCAACGGCTCGCGGGAGGCTGCGGAGCCGCGAGCGCTCGGTCAGCAGCTGAGGAGGGCGCCCGGAGTCATCGGACTCCGGGCGCCCTCGTCGTCTGCACCCGCCTGCGTCCGAGCGCAACGAACCTCGCGATCGGGCGCACCGGCCGATCAGACTGTTCAGGAGCGGTCGCGGCGAGTGTCCTCAGCCTCCGTCGCCTCGTGGAGCCAGATCGGGGTGAAGGTCGCCAGTCGCTCGGACAGCTCGTCGTCGCTGTCGAGGATGACGGCCAGACGGTCGTCGGCTGAGGCGAGCTCGCCGGCCCAGATCGGACCCAGGCACGCCAGCAGGGCGCAGGCGATGATGACAGCGGCGGCCAGGATCGGAGTCCGGTCCCACAGCAGAACTGCGAACAGTGCTCCGAGGACGACGAAGCCGATGGCCACGACCATTCCGGCGGTGCGGGTCCGCGGTGCTCTGGCTCTGGCAGGTGGGGCCGCGGCGACCGAGTCGAGGACGTCGCGGTTGAGGCGCGTCCACGCGATGATCGCCCCCAGTGCGCAGACGATGCCGATCATGATCAGGCTGAACGCGGAGAACAGCAGCACGGCATCGATGTGCTCGCCCTGGGCCTGCATGGCCGCACCGAGGCCGGCGACCAGCATCGCCGCGGCCAGCACCAGCATGCTGAGCAGTCGGGCCCGGCGAACCGCGATGAGCTCGGCGATGACCCGGGCCAGAAGCGCCCGCTGGTCGGTCGCATCGCTCACCGCACGTACCCGAGCTTCTTGTCGACGGTGTGCGGGAACTCCTCACCGGCCAGGTACCGCTCGAACAGGCGGTGGAACTGTTCGGCCAGGCGCATTCGCCACCCCCGGGTGTCACCGCTCATATGCGGGGTGATGATGACATCGTCGAAGCCCCACAGCGGATGGTCGGCCGGCAGCGGCTCCTCGTCGAACACGTCGAGACCGGCGCCGGCGATCTCCTTTCCGCGCAGGGCCGCGACGAGGGCATCGGTGTCGACGGTGTCTCCGCGTCCGACGTTGATGAACACGGCGGTGTCGTCCATGGCCGCGAACACCTCGGAGCCGATGAGCCTGTCCGTCCGCTCGGTCAGCGGTGCGATGTCGATGACCCAGTCGTATCCGCCGACGTGGTCGGCCAACGTCGACGAATCGATGACATCGCCGAAGTCGGCGTCTCCGCCGCGGGCATGGGAGCCGGCCCCGGTGACCTCGATGTCGACGGCTTTCAGCAGTCGTGCGACCTCACGCCCGATCGCCCCGGTGCCCACGATCATCGCCTTCGACCCTGCCACATCGCGTGTCGAGCGCCGATTCCACTTCTGCTCACGCTGATCGGCCAGCGAGCCGATCGAGCTCTTCGCGTGCATGAGGATGTAGTTGAGCACGAACTCGGCGATCGGCCGGTCGAAGGTCCCTCGGGCATTCGTCACCGTCACCGGCGAGTCGACGAGTTCGTCGAACAGCAGGGAGTCGACTCCGGCGGCCGCCGCGTGCACCCACGTGAGACGGTCAGCGCTGGCGTAGGCGTCCCGCAGGGCGGTGGAGAAGAAGTCCCACATCAGCAGCACATCGGTTCCGGGCAGCGCCCGGCTCAGCGTCTCGGCTTCGGCGATCCTCAGCTCGATGCCGTCTCTGTCACCGAGGTCAGTGAGCAGGTCGGGAATCTCGGTCCCGGGCGCGTTGAGTATGGTCAGTACCGTCATTCCTCGTCTCCTCCAGCAGTGGGCTTTCTGCCAGACTAGCCGATGACGACGGGCCGGGGGCCGAAGTCGTCGAACCGTCGCTCACCGGCGCCTGACCGAGCACGAGGTTCTCACGCCGGCCGGTTCGGCCTTCAGCGTCTGGGCCAGCGGGGTGTTGGACAGGAACGCGAGGAAGACGAATCCGAGCACGGCCAGCGGGGCCACCCAGAGGAACAGCGGCACGAGGGCGTCATTGTAGGAATCGATGATCAGCGAATGCAGAGGCTGCGGCAGCTGGGCCACGATCTCCGGAGTCAGCCCCGTCGAGGAGATCTTCGGCAGCGGAGTCTGCGGAGCCGCCTTCGCGATTTCGGAGATCCCGTCCTTGATGTTGTCCATCAGCCGCTGGGTGAACACAGATCCGATGAAGGCCATGCCCAGGGTGGCACCGACCTGGCGGAAGTAGTTGTTCGCCGCTGTCGCCGTGCCGACCATGGACACCGGGAAGGCGTTCTGGACGACGAGGACGAGGGTCTGCATGCTCAGTCCCAGCCCCAGCCCCAGCAGGGCCAGGCAGCCGATGGTCTCCCAGGCCGAGTCGTCGGCCTTGAGCGTCGACAGCAGCACCAGCGCCGCCGCCATGAGCAGGATGCCGGTCAGGGGATACTTCCTGTACTTGCCGGTGCGGGAGACGATGAAGCCCACGAGGGTCGAGGACACGAGCATGGTGCCCATCATCGGGACCATCATCAGCCCTGCCACCGTCGCGTCGATGCCGTGGACCATCTGCAGGTAGGTGGGCATGTACGACAGCACTCCGAACATGCCCACGCCGATGAAGAGCCCGGCAGTCGTGGCCAGGAGGAAGTCGCGGTTGGTGAACAGACTCATCGGGATCACCGGCTCGCTGACCTTGAGTTCGACGAAGACGAACGCGACCGCGGCGATGATGCCGGCGATGATGAGTCCGCTGATCTGCCACGATCCCCACTCGAAGTCGTGGCCGCCCCACGCGGAGACGAGCACGATGCAGGAGGTCACGACCGAGATCAGAGCCATGCCGAAGACGTCGATCTTCGGCCGCGGGCCCGTCCCCTCGGCCCGCTTGGGGACCTTGAGGAAGATCGCTGCGGCGATGAGGGCGATGATGCCCAGCGGGAAGTTGATGGCGAAGGCCCAGCGCCAGCCGGGTCCTTCGGTCAGCCAGCCGCCGATGAGCGGTCCGGCCACGGACGACACGGCGAAGGCCGAACCCATGATGCCCATGTACTTGCCGCGTTCGCGGGCCGGCACGACCGAGGCGATGATCGATTGGGAGAGGATCATCATCCCTCCGCCCCCGATGCCCTGGAGCACGCGGCCGAGGATGAGCGTGGACATCTCATCGGCGATGAGCGCGAAGACCGATCCGGCCAGGAAGCAGCAGATCGCGAACATGAACAGGGGTTTGCGGCCGAACAGGTCGCCGATCTTGCCGTAGACGGGCATCATGATCGTCGAGGCGAGCATGAACGCCGTCGAGACCCACAGCATCTGGTCGACGCCGTCGAGTTCGCCGACGATGGTCGGCAGGGCGGTGGCGAGCACCGTCTGATTGAGCGAGAACATGAACATCGCGATCATCAGCCCCACGAAGAGCAGGATGATCGCCGAGGTGGTCATCGGGGCAGGGCCGGTCTCATCGCCGGCCGGAGCCGAACCGGTGCGTGCCGTCATCGTCTCGGCAGTCATTTCGTGATTCGTTCGCATACAGCCTTCGTCGTCGAGAAGTGGTGAATAGGTGGTGTCGGTGCCGGCGGCGGACTGCCGATCGTGGATGCTGCCTCGTCTGCTCAGCCCGGTCACTGCAGCCGGTCGAGGACCTTGAGGAAGAGGTCGAGCGAGTCTTCGAAGATCGCCTTCGTCCCGCCCTTGTCCTCGGCCGCGACCGGTGTCTCCTTGATCGTGCGTCCCGCATGGGTGAGCGGGACCCGGCAGAGCTGGGTGAGCATGCGGGCGCTGCGCCGGGCCGAGTCCTCGGAGGAGAACTCCTGCCCGAGATGCCGCAGCCTGGCCAGCACGTGCCCGGTGATGACCTCCTCGAGCTCCTGAGCCCGGTCGAAGCTCTTGCTGACCAGCTCGGGGTAGAGGGAGAAGAGGCGTCGGCGACGGGCCGGCAGCTCCGGGTCGGCCGAGCCGATGAGCAGCGCCTCTCGGATGAAGCCGGCGGTGTCCTCAGCCAGCGTGTCGAGTCCGGCGTCCGAATGGACGTAGTCGTCGGCGAGCGTCTCGTCGACGACGGCACCGACGCCGAGGCCGACGATCGCGTCCTCCTTCGTCTCGTAGTAGTTGAAGAAGGTGCGCGTGGACACCCCGGCGTCGGCGGCGATGGCCGCCACCGTGGTGCAGTCCAGCCCGTCTTCGAGCACGCGGGTGATCGCGGACTCGTGGAGGGCGTTGCGGGTGTGCCGGGCCTTCTTCGAGCGCAGGGATTCGTCAACTGGCATGAGACTATTCTGCACTCGATGCAAGTTTTCATCAACTGCAAATATGCAATTGTGCACTATTTCACTGTGTGCAGGATTCCGGTCAGCCGAGATCCCGCTGCCTGACAGCTCACATGAGCATCTTCAGCCTGGCTCGATGCTGCTCGAGGGTCTGCAGCTGGCCGAGCAGAGCGGCCTGTCCGTCCCCGTCGCTCGTGTCCTGTCGCTGCAGCCGCGAGTGCAGCTCCTTCGCGATGCGTTCGAGGTCGTAGTCGAACAGACGGGCGACGATGCCGCGGGCGAAGCGGTCGATGTCAGTGCCTTCGATGACCGGCAGCGGTGTCACGAGCAGCTGTGCGATATAGGGCTTGAGGTCCTCATCGCTGGCGGCGAGGACCCGTTCGGCCCATTTCGACTGCTCGGGTCCGGCCGCTCCCAGCCCCCCGGCCTGTCCGATGGCCTCCTGGATCCGGCGGTAGCCGGGGTGTTCGAAGGCCTTGGCCGACAGCGAGTCGAAGAGTTTGGCGTTGACCATCTCCGGGTGCTGCAGGGCCACCATGAGCGCACCCTTCTCCGTCTTCAGCCGGGCCGGGCTGATCGGGGCCGAGAGGTTGGAGACATCGGGTCGTTCGTCGTAGACGTATTCGATCCGGTCACTGTCGGCCTCCCCCGCCGAGGCGGCCCCGGGCCGCTGCTCCTGACGGTAGCTCTCGGCCCGGGCCGGCTCGGCGCCCTGCCGGGCCGGCGCCCCCTGGCGGTTCTGCTTCGGTGCCCGGCGTGCCGTGCGCACGGCGGATTCCACCTCGTCGATGTCGACGCCGATGCGGCCGGCGACGAATCGATAGTAGTGGCTGAGACTGCCCTGGTCGCGGATGTCGGTGAGCACCTCGGCGGCGGCCCTGACCGCGGAGATCCGGCCTTCGACGGTGTCCAGGTCGAATCGGGCGATGGCGGTGGTGATGACGAATTCGAACAGAGGCTTGCAGTCGTCGATGAGTTCGCGCACGGCCGCATCGCCCTTCTGCATCCGCAGGTCGCAGGGGTCGAGGCCCTCGGGTTCGACGGCGACGAAGGTCTGGGCGGTGAAGAGGCTCTCGAATTCGAAGGCCTTCAGCGCCGCCTTCTGTCCGGCTGCGTCGCCGTCGAAGGTGAAGACCACTTGTCCGGTGGGGTCGTCGCCGAGGAGTCGGCGGATGATCTTGACGTGTTCGGCGCCGAAGGCCGTGCCGCAGGTGGCCACGGCCTGGTCGACCCCGGCGAGGTGGGCGGCCATGACATCGGTGTAGCCTTCGACGACGACGACGCGCTTGGACTTCGCGATCGACCTCTTCGCCAGGTCGAGGCCGTAGAGGACCTGATTCTTGCGATAGAGCGCGGTCTCCGGGGTGTTGAGGTACTTCGGGCCCTTGTCGTCGTCGTACAGACGCCGGGCCCCGAATCCGATGGTCCGGGCGGTCATGTCCTTGATCGGCCAGATCACACGGCCGCGGAATCGGTCGTAGATGCCGCGTCCGCCTTCACTGGCCAGGCCTGCGGCGAGGATCTCCTCATCGGTGAATCCGGCGCGGCCCAGGTGGGAGGTCAGCGCATCCCAGGACTTCGGGGCGAAGCCGATGCCGAATTCCCGGCTCGACTCCGCGGGGAACCCGCGCCCGATGAGGAACTCGCGAGCGATCTGCCCGGCCGGTGATTCGAGTGCCTGGGTGAAGAAGCGCTGAGCGACCTCGTGCATCTCGAGCAGGCGCTGTCGGCGGCTGGCCTGTTCCCTGTCCGGTCCCTTGCCGTCCTCATAGCGCAGATGCATCCCGGCCTTGCCCGCCAAGGTCTCGACGGCTTCGACGAAGCTGAGCTGTTCGATCTTCTGCAGGAAGGTGAACACGTCCCCGGACTCTCCGCAGCCGAAGCAGTGATACATGCCCACCTGGGGACGCACGGTGAACGACGGGGTCTTCTCGTCGTGGAAGGGGCACAGACCCTTGAGCGAGCCGATGCCCGCGGTCTTGAGGGTGACGAACTCCCCGATCACCTCGTCGATGCGGGTGCGGCTGCGCAGTTCGTCGATGTCCTCGCGCTTGATGAGTCCGGCCATGGTCTAGAGCCGATCCTCCGCCCCGGCGTTGAGGCGGTGGTACAGAGCCCACGCCGAATGGTCGGTCAGGGAGGCGATCTGGTCGACGATGACCCGCAGGCGCGCGGCGTCATCGGCGGCCTCGGCGTGGTCGGCGCGGAACATCGGGTCGAGTCTGTCCGGGGCTGCGGAGAACCATTCGGCGAGTTCGCCGATGACCGCGGCCTGGATGTCGTGCAGCCGCAGACGGTCCTCGGCGACCATCACCGTCAGCGTCGCCATGCCCTTGAGCACGGCGATCTCGACCGCGCTGGTCTCGGGGACGACGAGGGAGGCCGAGTAGCGGGCCAGCGGTTCCCAGCCGAACTCCTCGCGAGTCGCGGCCTCCGCGGCCCCGACGAACCGTCCGATCAGCTGACTCGTCATGTGCTTGAGGCTCGCCTGGGCCCGGCGGGACCCGTCGAAGGATTCGCTGGGCCAGTAGGCGGCGGCCTCCAAACGGCTCAGCGCCTTGTCCATCTCCGTGTCCGTGACCTCCGGCAGGTACCACTGCCGGGTGATGTCGAACAGCTCTGCCCGGCGGTTGTCACAGGCGAAGTCGGCGAGGTCGAGGTGGCCTGCGACGATGGCGTCCTCGACGTCGTGGACGGAATAGGAGATGTCATCTGCTAAGTCCATGACCTGGGCTTCGATACATCTCTTGCCGTTGTCGATGCCGTCGCGGTAGAAGTCGAAGACCGCGGTGTCGTCATCGTAGACGCCGAATTTCCGCACCCCGGAATCACGTCGGCCGATCGTGGCCTCGCTGCGCGGCCAGGGGTACTTCGTCAAGGCGTCGAGGCTGGCCCGGGTCAGGTTGAGTCCGGCCGGACGCCCGTCGTCGGCGATGACCTTCGGTTCGATCCGGGTGACCAGGCGCAGCGTCTGCGCATTGCCTTCGAAACCGCCGATGTCCTTGCACAGGGCGTCGAGGATCGTCTCCCCGTGGTGGCCGAACGGCGGGTGGCCGAGGTCGTGGGACAGGCAGGCGGTGTCGACGATGTCCGGATCGCAGCCGAGGTAGCGGGCCAGTTCGCGGCCCACCTGAGCGACCTCGAGGGAGTGGGTGAGCCGGGTCCGCACGAAATCGTCCGTGCCCGGGGCCACCACCTGGGTCTTCGCGCCGAGGCGGCGCAGTCCGGAGGAATGGAGGACGCGGGCACGGTCGCGCTGGAAGGCCGAGCGACGTGGATTCTTCGCCGGTTCGCTCACCCACCGCTCTTCGTCCCATGGCGAATAGACCGCCACGGTCCCCGTCCGCACCGAGGTGCGCGGGTGAGTGTCGAAGGGCATTCTCATCCTCCAGAGATGTCGAGTTCGGCCTCCGACAGCAGCGATTTCCCGCTGGGGTCGAAGACGCGGGAGTCCAACCAGCCCTCGGGCAGGTGCGGCCGCTTCGGCCTGGTCGTGCGTCCACGGGAGCCTTCGGCGGCCGCACCGGGATAGGGGGCGTCCTGGTCGAGCTGGGACAGCAGCCCGGCGAGCTCGTCGAGGGAGGAGACCATGGCCAGCTGGCTGCGCAGCTCTCCCCCGACCGGGTAGCCCTTGAAGTACCAGGCGATGTGCTTGCGCAGGTCGCGCACTCCGTAGAACTCGTCCTCGAAGTGGTCGACGAGGTACTGACCGTGCTTGTACACGGCCCGGCCCACCTCGGCCAGTCCCGGACGGTGGCGTTCCTCGCTGCCGTTCAGGGCGTTCGCGAGGTCGCCGAAGAGCCAGGGCCGTCCCTGGCAGCCGCGGCCGATGACGACTCCGTCGCAGCCGGTCACGGCCATCATCTCCAGAGCGTCCTCGGCGGCGAAGATATCGCCGTTGCCCAGTACGGGCACAGTGTCGCCGAGGTGGTCCTTGAGCCGGGCGATCGCGTCCCAGTCGGCCTTGCCCGAGTACAGGTCCGCGGCCGTGCGCCCGTGCAGGGCGACGGCGGAGACACCGGCGTTGCGGGCCGTCTCGGCGGCGTCGAGGAAGGTGGTGTGGTCGGCGTCGATGCCCTTGCGCATCTTCACGGTCACCGGGATCCCACCGCGGGAGGCCTCGGTCACGGCGGTGGTGACGATAGCGTCGAACAGGTCCTGTTTCCACGGCAGGGCCGAGCCGCCGCCCTTGCGGGTGACCTTGGGCACGGGGCAGCCGAAGTTGAGGTCGATGTGGTCGGCCCGGTCCTCCTCGACGAGCATCCGCACGGCCTGGCCCATGGTGATCGGGTCGACGCCGTAGAGCTGAACGGAGCGCGGGGTCTCATAGGGCTCGTGGTGGATGATGCGCATGGTCTTCGGGCTGCGTTCGACCAGGGCGCGAGTGGTGACCATCTCGGTCACGTAGAGCCCGGCTCCGTATTCGCGGCACAGGCGACGGAACGCGGTGTTCGTGATCCCGGCCATGGGGGCGAGCACGACCGGGGAGGACAGCTCGATCGGGCCGATGCGCAGGGGCGCACCGACGGCCGGGGACACGGTTTCTGGGCTGGGGCTGATGACACTCACGGGTTCATTATCCCAAAGCAGTCAAAATCGCACATCCGCACCCCTTCCCCTCCCCGTGCGCAGCCGGGGACTTCAACGCTCAAGTACTGAGTCCAACCGCTTTCGCGCGCAGAAATTCCCGCACATCCCATTCCGTTTCCGCGGCGAGCTCGGCGGCGAGGCGGTCATCGTGGGTGATGACGATCATCGCTCCGCCGAATCCCTCGAGTCCGGTCACCAGCGCTTCGAGCGAGGACAGGTCGAGGTTGTTGCCCGGTTCGTCGAGGATGAGCAGCTGCGGGGCCGGTTCGGACAGCAGTCCGGCGGCCAGTGCCACGCGGAAGCGTTCGCCGCCGGACAGCGTCCCGCAGCGCTGTTCGGTCCGTCCCGCACGCAGCCCCATGGCCGCGAGCACCTCGTGGACGCGGTGCGGACCCAGATGCGGGTTGCCGGATCGGACCGCCTCCATGACCGTCAGCGCCTCCGGCAGACGGTACTGCTGGTCGAGGTGGGCAAGCGGAACGGACACCCTGATCGCCAGTCGGCCGAAGAGCTCGTCGATCGGCGGGCCCGGCCGCATCGGCACGCCGGATGCGGCCATGATCGCCGCCAGCAGTGTGGATTTTCCCGCCCCGTTCGGTCCGGTCAGCCGGATCCTCTCCGGACCGACGATCTCGACCGGGCGGTCCAGGCTGTCGGAGTCGAGTGAGACAACGCGCTTGCTGAGGTGGACTGTCGTCTCGGGCAGATCCAGGCGCACGCTCGACGACGACCGCAGCGAGTCCTTGGCCGCGTCGAGATCGGCCAGGGCGGAGGCTTCGTCGGCGGCCTTGTCCCCGCGACGTTTCGCCGCGGACTTCTCGGCGAAGTTCGCCAGCCCATTCATCACGATCTTGGGTCGGCGCTTGTTCTCCTTGTCCTTGGCCGCCTTCCGGTCGGCTCGAGCGAGCTTCGTCTCGAGGTCGATGCGCTGACGCCTCTCGATCTCGAGGCTCTTCTTCGCGTCGACGATCCGTTGGCGCTTCGCCGCCTCCTCGGCGGCGACCATGGCCTCATAGTCGTCGAAGTCGCCGCCGTAGACCCGCAGGCGGTCGGTCATCTCGATGATCGCGTCGACGTGGGACAGCAGGGTGCGGTCGTGGGAGATGACCAGAGTGGGTCCGCGGCGCGCGCTCAGCAGGGAGGTCAGCAGTGCGCGTCCGTCCTCGTCGAGGTTGTTGCTCGGTTCGTCGAGGATGAGCCAGGCCTCACCGACCAGGGCCGCTCTGGCGAGTCCGATCCGGGTGGCCTGTCCTCCGGAGAAGCTGCTCAGCCGTCTGTCGAGGTCATCGAGTTCGAGGTGCAGTCCGAGATCGGCGGTGGCGGCCAGTGCGCGTTCTTCGATGTCCCAGTCATCGCCGATGCGGTCGAAGTCGGTGTCATCGGCGTCACCGTGCAGCGCGCGCTGCAGGGCGTGACGGACATCGGCGATGCCGAGGGCCGCATCGACGCGCTGCGGCGAATGCGGCAGGAGCTGATCGATGTAGACGGCACCGTCGGTGCCGGTGGCGGTTCCGGCAGCGGCGGGCAAGAGTCCGGCGAGGATCTTCGCGAGTGTGGATTTGCCGATCCCGTTGTCTCCGACCAGGCCGATGAGGCCGGTGGGGATGGTGGCGGTCAGCTGGGAGAAGATCTCGGTGTCGTCGCCGAGGCGGCAGTCCAGTCCCGACACAGTGATGGCAGTGGGCATGGGGGTCCTCATTTCGTGCACGCAGAAGCGCTGCGGGTCCGTGGCACCCGCAAGTCACGGCATGAGGACTCACTTCACGGTCGGCAGGCCCTTCGTCGGAGATGGGACCCGATCAGAATGGCCGATTCGGCGCGAAGAGTCAATGGTGCCGGGCCGAGGGCTTCGAGCCTCAGACGATGATGAGCATGAGTTCGGCCGGACGGTCGTGGGGGTTGGCCAGCTGGTGCGGCACATCGCCGGGCGCCTGCGCGCAGTCACCGGCGTGCAGCGTGGTGCGACGGTCGATGGTGACGATCTCGATGCTGCCGGACAGCACGAAGAAGCTCTCTCGGGAACCGCTGCGATGCGCGGCGAAGGCCGAGGTCTCACTGTGCGGATCGAGGCGGTAGTGGACGACGTCCATGTTCTCGATCGCCGAGGGCAGGTCGCGCCGTCGCACCCCGTGACCGTAGTCGGAGGAGGTGGGGATCGCCTCGGAGCGGGTGATGGTCACCTCCGGAGCGGCCAGCAGCTCACCGACCTCGACTCCGAGATCGCGGGAGAGGCCCATGGCATTGGAGACCGAAGTGTCCTGCTCTCCGCGTTCGATCTTCGACAGCGCGGCACGCGACAGGCCCGCCCGGACGGCGAGCTCGTTGAGGGTGAGAGCGTTGGACTTGCGGCGCGCACGGATGCGGGCACCGAAGACGCGGGCCCCGAGATCTTCTTCCTTCGCCATTGGAGCATCATAGACTATTCTTGAATAGTAGAACAAAATCTCTCAAAGGAACTCAATGGCGGCTGTGCTGGCTCTCTCCCCGATCCTCATCGCCATTGTATTGCTTCTGCTCAAGCAGAGTTCGTGGATCGCGGCCCTGGCCGGCGCGGTCGCCGCGGCCGTCATCGTGGTCCTCGCCTTCCCCACCCCCGCCTCGGTGCTGGTCGACTCCGGTGTCGAGTACTTCCCCCTCATCCTCGAAGTCGCACTCATCCTGCTCTTCGGCATGGTCCTCGCCCGACTGCTCGAGGCCGCCGGCTCGATGTCGCAGATCTCCGCCTGGGTCGAATCGCTCTCGCCCAACCGTCCCCTCGGCGTCGCCCTCGTCGTCTTCGGCATCGTGCCCTTCGCCGAATCGGTCACGGGATTCGGCATCGGCGTGACCATCGGGGTGCCGATCCTGCGGCACCTCGGCTGCACGCTGCGGCAGTCGGCGCTCCTCGGGCTCCTCGGGCTCATCGCCGTGCCCTGGGGCGCCCTGGGCCCGGGCACCACGGTGGCGGCGGCGCTGGCCGGACTCGACGTCGACGAACTCGGCCTGTCCACCGCCTGGCTCAACGCGATCCCGGTCGTCATCGTCACGATCTTCGTCATCGCGATCATGCGCCCCGGTCCCACCTCGGCGCTGGGCATCCTCGGCTCCGCCGGGCTGATGTGGCTGGGCATCCTCGGCGCCAGCCTGACCGTCGGCATGGCTCCGGCGGGAGTGATCGGCTCACTCGTCGTCATCGTCGTCGTAGGCACCGGCTTCGTCATCGGCAAGCGCCGCACCGGATTCACCCGGCGGCTGGGATCGGCCGTTCTGCCCTATGGCGTGCTGACCGTCGGCCTGCTGCTGGCACGGGCCCTGCACTCGGCCCTGCCGTCGGCGGCGACCGAGATCATCGCCTCTCCCCCGTTCTGGCTGGCCGCCGCCTGCCTCATCGCCGCGGTCACCGTCGACGATCGGCGCCGCGTATCGGCCTCGGCGGCCGGATCCTGGATTCCCATCGGCGTGGGCACGTCCGCATTCATGCTCATGGGCTGGATCATGACCACGACGGGCATGAGCGAGGCCATCGGAGCGATGCTGCCGGCAGGCCTCGTGCTGCTGACACCCTGGCTCAATGCCGTCGGCGCCGTCCTGACCGGCTCGAACACCGGCGCGAACTCGATGTTCACCGGCACGCTGACCGCGGTCGCCGCCTCGTCCCACGTGGCCGCGCTGCCGGTCGTCGCGGCCGGGAACGCAGCCGGATCGCTGGCGGCTCTGGCCGCTCCCCCGCGGGTGGCCATGGCCGTGCAGATGGCCGATGCCAGTGCCCCCGCCTCGAAGACGGACATCGCCCGGGTCCAGGGTCAGGCGCTGGCCGTGTCCGGGATCAACGCGCTGATCATGGGCCTGTGGATCCAGTTCTTCGTCTGATTCCGGTCAGACCCGGATGATCTCGCGCGGGAAGTCCGTGAAGGTGTCGCACCCGGTGTCGGTGATGAGGATCGGTTCGGACAGCTCGATTCCGTAGCCGTTCATCCACATACCGCCGATGAGGTGGAAGGTCATGCCGGCCTCGAGGATCTGATCGTCCTCGGTGCGGATCGAGATCGTGCGCTCGCCCCAGTCCGGCGGGTAGCCGATTCCGATCGAGTAGCCCAGTCGGCTCGGCTTCTCCAGTCCCGACAGCGCCAGCACCCGGTTCCAGGTCCGGGCGAGTTCGGCCGTGGGCACACCGGGGGCGGCGGTGTCGAGGACCGCCGACAGCGCCTCGGCGACGACCCCCTCGAGGCGGACGAGCTCCTGCTTCGGCTTGCCCGTCACCGCGGTTCGGGCCAAGGGCACGTGGTACCGACTGTGGACACCGGCGAGTTCGATGCTCACGGACTCGTCGTCGACGAACTTCCGATCGGTCCAGGTCAGATGCGGAGTGTCCGCGCTCTCTCCGGTGGGCATCATCGGCACGATCGCCGGGTAGTCGCCCCACACTCCCTGTCCTCCGCGGATCTGAGCCTCGGAGATCGCCGCCGCCACCTCGTGCTGACCGACGCCCACCCCGATGGCTCCCAGGGCCGCGTCCATGGCCGCGGTCGTCACCTCGGCGGCCTTGCGCATGAGCGAGATCTCGGCCGGGGACTTGACCGCCCGGATCCAGTTGACGAGCTCGAAGGAGTCGACCAACCGCCATTCGGGCACACCGTTGACGAGGGCGCGGAAGGCGCGCGGGGAGAAGAAGTGCGAGTCCATCTCGACCCCGACCGGCGAGATCGAGGCCCGGGCGACCTCCCAGCGCTGGCGCAGGGCGAAGGCGACCCAGTCGAAGGGGTGGATATGAGGACGCTGCACATAGCGCTCGGGATAGCCGACGATGTCCTCGGGCGGCAGCCAGGAGGTATGGGAGGCCCCGCGCGCGTCCATATCGCGCATGAACAGCGTCATCGGCCCCGACGAGGGCACGAAGAGCAGCTGCGGGGTGTAGAAGGACCAGGCGTTGTACCCGGTCAGATAGTAGATGTTCGCCGGGTCCGTGACGATGAGCGCGGCGAGGCCCTGGTCGACCATGCGATTGCGCACCGAGGCGATGCGACCCAGGTACTCCTCTGCGCTGAACGACAGCGCGCTCGCACCGATCGTGTCGACCTCACCGGGTATCGGCTGCGGGCGAGCTTTGACCTCCTGGCTCGCACGACCCTGTTCGGCCCCGGGCCGCATCCCATGCACATCCGGCCGATTGTCCTCGCCAGTGTAGAAAAGCTCACCCTCATTCATGACTACAGTCTGGTGATCGCCCTCACAGCCTGTCAACGACTGATGAGACGCGTGTTGTCGGACGTCGATTCGGCCCAAACTTACGAATCCAGAATGAACCTTTTCCACTTTCGACTGATTCCGCACGCACGACTACGCAAATCGATAGAATCGATGGTAGATTGGGCTGAGACGCACACCACGGAGGTGAAGAATGGACCAGTTCCTGCCCAATGGCAGCGGTTCCCGCCTGGGCAACCTCGACGAGAAGTCCAAGGCGATCATCGTCGAGCTGCAGCACGACGGGCGGAAGTCGTATTCGGCCATCGGCAAGTCCGTGGGCCTGTCCGAGGCCGCTGTGCGTCAGCGGGTCTCGAGGCTCATCGATTCCGGCGTGATGGAGATCGTCGCCGTGACCGATCCCCTGAGTCTGGGCTTCGCCCGGCAGGCGATGGTGGGGCTGAAGGTCCGAGGCGACATCTCGGCCGTCGCCGATCGACTCCACGACTACGACGAGATCGACTACCTCGTCGTCACCGCTGGCTCGTTCGACCTCCTCGTCGAGATCGTCTGCGAATCGGATCGGCATCTGATCGAGTTCGTCAATGAAGAGCTTCGCTCGATCGACGCCGTCGTGGACACGGAGCTCTTCATGTACCTCTCACTGGAAAAGCAGAAATACAATTGGGGGACGCGATGACTGAAAATGTCACCAGGGCTGGCACTCCTTATCAGGAGGCCATCCGCAACAACGTGTGGATGCACATGTCACCACACCAGGCACTGTTCGACGGTGGTGAGGCGCCGGTCATCGTACGCGGCCAGGGCCACCACATCTTCGATGACAAGGGCAGGAAGTACATCGACGGCCTCGCCGGCCTGTTCACCGTTCAGGTCGGGCACGGTCGCGAGGAGATCGCGAAGGCGATGTACGACCAGACCCTCAAGCTTCCGTTCATGCCGCTGTGGTCCTACACCCACCCGCAGGCGATCGAGGTCTCTGAGCGGTTGGCCGACTATGCGCCGGGCGACCTCAACAGGGTCTTCCTCACCTCCGGAGGCGGGGACTCGGTCGAATCGGCGATGAAGCTGGCGAAGAACTACTTCAAGCTCGTCGGCAAGCCCGGCAAGCACAAGATCATCTCGCGGGCCACGGCTTACCACGGCACGCCGCACGGCGCGCTGTCGGTGACCTCGCTGCCGGGGCTGCGCGAGCAGTTCGCTCCCCTGGTCCCCGGTGCCCACAAGGTGCCGAACACGAACTTCTACCGGGCGCCGGACCACCTTGCCCATGATGAGAAGGCCTTCGGCCGCTGGGCCGCCGACCGCATCGGCGAGGCCATCGAGTTCGAGGGCGCCGATTCGGTGGCGGCCGTGTTCCTCGAACCCGTGCAGAACTCCGGCGGCTGCTTCCCGCCGCCTCCCGGCTACTTCGATCGGGTCCGCGAGATCTGCGACGAGCACGATGTGCTGCTGGTCTCCGACGAGACGATCTGCGCCTATGGCCGCGTCGGCGACATGTTCGCGTGCAACGACTTCGGCTATGTGCCCGACATCATCACCAGCGCCAAGGGCATCACCTCCGGGTATGCGCCCCTGGGTGCGATGATCGCCTCCGATCGCCTCTTCGAGCCCTTCGGACCCGGCGGCGACGAGACGTTCTACCACGGCTACACCTTCGGCGGACACCCTGTCTCCTGTGCCGCGGCGATGGCGAACTTCGACGTCTTCGAGGCCGAGAAGCTCAACGACCACGTGCATGAGAACGCTGCGGCGTTCAAGTACACGCTCGAGAAGCTCAAGGACCTGCCGATCGTCGGTGACGTCCGTGGTGAGGGTTTCTTCTACGGAATCGAACTCGTCAAGGACAAGGACACCAAGGAGTCGTTCACCGAGGAGGAGTCCGAGCGGATCCTCAAGGACTTCGTGTCCGCGAAGATGTACGAAGGCGGCCTGTACTGCCGTGCCGATGATCGCGGAGACCCGGTCATCCAGCTCTCGCCGCCGCTGACGGTGGGCCAGAGCGAATTCGACGAGATGGAGCAGATCATCCGCGGCGTCCTCACGGAGGCCTGGACGAAGCTCTGAGCCCTTCCACGACCGACGGACACGGCGGCCCGGACACCCCCACACGAGGTGTCCGGGCCGCCTCACGTTCGTTCGCGCAGCAGCGCCTCCCGACGGGTCGAGGGCCGACCACCCTCCCCACGCCGAACACCGTCCCCACCGGGGTCTGGTGCCGAAGCACTGCCCGAGCCGTTTCCGCTCCCGGTCTGTCGCGTGGGGCGCAGTCCGGACCTGACCACGAGCACGCCGAGGCCGGTCGTCAGCGGGATCGCCACGACCAGGCCGATGGAGCACACGAGGATGCTGACCACCTCGACGGACATGTCCCCGAGGGTGAGCGTGTCGAACAGGGACTGATCGTGTGCGGAGACGATGATGAGCGTCATCAGCGCCGAACCGACATACGCGAATGTGATCGTGTAGACGGTCGAGGCGATGTGGTCGCGGCCGATGCGCATCGCCCGGGAGAACAGCTGGCCCGGCTTCATCCGCGGCGCCGCCGCTGCCAGCTCCCACACGGCCGAGGCCTGCGTGATGGTGACGTCGTTGAGCACGCCGAGGCCGGTGATGAGGATCGCACAGACGATGATGTCGGTCATCGCCAGATCGGTCGTGTCGACGAGGAGGTAGCCGTCCTCCGAATAGGCGATGCCCAGATTCGCCCAGGAGGTCATCCAGGCCGCGAGGACACCTGTGATGACGATGCCGAGGACGGTGCCGAACAGCGCCGTCGATGTCCGGGTCGACACCCCATGGGCGAGATAGAGCGCGACGACCATGATCAGACTCGCCGAGACCATGGCCACCAGCAGCGGCGGCTTGCCGTCGAGCATGGCCGGAAGCATGAAGACGAAGAGAACGGCGCCGGCGAAGCCCAGGCCCAGAAGCGCCCGCAGACCGCGGAAGCCGGCGACGAGGAGGACGACGATCACGTAGATGATCGCCAGAGCCAGCATCGGCGCGTCCCGATCGAAGTCGATGAAGACGAAGTCGGTGCCCATCTCGGTCCGATCCGGTGAGTCGGTGAAGTCGAGGACCTTGACCGTGTCCCCGACGCCGATGCCGGCCTTGATGGCGTCGGGCGTCACATACAGGCTGCCCTCTTCGCCATCGGCCTCGGCAGTGAAGGAGATGCAGTCGGCTCGGACCACCGGGTCCGACTCCCCCGCCTCGCACTCCGTGGCGTCGACGGCCGTGATTTCGGCCTCGGTGTCCGTGGTCCCTGCGGCCGCGTTGGTCGTCGGCCCGCCGCCGGGCAGTTCGGTCTCGGCCCCGTCCGGCCAGAGCAGGAGCAGTCCGGAGATCGTTGCCAGCACCAGCGGGATGAGGCAGGCGATCATGATCCGGCGAACCCTCGGCGAGGCCTTCGGCTCGGTGTGGAGCGTCATATGCATGGCGGACCTTCGTGCGGCTGGGCTGACCGATGGGATGGGCCCGGACAGTGGAGCCGCCTCCGCTGTCCGGGCCCGGCGGCTCAGGCTCCGGCGAGATGCTCGGCGAGGTAGTTCTCGACCTGGTCGATGCTCACCCGCTCCTGGCTCATGTCGTCGCGCTTGCGGATCGTGACCGCTTGGTCGTCGAGGGTCTCGAAGTCGACCGTGATGCACAGCGGGGTGCCGATCTCGTCCTGACGGCGGTAGCGGCGGCCGATGGCACCGGCGTCGTCGAAGTCGATGTTCCAGCGCTTGCGCAGACGCGCAGCGAGGTCCTTGGCGGCAGGCGAGAGCTTCTCGTTGCGACTCAGCGGAAGCACGGCGGCCTTGACCGGGGCCAGGCGCGGATCGAGCTTGAGCAGAACGCGCTTGTCCGTGCCGCCCTTCGTGTTCGGGGCCTCGTCCTCGGTGTAGGCCTCGACGAGGAAGGCCATCATCGAACGGGTCAGCCCGAAGGAGGGTTCGATGACGTACGGGGTGTAGCGCTCTCCGCTGGCCTGGTCGAAGTACTGCAGCTTCGCTCCGGAGAGCTCGGTGTGGGTGCCCAGGTCGTAGTCGGTGCGGTTGGCCACGCCCATGAGTTCGCCCCATTCGGAGCCTTGGAAGCCGAAGCGGTATTCGATGTCGATGGTGCCCGAGGAGTAGTGGGCCCGTTCCTCGGCGGGCACGTCGAGACGGCGGACGTTGTCGGCCGAGATGCCGAGATCGAGGAACCAGTCCCAGCAGTCCTCGACCCACTGCTTGTAGTGGTCATCGGCTTCGTCGGGGCTGACGAAGTACTCGATCTCCATCTGCTCGAACTCACGGGTGCGGAAGATGAAGTTGCCCGGGGTGATCTCGTTGCGGAAGGCCTTGCCGATCTGGCCGATGCCGAACGGCGGCTTCTTCCGAGCCGCGGTGAGCACGTTGTTGAAGTTGACGAAGATGCCCTGTGCGGTCTCCGGACGCAGGTAGTGCAGCCCGGTCTCCGAGTCGACGGGGCCGAGGAAGGTCTTGACCAGGCCGGAGAACTCCTGGGGCTCGGTCCACTGGCCGCGGGTGCCGCAGTCAGGGCAGGCGATATCGGCCATGCCGTTGTCCGGGGCCTTCTTGTGCTTGGTCTCATAGGCCTCGAGCAGGTGGTCCTCGCGGTGGCGCTTGTGGCAGTTGAGGCATTCGACGAGCGGGTCGACGAAGGTCTCGACGTGGCCGGAGGCCTCCCAGACGCGCTTGGGCAGGATGATCGAGGAGTCGAGGCCGACGACGTCCTCACGACCGCGCACGAAGGTCTGCCACCACTGGGACTTGATGTTGTCCTTGAGCTCGACGCCCAATGGCCCGTAGTCCCATGCCGAGCGGGAACCGCCATAGATCTCTCCGGCTTGGAAGACGAATCCTCTGCGCTTGGCCAGGGCGATGACGGCATCCAACTTCGACTGTGCCACTATGTTCTCTCCTTGATTCAGTTCGCCCACGGCCGGCTGCCGTGGCTGCCAGGTACAAGCCTAACGGGTCGGTGAGGCGGGCCGGCAACGACTGCCCCGACGGACGCGGGCGGATTCGGAGGCGACTGATCTCACACCCTCTGACCCTCTGCGCAACCGCCGGAGGCGGCCCACGGCGTGTAGACTTGTTTCCACACCCAAACCTTTCTCCGCACCGACGTTTTCGCGTCCGTCCAAGCGAGTTCTTGGACCTCTGCGGGTTCGGCCCGGATTGCTCGAGATGATTGCACAAGCGGCCGCAGGGTAGATCGCCATTTCAGTCATCTGCGATCAAGTGTGTGCCGACGTGAGAGAGATCACTCATGACCGATGTGTCCGCAACCGAACAGACGACCCCGAAATTCTCCGAACTGGGACTCCATCCGCTCGTGCTCAAGGCCGTCCAGGCTCAGGGCTATGAGACGCCGACCCCGATCCAGGCCGAGACGATCCCGACCCTGCTGTCGGGACGCGATGTCATCGGACTGGCGCAGACCGGAACCGGCAAGACCGCCGCGTTCGCGCTGCCGGCCCTGTCCGACCTCGCCGAGGCCGGTCGTGCCGAGAACGGTCCCTTCGCCCTCGTTCTGACCCCGACCCGCGAACTCGCGATCCAGGTCGCCGAGGCCTTCACCTCCTATGCCACCGAGCTGCCCGACTTCTCCGTGCTGCCGATCTACGGCGGGCAGGCCTATGGTCCGCAGCTGGCCGGTCTGCGCCGCGGCGCCCAGGTCGTCGTCGGCACTCCCGGACGTGTCATCGACCACCTCAAGCGGGGTTCGCTCAAGCTCGGCAGCCTCCAGCACCTCATCCTCGATGAGGCCGACGAGATGCTCAAGATGGGCTTCGCCGAGGACATCGAGGAGATCTTCAGCCAGGTCGGCGACAACCGGCAGGTGGCCCTGTTCTCGGCCACGATGCCGACGTCGATCCACCGGATCACCGGCAAGTACCTCGACGATCCGAAGGAAGTCCGGATCGCGGCGAAGTCGCAGACCGGGGCGAACATCCGCCAGCGCTACTTCATGGTCCAGCACTCGCACAAGCTCGACGCCCTGACCCGCATCCTCGAGGTCGAGGAGTACGAGGGCATCATCATGTTCGTGCGCACGAAGCAGGCCACCGAGGAACTGGCGGAGAAGCTGCGGGCCCGCGGGTTCAAGACCGCAGCGATCAACGGCGACATCCCGCAGCAGGCGCGTGAACGCACGATCGACATGCTCCGCGACGGCAAGGTCGATATCCTCGTCGCCACCGATGTCGCCGCCCGCGGCCTCGATGTCGAACGCATCACGCTCGTGGTCAACTACGACATCCCGCACGACACCGAGTCCTATGTCCACCGCATCGGCCGGACCGGCCGCGCCGGCCGCTCGGGTGAGGCGATCCTCTTCGTCACCCCGCGCGAGCAGCGCATGCTCGGCTCCATCGAACGCGCCACGAAGCAGAAGGTCGAACCGCTGACCCTGCCCAGCGTCGAAGAGCTGACGAACACACGGGTGGAGAAGTTCACCACACGCATCGACGATGTGCTCGCGACCACCGAGCTGTCCGAACTCACCTCCGTCATCGAACAGTACGAGCTCTCCCGCGATGTGCCGGCCACGACCATCGCCGCGGCCCTGGCCTCGCTCGTGCTCGAATCGAACACGCTCAAGGCCGAACCGATGCCCGAGCCCACTCGCCGGCCCGGTCGGGACCGCGATGGCGGCCGCGACGGAGGCCGTCCGGGACGCGGCGGCCGCCGCGATGAGAACATGACGACCTACCGTCTGGCCGTGGGGCGCAATGAGCGTCTGCAGCCCGGCGCCGTCGTCGGTGCGATCGCGAACGAGGGCGGAATCACCTCCAAGCAGATCGGCCATATCGACATCCGCTCGAACCACACCCTCGTCGACCTGCCCAAGGACCTCGACCCGGCGGTGCTCAAGAAGCTCGCCCACACCGAGATCCAGGGACGGCCCATCGACATCCGCCCGGACTCGGGCCGTCCGGGACGTCCGTTCAAGAAGCGCAACTTCGACAAGCAGCCCGGCGACGGCCGCAACTTCCGGTCCGATCGCCGAGGTGGGAAGAAGTTCGGCGGCAACCGCTCCCGCGACCGCTACTGATCGGTTCGGTCGGTTCAGCCGCTGATCCGACCGAACGATTCAGGACGGACCCCTCGCAGCGTCTTGCTGCGGGGGGCGTCGGCGGTTCAGGCCGAGGGCGTGTCGACGGCACCGCCGAAGCGCCGGTCGCGGCGGGCGTACTCTTCGATGGCCGCCCACAGGGTGCGGCGGTCGACATCGGGCCACAGCACGTCCTGGAAGACCATCTCGGCATAGGCGGACTGCCAGAGCAGGAAGTTCGAGGTCCGCTGCTCGCCGGACGAGCGCATGAACAGGTCGACGTCGGGCACGCCGGGGGCGTAGAGGCGCGATCGCAGCGTCTTCTCCGTGACCTTGCCGGGTTTGAGCCTGCCCGCGGCGACCTCGGTGGTGATCTCATTGACCGCGTCGATGATCTCGGACCGGCCTCCGTAGTTGACGCAGAACTGAAGCGTCAGGCCCGTGTTGCCCTTGGTCATCTCGGCCGCGGTCTCGAGCTCATCGATGACCGACCGCCACAGACGGCCCCGGCGGCCGGACCACACGATGCGCACGCCGAGCGCATTGAGCTCGTCCCGGCGACGGCGGATGACATCGCGGTTGAACCCCATGAGGAAGCGCACCTCGTCGGGTGAGCGCTTCCAGTTCTCCGTCGAGAACGCGTACGCGGACAGATAGTCCACGCCCGCCTCGATGGCCCCGTGGATGACGTCGAGCAGGGACGCCTCGCCGGCCCTGTGCCCCTCGGTGCGCGGCAGACCCCGCTGATTGGCCCACCGACCGTTTCCGTCCATGACGATGGCGACGTGCCGGGGCACGAACTTCGCATCGATGCGCGGAGGCCGTGCTCCGCTGGGGTGGGCCGGTGGGGCGGGGTAGTTCATGTGCTCTCCAGAACTCTCAGTGATCGGATATTGCGCTCGAGGTGCCAGGAGACCCAGTCGGTCACGAGCTTCGAGGCATCCATCTGGTCGTGCAGATCCGCGGACTCGGCGGTCTCCCAGTCTCCGGTCAGCAGCGCGGCCATGTGTTCGAGCGCGTCGGTGTCCGGCAGGGCCGCTCCCGAGGTGCGGCACTGCGTGCACACGGCTCCGCCGAGTCCGGCCGAGAAGGCCCGGTGCGGTCCGGGCCGACCGCACTGGGCGCAGTCGAGCAGGCTCGGTGCCCACCCGGCCACGGACATCGCCCGCAGCAGATAGGCGTCCAAGGCCAGCCTCGGCGGGTGTTCGCGGTTGCACAGGGAGCGGATGGCGGAGACGAGGAGGAGGAAGTGGGTGCGCGAGACCGGTTCGGCCTCGGTGATGCGCGAGGCGGTCTCGGCCATCACCGAGGCGGCCGAGTAGACATCGTAGTCGCTGGCGATCCCGCGGGCGAAGGGTTCGATCAGCTCGACCTGGGTGACGATGTCGAGGCTGCGACCGACATGGCACTGCAGGTCGACGAGCATGAACGGTTCGAGACGGGAGCCGAAACGCGATTTCGTTCGGCGCACCCCCTTGGCGACCGCACGGATGAGCCCGTGGCTGCGAGTGAGCACGGAGACGATGCGGTCGGCTTCGCCGAGCTTGTGCCCTGAGAGCACGATGCCTTCATCCCGATAGTTGTGCACCCGCCCATTATCGCTCACGCGCGGCGGGGAATCATCCCCGCCGCGCGTGAAACTGCTGTGAGCTCGGCCCCTGATGAGCCCGGCGGCGCCTCAGGCCTGCCGCTGCGCCTCGCGATCGCGGGCGGCGCGGTTGACGGCCGAGACCACGGCCTTGAGCGAGGCCTTCGTGATGTTCGGGTGCAGTCCGGCGCCCCAGACGACACGGTCGGCCACGGCGAGTTCGACATAGGCGGCCGCCGTCGTGTCGGCGCCCGAGCCGATGGCGTGCTCGGTGTAGTCCTGGAGGCGGACGTCGACGTCGAAGTTCTCGATGAGGATCTTCACGAGTGCGTCGATCGGACCATTGCCGTGGCCTTCGTAGCTGCGTTCCTGACCGTCGACGATGAGATCGACCTCGACGCGTTCGGACGGACGGCCCTCCGCCGACCCGGAGTCCGTGCGCAGCCCCACGATCTGGAACCGGCCCCAGGCCTTGTCGGGGTCATCGCTGGGCAGGTACTCGTAGTTGAAGATGCGGCGGATCTCCTCGGCGTTGACCTCGCCGCCGCCCTCGGTGTGCTGCTGGACGGCGCGGGAGAACTCGACCTGCATCCGGCGCGGCAGCTCGAGGCCGTACTCGCTCTTGAGCAGGTAGGTCACACCGCCCTTGCCGGACTGGGAGTTGACGCGGATGATCGCCTCGTAGGAGCGTCCGAGGTCCTTCGGATCCACGGGCAGGTAGGGCATGTCCCATTCCATCAGATCCACGGGCGTGCCCTGCGCGTTCGCCTTCTTCTCACGGTCGGCGAAGGCCTTGTTGATCGCGTCCTGGTGCGAACCGGAGAACGAGGTGAACACGAGGTCGCCGCCGTAGGGGTGACGTTCGTGGACGCCGATCTGGTTGCATTCGGTCACGGTGTGGATGACGTCGTCGATATCGGAGAAGTCGAGTTCGGGGTCGACGCCCTGCGTGTAGAGGTTGAGCGCGACCGTGACCAGGTCGAGGTTGCCGGTGCGCTCTCCGTTGCCGAACAGGCACCCTTCGATCCGGTCGGCGCCGGCCATCATGCCCAACTCCGCGGCCGCGACTCCGGTGCCCCGGTCATTGTGCGGGTGCAGGGATACGGCCACCTCGTCGCGGTAGGGCATATTGCGGCAGAACCATTCGATCTGGTCCGCATACGTGTTCGGGGTGCCGCGTTCGACGGTGGCGGGCAGGTTGACCACGGTCTCGCGCCCGGCTGCCGGCTGCCACATGTCGAGGACGGATCCGACGATGTCGAGGGCGAACTCCGGCTCGGTGTCGACGAAGATCTCCGGCGAGTACTGATAGCCGAAGTCCGAGTCGGACAGCAGCGTCTCCGCATGCTTCATCACCGCCTGCGTACCCTGCAGAGCGATATCGCGGGTCTGGTCGAAGCCGTCGCCGTCGAAACCGAAGACGATCTTGCGGAACACGGGCGCGGTCGCGTTGTAGAGGTGGACCGTCGGCATCTTCGCACCGACGAGGGATTCGACCGTGCGTTCGATGAGGTCCTCACGCGCCTGGGTGAGCACGGAGATGCGCACATCGTCGGGAATCGCGTCCTGTTCGATGATCTCGCGGACGAAGTCGAAGTCGACCTGGCTGGCGGCGGGGAAACCGACCTCGATCTCCTTGAACCCGAGACGCACGAGCAGATCGAACATCTTCCGCTTGCGGTCCGGCGTCATCGGATCGATCAGGGCCTGGTTGCCGTCTCGCAGATCGGTGCTCAGCCACCGAGGGGCCTGGCGGATGATCTGATCGGGCCAGGTGCGGTCGCGCATGTCGAGGGCGATGCGCTCCTGGAAGGACTTGTACTTGCTGAACGGCATCGGGGTGGGCTTCTGCAGTTTCATTGTTCCTCTATCTCGAGTTCGTACGCTTGACCAGCATAGGAAGACTCCGCGACGAGTGTGCTGTCCGATCAGGACTCGTCGCGGCAAGGAAGGAGGAGGAACCTGTGTGCCACGCTTTCACCGTAGACCGGTTGCCTCCGCCCGTCCCACATCCGTCCACATCATAAGACCGCCGAGGCGGCCGCGGCCCGTCCGTGCGCCCGTGTGTCAGCGGCGCCGCCCCGCTCGGCGGCGCCGCCTCACTTGAGGAAGTCGACCGAGGCCCGCCGGACGTTGAAGCCGATCCCGGACTCATCGGACTTGCACTCCATGCCCTCTTCCGACGAGGTGCAGGTCATTCCCGCCGCGGAGATCGAATCCCCGTAGCCGAGCACACGGGCCGGCCCCTCGGACTCGGGGGCCTCGAGGCAGGAGAATCCGGCTCCCTCGTCATTGGCCACGACGATGGAGCCCCAGTCGTCGAGGCGGCAGTCGTCGGGCTTCTCCGGCGGCGAGTAGTCGTAGTCGTTGATCACGCAGCGGGCGCGTTCGGAGTCGATCGTGCACGAGATGTTGCCCGAAGGAGAGGTGAAGACCTCCTCGGCCACGGGCGGTGAGGAGCTGTCAGACGCCGATGGCTGCGGATCGGTCTGACCGGTCGTGGGCTGATCGCTCGGCGGAGCGGTCACCTCATCGGTGCCCTGGGTCGAGTCCCAGACGATGTAGCCGACGATGCCGAGGGCCAGCACGAGCGCGATGGACGCGAGCACCCACAGCCAGGCGGGGACCTTCTTCGTCTCGGGCTGCCGACCGTACGGGCCGCCCGGTCCTGTCGGCCCACCGGGCCCGGCCGGCCCACCCGGACCGCCGGGGCCTGACGCTCCGTAGGCGGGCCCGGCGGCCGGGGCGGCCGCATAAGCGGGTCCGAAGGCCGGCGGCTGACCGCCCGAGCCGGTCTCGGGCTGGACCGGGCCGGCTCCGGGGTGGCCTTGGGCCTGGCCGCCCTGGGAGTGGAGAGCGCCGGCGGGTGCGGGCGCGCCGGCCGAGCGCATCGGCTCGGGGTGGGCCTCCGTTTCTCCCGCGGCTCCGAACTCGGGCCCCCATGGGGTCGGATTCGGGTGGGCGGGCCCGGGTTCATCCGTGTCCGGCCGCGCTGGGGAGGCTCCCTGCGGATTCCACTGCTTGGGGGCCGAAGCGGCCTCGGCAGCGGCGATGTCGTCGGAGTTCGCTTTCCGGGGTGCCGCCGGCAGACCGCCGGTCTCGTATCCATCGGCGGCCGCCAGCCGGCGCAGTTCCTCGAGGCTGAGCACCTCGGTGGCCTGGGTGCCGTCGGAGTCGACCATCGACTGCAGCCGCTGCAGCTCCTCGGGAGTCAGTGCTTGGGTGGAGCCGTCTGCGGCCGCGGACCCGTCCTGGCCGATGAACAACTGGGTTGTGATCGACTCCGGAGACTCCTCGGCCGGTTTCCGACGCCCTGGGCGCGGAGGATGGTTCGGCACGGGTGGAATGCTCATGGAGTCATTTTCGCACAGTCATTGCCCGGCGATTCTCAAGCTTCGTGAGAGGATGGGCTCATGTCCAGTGGAGTTCATCGGCGCCTCGGCCTGCCCGTGCTCGTCGTCCTCGCTCTGACGCTGACCGCCTGCGGCGCCGATGCCGACGGCGGCGACGCTGACTCCGCACAGGCCGATTCCACGACCCTGGCCGCCCCCGCGCAGCAGACGAGCATCGGCGATCTGGCCGCGCCGGCACAGTCCGCCCCGGCAGGGTCCTCACCAGCCGGGTCCGACGACGATGCCGCCTCGGGCACTGGGCCGATCGCCTCCGAGTCCGAGACCGCCGGACCGGCTCATTCGGTCCCGGTGCCGGGACTGAAGCAGGAGTATGCCGATCAGATCCCGCAGGAGACCTCGCAGGTCCTCGTCGCCACCTCCCCCGATGCGAAGTCCGAGGAGTCGACGCTGAGCTTCTACCGGTTCGAGGACGAGGAGTGGACGAAGCTCAAGACCTTCTCGACCCACAACGGCAGCAACGGGTGGCTCAAGGACCGGCACGAGGGCGACAGGACGACCCCCATCGGGGTGTTCACACTCAGCGACGCCGGCGGGTACAGACCCGATCCCGGCACCGAGCTGCCCTACACCCAGGACGACCATCTGCCCTCCTCGGCGACGGTGGCCTACGGACCGGACTATGCCTCGGTGTTCGACTACATCATCGCCATCGACTACAACCGCGTCCCCGGGAATCCGCCCACGGACACGACCCGACCGATGGGGTGGGACAAGGGCGGCGGCATCTGGCTCCACCTCGACCACGATTCGGGCACCAACGGCTGTGTGACCCTGGAGGAATCCGATCTCAAGTGGCTCCTGCGCACCATCGACCCCGATGCCCACCCGCGCATCGCCATGGGTCCGGAAGACGAGCTGAAGAAGTGAGCAGGATGCGTCCCCTCATCATCTCCCTCGTCCAGTCGATCAACGGCTCCTTCGCCCAGGACGGGTGGTCGACCGGGGTCTCGACGGACACGGACTTCCGCCACTTCCTGGCCCTGCGCCGCCGCGCCTCCGCCCTCGTCATCGACCGTCCCACCGCCCTCAACCGCCAGCTGCCCGTCATCAACGCCCCCGGCAAGGCGCTCGAGCACACACCCGTGCATGTGCTCACCGAATCGGATCCTGCCCCACTGGCCGCGCAGCTGTCCGAGCTCGGGGTCGACTACCGGGCCACGCGGTTCACCCCCGAATCCGTCGCCGAGGTGATCGCATCGCTGGACACGCGCGCGGACACCTCTGCCGGTGAGGAGCTCATCGTCTGCGAGTCGGGGCCTCATCTCGGGTTCCGGCTGCTCGAGTCCTATCCGGGTGCCGAACTGCAGCTGAGCGTCAGCCCGCGCTACATCCACACGGCCACGAGCCATTTCTGTCAGCTGCGCACCGAGATCGAGCTGCGCCTGATCGAGGCGCGGGCCGAGGACGATCAGGTCTTCCTCCGCTACCGCAGGGCCTGACGGTCCCGCCCTCTCAGGCCTGCGGGCCGATCTCGGTGCACACGTCGAAGCGTTCGGGCGAGAGCAGGATCGATTCCACCGCTTCGGCCACCTCGGCGAGGGCGATCGTCTCCACTCCCCCGGTGAGATCATTGCGCCCATCGCCGGCGACGGGCGCCATGATCCGCATCTCCCGGAAGTCGACCGTCGTCGCTTCGGCGGCCGCGACGCGGATGAGCATCGACTGTCCCGCCCCGAACACGCTGATCGCTCCGGACCCGGGCAGCGCCTGACGGCTGGCGACGCCGTTGAGAGCCAGATGGGCCACATTGCCGGTGACCGCCGCAGCCCGGGAGCGGGACTCGGACAGTCGTTGGGAGATCGTGCAGGCGGTGAAGTGTCCGCGCAGATAGCTGTCGAAGTCCTCGTCGAACTTGTCCAGACCGCGGTCGAGCAGCCGCCGGTCGATGAACCATCCGCCGATCGCGGCGATGACGGCGTCGACGGGCTCGGCATCGACGGCGGATCCGTCATGGCCGGTGAGCGCCGCGAGCACCTGGTCCGGATCGTCCACCCAGTCGGGGACCACCAGCGGTGTGAAAGGAGTCGCTGATTCGGGTCGTCGGCGCACGACGCCGGTGATGCGGTGGTTCGGGCTCAGCCGTCCGGCCAGCCCGGTCCCGACATGACCGGAGGCACCGAAGAGGAGGATGTGCATGATGCGAGTCTAAGTCCGATGGCAGATCGGAGTCATCGACAGCACCGGCCCCCGAGCCCACGCTTGCGGTCTCCGAGCGAATCTCCCGCATCCCCGAGGCCGACCCGCAGGACCGGACCCCCGATGACATGGGCCGACACTGATACTGTGAGCTGAAGGATTTTGGACGGCCGAAGGAGACTCATGGCGGCACCCGATGCGCAGGATGAGAAGGAATCGAGCGCATTGCTCAAGGTGTTCCGCCCTTCGAGCGGCTCTCACCTGTCCGTGAGCGCACGCGTGCTCCTGCGAGTCCTCGCCGGAGTCCTCGCCCTCGTCCTCGTCCTCGCCCTCATCGGCGTCTTCCTCGTCCGCAGGTCGTTTCCCACCACCGACGGTGAGATCTCGCTGCCGGACCTCGACGCTCCGGTCACCGTCCACCGCGACGAGTCCGGTGTTCCCACCATCGAGGCCGAGACCGCCCATGATCTCTTCCTCGCTCAGGGTTTCGTCCACGCTCAGGACCGGTTCTGGGAGATGGACTTCCGACGCCATGTGACCTCCGGGCGCCTGTCCGAACTGTTCGGCGAGTCCCAGCTGGGCACCGACACCTTCATCCGCACACTCGGGTGGAGGAAGGTCGCCGAGCAGGAGGTCGAGCAGCTGGACGAGACGACCCTCGGCTATTACCGAGCCTATGCGGACGGGGTCAACGCCTACCTCGACGACAAGTCCCCCACCGAGGTGTCCCTCGAGTACGCCGTGCTCGGTCTCCAATCGGGTGAGACCGAGATCGAGAAGTGGACTCCCGTCGACAGCGTGTCCTGGCTCAAGGCCATGGCCTGGGACCTGCGATCGAACCTCGAGGACGAGATCGACCGCGCCATCCTGACCTCGGAACTCGACGAGGAGCAGGTCGCCGATCTCTTCCCCGACTACCCCTATGACACCCGCCCGACGATCCTCGGCGGAATCGCCGGACACGAGGCCGCGAAGAGCCGCGGCGATGTCGCCGAAGATCCCGGAGCAGGAGAAGGCCCGGGCGGACAGCCCGGCCAGCCCGGACAGCCCGGACAGCCCGGCCGGACCGGTCAGCAGACCGACGACGCGGCCCGGACCGACGACGAGGCCCGGGCCGGCGACGAGGCCCGGGCCGGCGGGGAGGTCACCGAAGCGTCGAGCCAGGCCGATGACCTCATCGATCTCAAGACCAAGGTGGCCTCGCTGCCGGACCTGCTGGGGATGAGCAGCGATGATATCGGCTCGAACTCGTGGGTCATCTCCGGTGAGCACACGAAGACGGGTTCACCGCTTCTGGCCAACGACCCGCATCTGTCGCCGACGATGCCCTCGGTCTGGTACCAGGTCGGGCTGCGCTGCAAGAAGGTCACCGACGAGTGCCCGTTCGATGTCACCGGCTTCTCCTTCTCCGGGCTGCCGGGCATCGTCATCGGCCACAACCAGTCGATCGCCTGGGGGCTGACGAACCTCGGTGCCGATGTCACCGACCTCGTGGTCGAAAGGATCCGCGACGGGCAGGTCGTCCACGACGACGGCGACGAACCCGTCCGGGAACGCAAGGAGACGGTCGAGGTCGCCGGCGGCGAACCCCGGGAGATCACCATCCGGTCCACCCGCCACGGGCCGCTGGTGTCCAAACTCGGCGAGGACTACCGTCGAGTCCTCGACGCCTCCACCGGTGCGGACACGGCTGACCCGAAGTCCGGACCGGCCGATGAGCAGTACGGTCTCGCTCTCGACTGGACCGCGCTGCGACCGGGCAGCACCGCCTCGGCGGTGTTCGCGATCAACCGCGCGTCGAACTGGGAGGAGTTCCGTGATGCGGCCTCCCGGTTCGACGTTCCCTCCCAGAACCTCATCTATGCCGACGTGGCGGGCAATATCGGCTACCAGGCACCGGGGATGATCCCCCGCCGGGGCGACGCCGACGGATCCCTGCCGCGCCGCGGTTGGAAGTCCGATGAGGACTGGCAGGGCTGGATCGACTTCGATGACCTGCCGAGCCTGTACAACCCCGACCGCGGTTGGATCGTCACGGCGAACAATCCCGTCGCCGCCCCCGGAGAAGCCGTGGCCCTGAGCAAGGATTTCGACTACGGGGACCGGGCCAGGCGCATCACCAAACGCATCAAGGACGCCGTCGGCGAGGGCAGAGAGCTCACCGCCGCGGACATGTCGGCGATCCAGGGAGATGACCTCAACCCGTTCGCTTCGAAGCTCGTGCCCGCGGCGATCGAGATCGATGACGGGGACGACCCCGATATCGCCAGGGCGCAGAAGATGCTCTCCGAATGGAACGGCCACGACGCCGCCAGCAGCGCCGCCGCGGCCTACTTCAATGTGCTCACGAAGACGCTGCTCGACCAGACCATCGCTTCGAAGGTGCCCGATGCCGTGGCCCCGACCGGCGGTTCGCGCTGGTACCTCGTGCTGTCGAACCTGCTCGAGGACGAGGACTCGCAGTGGTGGTCCGGCCAGGGTGTGGACAACCGCGACGAAGCGCTGCGCACGGCCATGAAGACGGCCTGGACGACGACCGAGGACCTGCTGGGCCCGGAACCGGTGACGTGGCGGTGGGGAATCCTGCACAGGCTGACGATCCGCAACGCCAGCTTCGGCGAGTCCGGGATCACCCCGGTCGAGAAGCTGTTCAACCGCGGCCCCTACGAGGTCTCGGGAGGATCGGGAGTCGTCCACGCCACCGGCTGGGACGCCTCGGTCGGCTATGAGACGAACTGGGTGCCGTCGATGCGTCAGATCGTCGACCTGTCGAATTTCGACGCCTCGAGCTGGATCAATCTCACCGGCGCCTCGGGCCACGCCTACCATGAGCACTACGACGATCAGACGAATGATTGGGCCTCGAACGTCAACCGTCCCTGGCCGTACTCGCCGCAGGCGGTGCAAGCGGCGGCCGAGGACACGCTCACGCTCGAACCCTGAGGGGGCTTCGCGAACCCCGTCCCAGGCGCTTGTCGAGCCCTCAGCCGGTTCAGGACTTCGGCAGGATCTTCGCCTCGAGGAAGTTCGCGACATCGTCTTCCCAGCGCACCGGGTCGATGTTCCACTCCTTCGTGTGGTGTGCCCTGCTGTAGTCGGGCATCGTCACGAGGTCCCGCCGAACCGAGGCCAGGGCGTGCGAGGGCCCGGAGGGCACGAACTCGTCGTCATCGGAGTGGATGAGCAGCACGGGCACGTCGAGCTCGGCCGCCCGTGTCACCCAGTCCATGCGGTCGAGGTCGAGCGGGGTCTGCAGACCGGTGATCGGCCGCGCCCAGGGCTGGGTGATCATCTCCAGCGTCAGCTTGGCGATCGGAGTCGGCAGCAGGTTCTTCTTCGCCTGCCCGTCGAGCACGTTGACCCAGTCGACGACGGGTCCGTCGAGGACCAGGGCGGTGACGCGGCGACGGTTGCGGCCCCGCGAGGCCGCCTGCAGGGCGATCGCTCCGCCCATGGACCAGCCGAAGAGGACGACGTTCTTCGCACCCTTCGACACGGCGTAGTCGATGGCGGCGTCGACGTCGATCCACTCGGTGTCGCCGAGTCCGTAGCGGGAGTTGGTCTCAACGCGGACCTCGGCGTCGTTGCGGTAGGACATGGCGATGGCGGGCACGCCCAGGGTGTTGAGGACGGGAGCCGCACGCAGGCCTTCGGCTCGTGTGCTCGCCCGGCCGTGGATGAGGATTGCCCACGTCTCATGCGGTTCCGGATGGTCGCTGGGAAGCAGCCAGGCGGGCAGCGCCCCCGCATCGGAGCGGATCTCGATGTCGTCGAAGTTCACTCCGGCGGCCAGAGGATCGGGGAAGACGATTCCGGTCCAGCGTCCGCGCCAGGCACGGCGGATGTCGCCGCGGGTCACGGACCGGATCTCGCGGGAGACCGTGCGCGATCGGGGATCGTATTCGACGATGTCTCCGATCACCGCATGACCGGCACCCTGGTTGAAGTAGAGGCCGTAGGTTCCGGGAACCGTCGTCTCCTCATCGGCAGGCAGGTGGATGCGCATATTCGGCGGGAACCCGTCGATGTGCAGAATGTCGAGTTCTTCGGGCGCATTCTCCGGGACCACTATCCGACGGGCGAAGTAGGCGGCCAGTCCCGAGGACGCCACCGAGATCAACGCACCGAGCCCGGCACCGATGCCCACAGCGGCCACCAGCAGGCGGGCGGGGAATTTCGTCTCGCGGACCATGAAAACCTCCTGCGTTCATTGTTGCCTAAGGAATGTGCAGGAACCAAACGCTGTTGTCCTCTCTGAAGGCGCGCACACGCGACCTATGTCCCCGGCGGACGCGCTTCCGCAGCTTCGAACATCAGTGGGATGATGGACTCCACGCGTGGGCTCGCACCTGAGACCTGACAGACATCGACGCACACCGGAGGTCACGATGACACAGAACATGAACGCAGCCACTCCTGCCGAGGCAGGCCGCACGAAGGCAGACGGTGAGGAGATCCGCTGGCAGGACGTGCTCAGCCCCGAGGAGTACGCGGTGCTGCGCCAGGGCGCGACCGAACGGCCATTCACCGGTGAGTACAACACCGAGACCGCGGTCGGGATGTACCAGTGCCGAGCCTGCGGCGCCGACCTCTTCCCCTCGGACACGAAGTTCACCTCACACTGCGGATGGCCGTCGTTCTACGCGCCCCTGGCCGAGGACCGGGTCCGCTACATCCGTGACACGACGATGGGCATGGAGCGCATCGAGGTCCGGTGCGCCAACTGCGATTCCCATATGGGCCATGTCTTCGAAGGTGAGGGATACGACACTCCCACCGATCAGCGCTACTGCATCAACTCGATCTCGCTGAAGCTCAACACCGCAGATGCTCAGGGCTGAGGCGCCCGCCGAACCGATCGTGCGGACCTTCTGCGCACTTCGGCCGGAAGAGCTCTACGGCATCATGCAGCTGCGTTCGCAGGTCTTCGTCGTCGAGCAGGACTGCCTGTTCCTCGATCCCGACGGCATCGACACCCTGCCCGAGACACTGCATGTGTTCCATCCGCGGCCGCCGCAGGCGATGGCCGACACCCACGGAGCCGAGTTCGGTCGCGATCTCGGCCCCTGGGCCTACGCCCGCATCCTGCCCGCCGACGTCCCCGACGGCCCGGCCGCACGACCGGGAGCCCGCAGCATCAGCCGAGTCGTCACCCACCCCGAGGCCCGTGGCCAGGGGTGGGGCCGCAGACTGCTGGCGGACATCGTCGAGCGCTTCTCCGATCAGCCCCTGACCCTCAACGCGCAGTCGCATCTCGAGGGTCTCTACACCGCGTTCGGGTTCGCTGCCAACGGCCCGCGCTTCTTCGAGGACGGGATCGAACACACCCCGATGCACCGCCCGGCCGGGAGCTGAGCGCCCGGGTGGGCTCCCGCCGCAGCTTCCGCCCGGGCGCCGGCTGGGCGCTCCCCTCAGCTCGCCTCAGCCTCGGCGGCGGCGTCGACGTTGGCGATGATCTGCTGCATCACCGCGTGCAGCTGCCTGACCCCGTCCACGTCCATACCGAGCTTGTCCATCATCTGCCCGGGAATCTTTTCGGCGGCCCTGCGCAGCTGCACCCCGGTGCTCGTGAGCGTGACCTCGACGATCCGCTCATCGCGTTCACTGCGCGTCTTAGTCACATAGTCCAGCGTCTCGAGGCGTTTGACCAGCGGCGAGACGGTCGCGGGTTCGAGCCGCAGCAGCCGTGCGATCTCCCGCACCGTGAGCTTCTCGTGCTGCCAGAGTGTGAGCATGACCAGATACTGCGGATGAGTCAGGTGGATCGGTTCGAGCACCGACCGGTAGGCGCCGATCACCCCGCGTGAGGCCACGGCCAGGGCGAAGCAGATCTGGCTCTCCAGCGCCAAGGGATCGCTCAGCTCCTGCGTCGGACCATCGGTCTCGGGCATCGTCTCCCCTTCGTCCCTCTTCGTCATCCGTCCCTCTTCGTCACTGGGCCTGTGCTCGCGATGGCACATGATCGGGACCTTCGTCGGCCACTCATTCGTGCCCTAATGATTAGGGTACACTGTTTATACATTGTCGCCTTGTCCGTCCGCCCGCACAAGCGGTGCCAGTTCGATAGGTTCCACTGATGCCCTCCTCCTCGCAGACGCCCTCCCACGGCTCCGAGCACCAGCCGCGCCGACAGCCTGACTCCCAGCGCGGAGTCGGCTGGCTCAACAACTTCTTCCGCAAGATCGTCGGTCCCGCCCAGGTCGACAACACCCGCCCGGGAGGCTATTACGAAGACGAGAGCCTCCGCCACGAGCAGCTGGCCGCCATGGGCCTGGAGATGCGCACCGACGCCAACGGCCATTCCTATGTGGTGAAGAAGACCGACTGAGCTCCTTCTGCACACGGATCAGCCGCCGCACCTGCCCGGTGCGGCGGCTGATCTGTGTCTCCGCCCGGACGGCGGCAGGAGGCGATGTCCTGCCACCGCCGGCGGACGACCCTGCGCCGGGAAGTTCACTTCCCGGCGCGGCCGGTCACCTCCAGTCGGAGATGATATCGACGAGCTCCCGGCGCGGACCGGTGTAGAACGGAATCTCCTCACGCACATGCAGCCGTGCCTCGACAGCGCGCAGATCGCGCATGAGGTCGACGATGCGGTGCAGGGCCGGAGCTTCGAAGGCCAGCAGCCATTCGTAGTCGCCGAGGGCGAAGGAGGCGATCGTGTTCGCCTTGACATCCTTGTAGTCGGCGGCGGCCATGCCGTGGTCACGCAGCATCTTGGCACGATCGGCCGAATCGAGCAGATACCAATCGTAGGAGCGCACGAACGGGTAGACGCAGATGTAGTCGCCGGGAACGTCGTCGACCAGCAGCGCCGGCAGATGGGCCTTGTTGAACTCGGCCGGCCGGTGGATGCCGACGACGGACCAGACGGGCTCGAGGAGTCCGCCGAGCAGGCTGCGGCGGATGACCGAATAGGCCGCCTGCACGACCTCGACCGTGGGCGCGTGGTACCAGAACAGGACATCGGCGTCGGCGCGCAGGGCGGAGACATCGTAGATGCCGCGGACGACGAGTCCCTGTTCCTTCAACGGCTCCAGGGCCGAGAGCAGCTCATCGGCGAGTTCGGCGCGGTCGGCATCGCCGAGTTCACCGGCCGTGGCATAGACGGAATAGGCGATGTACCGCGTCTGCTTGTTCGCTTCCTCGATCTGGGCATCGGTGGGCTGAGTGTGATCGCTCATTCGAACTCCTTCTGTGTTCTCTTCTTCTGTGTCGGTCGGTTGGCGGAATGCGTTCGTCTCGGCCCTTCAGGGGTCAGCCGTCTGCGCCGGTCGCGCAGTGCCCGTCCCCAAGCGTTCGCAGCCTCGTCGCGACCGCTTCGGCGCGGGAGATGCAGGCCGGGATCCCGACCCCGTCGAAGGCCGATCCTGCCAGTTCGAGTCCGTCGACTGCGGCGATGGAGGCATCGACCGCGGCGATCCGTGAGCCATGGCCGGGCGTGTACTGCGGCAGCGCGGAATCCCAGCGCTGGACGTCGGCGGCGAGGATCCGTGCGCTCGGCCGAGACGTGATCGCACGCCAGTCGGCGAAGGCCCGGTCGATGATCTCCTCGTCCGTGGCCGTCGGCCAGCCGGCGGGATCGTCGCCGAAGCGTCCGATGCTCATCCTCACCAGCGCAGTGCCCGAACGGATGTGCGCGCTCGTCCACGGCCACTTGTTCGACACGAACGTCGAGGCCTTGATGAAGGTGCCCTCGGTCGCCGGGACGAGGAATCCCGAGCCCTCCAGCTCGCTCCCGCCCTGGTCGATGAGGGCGGCGACCAAGGCAGTGGAGGCGTAGGGGACGGTGGCGAGGATCGCTGCCGCGTCCGGGGCCGTCTCGGCGAGGAGGCCGGCGGTCACATGAGCGGGAGTGGCCACAACGAGTCCGTCGGATGAGATCTCGAAGCCGTCCCCGTTCACCGTCCAGGTCCGGTCGTGGCGGTGGATCCCGGTGACACCGGCACCGAGGCGGATCGTCCCGCCGCGTGCTTCGATCGCCTCGCACAGTGCGGGGATGAGCCGGTTGATCCCGCCTTCGAAGCTCATGAACACCGGCTCGGCCGCCCCACTGCCGGATGATCCGGTCCCAGATCCGGACGAGCCGGTGCCGGACGACGTGGTTCGGGCCTGACGGGCGGCGAGGAGTTCGGCCACGAGTTCGAGCACCGAGGTGCCTTCGACGGCCGCGGGCAGGAGCGCGGGTACGGCCTGAGCCAGAGACAGGTCCCGGCACCGGCCCGCATAGACTCCGCCCAGCAGCGGGTCGACGAGCGAATCGACGATGGCCGGGCCGAGGCGGTCGGTGAGGAAGTCGCCGAGCGACACATCGTCTCCGTCGATCGGGGGCGTGATGGTCTCGGCCGCCAGGCGCTGTGCGGCCTCGGACCCGATGAGCGATTCCACCTCGGCGGCCTCGGCGGGAACGCCCATGATCGTGCGCTTCGGGATCGGGTGCAGCGCTGCCCCATTGAGCACCTGCGAACTGTGCGCGGTCGAGGGGAACACCGCCTGAAGACCGAGTTCGGCCGCCAGCTCTCTGGTCTCGGGGCGACGGTTGAGGCTCGCCTCGGCGCCGGCGTCGAGGCCGACGGGCACAGCCCCGCCGAGGGTGGTCCGCTTGAGGCACCCGCCCGGGCGGGTGCCGGCCTCGAGCACGGTCACGCGGTGGTCGGCGGAGAGGCGATAGGCGGTGACGAGGCCGGAGACCCCTGCCCCGATGACGGTGATCTCGCTCATCGGATCAACCGCGCCCGGCGAGGATCTCGGCCGAGACGCGGTGGACGAGGTCGACGATGCGGCCGGGCACCTCGGGGTCGGTGTCGGGCAGCACCCCGTGACCGAGGTTGAACACGAATCCGCCCTCGTGCCGCAGCCCCTTGGCCACGATCTCCTCGACCCGCGGGGCCAGCGCCTCCCAGGGAGCGAACAGCAGCGCGGGGTCGAGGTTGCCCTGCAGGGCCTGCCCGGGCCGGACCCGGTCCGCGGCGTCGTCGAGGTCGACGCGGAAGTCGACGCCGATGGCCGTCGAGCCCGCCCGTGACATCGAGCCGAGCAGTTCACCGGTCTGGACGCCGAAGTGGATGCTGGGCACCTGGTGGTCGGCCAGGGCCGAGAACACCGAAGCGGAGTGTTCGAGGACGTGATCGTCGTAGTCCCGGCGGGAGAGGTATCCGGCCCAGGAGTCGAAGAGCTGGAAGGCCGCGGCCCCGGCTTCGAGCTGGACGTCGATGAAGGTCGTGGAGATGCGGGCGAGTTTGGCCAGGAGTCTGGAGAAGGCCTCGGGGTCGGAGGCCATGAGCGACTTCGTCTTCTCATGGTTCTTGCTCGGACCGCCCTCGATGAGGTAGCTGGCCAGAGTGAACGGGGCTCCGGCGAACCCGATCAGCGGCGTCGCCTCGCCGAGCTCGGCGGTGATCCGCTGAATCGATTCGGTGATGTCGGGGATGTCGGCGGCATCGAGTTCGGGCAGCGCGTCGATGTCGGCGCGGCTGCGCACGGGCTCGGCGATGACCGGGCCGGTGCCGGGCACGATCTCGACGTCGACCCCGGCGGCTTGGAGCGGGACGACGATGTCGGAGAAGAAGATGGCCGCATCGACGCCGTGACGGCGGACCGGCTGCAGCGTGATCTCGGAGACGAGTTCGGGATCGCGGCAGGCATCGAGCATCGCCGTGCCCTCGCGCAGCTTTCGGTACTCGGGCAGGGACCGACCGGCCTGCCTCATGAACCACACGGGAGTGTGCTGGACCGGCTCCGAACGCAGGGCGGTCAACAGGGATGATGTCATGTGCCCATCCTCCCATCCTTCGTCGGCCGATGCCCACCGGGTTCCGATTTCAAGACGCCGAGTCTTGCACTCTCGACCCTCCGGCCGCTCGGCAGCCGCCCAGCGATTCAGCGGACCCCTCGGCGTGGATGATTCCCCTGCCCGTGGCACTGATCTATCGTGGCGAGTGTGGTCAACACCTCACCTCTCAATCGCATTCCGGCGGAGTTCTCGGCCGTGACTTCGGTGCTGCGTGAAGCGCGCAGCACGAACAATGTGTCGATCTCCGAGATTCCGGCCCCGGCCCGCCTCGCCCCCTACTCCTATGCGCTCGGCGCCGAGGTCAGGGCCGACGAGACCTTCTTGCGCGCCAGTGGTGAGACCATCGAGGAACTGGCCACCGGCCGCATCGTCGTCCTCTACGATCCCAGTGCCCCCGAGGAATGGGAGGGGCAGTTCCGAGTGGTCTCCTACATCCGGGCCGAGCTCGAACACGAACTCGGCAATGAGACGCTGCTGGGACATGTCGCCTGGAGCTGGCTCGAAGACGCTCTCGAGGCCAATGACTGCGATGTCCTCGCCGCCGGCGGGACGACCACGCGAGTGCTGTCCGAGAGCTTCGGCACCTTGGCCGATCGTCCGGCCACGATAGACTTGGAGCTGCGGGCTTCGTGGACACCCGTGATTGACGAGCCGGATCTGATCGGCAATCACTTCGAAGCCTGGATCGATCTGCTCAGCACAGTCGCCGGACTGCCACCACTTCCCGAAGGAGTAACAGCCCTGCCCGGGCGCCGTCGATGACATCTGAACCACCGCTTCTGGAAACACCCGCCAACGGCATCCCCGACGTCGTCGACACCGCTGAGGAGCTGTCCTCCTCGATCACCAGCCTGGCCGCCGGGCAGGGACCGATCGCCGTCGACGCCGAGAGGGCGTCGGGAATCAGATACGGTCAGCGGGCCTTCCTCGTCCAGCTGCGACGGCAGGGGGCCGGCACCTTCCTCCTCGACTCCGAGACCCTCGGAGACCTCAGCGGCCTCAATCCCGCTCTCGGCTCGGACGAATGGGTCATCCACTCCGTCACCCAGGACCTGCCCTGCCTGCAGGATCGGGGAATGGCCCCGGCCGCCCTGTTCGACACCGAGCTCGCCGCCCGTCTGCTCGGATGGGACAAGTTCGGTCTGGCCGCGGTCGCCGAACGCACCCTGGGCGTGCGACTGGCCAAGGAGCATTCGGCCGCCGACTGGTCCACCCGCCCCCTGCCCAAGGCCTGGCTCAACTACGCCGCCCTCGATGTCGAGGTGCTGCTGCCCATCCGCGATGTCCTCCACCAGGAGCTGCTCGACGCCGATCGGTGGGAGTTCGCCGAACAGGAATTCGCGCATCTGCTCGACTTCGTGCCCAAGCACTTCGATGAGCCCTGGCGACGCACGCACGGACTGTCCAAGCTCAGATCCCGCCGCGACATCGCGCGGGTGCGCGAGCTCTGGCAGGCTCGCGATGCCATGGCCCGTGAGGCCGATATCGCCCCCAGCCGACTTCTGCGCGATCGCGAACTCATCGCTCTGGCCCGGTCCGGGGTGAAGTCCAGCGACGACATCATGGCCACCTGGCGCAGGCTCTCCCGCGCCGAGGCGTCCCGACTGTTCCGGGCCTACCGGAAGGCCTCGCGACTGAGGGCGGAGGACCTGCCGCCCCGGCACGAGAAGCCCCGGCAGCGGCAGAGTCCCTTCACCCACACGGATCTCAAGGAACGGGTGGCGGCACTGAAATCGGCGATGTCCGAACTGTCGCAGAAACTGGCGATCCCCCACGATGTGCTGCTCCAGCCGGCCCTGGTCAAGTCATTGGCCGCGCAGTCTCACGTCGATGTCGGAGACTTCCTCGCCGAGGCCGGTGCCCGCCCCTGGCAGATCGAACTCAGCGCCCCTGTGCTCACCGACGCCCTGGCCCGACTCCCCCGCGCCTGAACGGCCACCGGCCCGGATCATACGGCTCGGCGGCTGCCTTCCTCGGCCCGGTGCGCCACCTCGGCGGGCAGGGCACGGACGATTCTCGCCACGATCGTGTCGACGTCGAGGCCGACGTGTGCGAGGATCTCCTCCCGCGTGCCCTGCGGCAGGAACTCGTCGGGCACGCCGAGTTCGACGACGCCGATCCGGGAGTCGGCCTCGCGCAGGTCCGAACGGATCTGCGAGCCGACCCCTCCGATCTCCACCCCGTCCTCGAGCACGGCCACGAGACTGTGTTCGGCGGCCAGGCCGACGATGCTTTCGGGCACGGGCAGCACCCATCTGGGGTCGACGATCGTGGCCGAGATCCCCTCTCCGGCAAGTCGCTCGGCCACCGCGTCGGCGTGGACTGCGAAGGGCCCGACGGAGACGATGAGCACATCGGCAGCGGACTTTTCGGCAGACGCCTCGCGCAGCACATCGACTCCGTCGTCGAGCCGCCTCAGCGCCGGGATGTCCGAGCCGACGCCGCCGCGCGGGAACCTCAGCACCGTGGGACCGTCCGTGACGTCGACGG
>DWZN01000083.1 GCA_019117545.1 Candidatus Brevibacterium intestinavium
CTGCTTCCAGGCCTCGAACAGCTCCGGACGCGGGCCCGCGGAACCGCGCGGGGGTGCGGGCCGGGGACCCGCCTCGGCGGCGGTGCGCAGCAGAACCTCATCGATGGCGTCGAACCGGGCGTCCCAGGTCAGCGCCGAGTTCACCCGGTCGTGGAGTTCGGCGGCGATGGTCCGGGAGACCTCGACGAGGTCGTAGGTGCGGTGGGCGAACTCGGCGGCGGGCATCCCGAAGAGGGCCCGGGGCGCGAAGGGGGTGAAGTTGATCTGGATCCCGGCCATCGCGCCGCTGTGGCGGATGTGAGTCGGCCGCAGGTGCAGGCCGGCCAGGAGGACGTCGAACGATGCGGCCGATCCGGTCCCCGCCTCGACCTGCGTCAGCGGCGCGTCGATCGAGACGATGAAGGTCAGCGCTCCCGAGGGCAGCCCCAGATGCGTTCCCGCGGCCACGCCGAAGATGTCGTAGCCGACGTAGTCACCGACGAACGGTCGCAGGCGCGGGTGCGGCCTGCGAATGAGCTCGTCGGGTCGCACGGACATGGCGCCAGTGTAGGCCCACGACCTCGGAGAAGGGCCCGAGACCTCGGAGAAGGCATGGCCGAACGCCGGCGGCACCGGTCAATCAGCCGCGCAGCACGACCTCGCGGGTATGGGCGCTGCGGGCGCGGACGTGTCTGTCCTGGCTGGCGAAGGCCCCGATGACCAGCTGGAACACGAGCAGGATGATCAGCGCGAGCAGCGGCGCTGTCCACGAACCGGTGGCCGTGTGCAGCCATCCCAGCCCGAAGGGTCCGAGGCCGGCGAAGAGGTAGCCGAAGCCCTGCGCCATGGTCGAGACATGGCCGGTGTGGTGGGCGTCCGGGGACCGCCAGACGATGAAGGACAGGGACAGGCTGATCGCCGCGCCCTGCCCCATGCCGAGCAGCGTCATCCACGCATAGGCCCCAGTCACGGGGACGACCAGCAGGCCGGCGAATCCGGCCCCGATGAGGACGGAGGCTGCGGCCACGCCGATCCACCGCGGTCGCAGCCGTCCGGCGATCGAGGGAGTGATGAGGCAGGTCAGGATCGCGGGGAAGGCGGAGAAGGACAGCATCCAGCCCGCCCGGTCCGCGGCCATGCCGCTGTCCTGGAAGATCGCGGGAACCCAGGTCAGCGCCGCGTAGTAGCTCATCGACTGCAGTCCCATGAAGCCGGTGACCGCCCAGGCGATGGGGTCGGTGAGGATCGACCGGAAGGGCGGTTCCCCGATCTCGCTGGGCGAGTCCGCCGCGTCCGAGCCGGCCGCGCCTCCCGGGTTCGAGAAGCTCGCCGGGCGCCGCACCATCTGCGGGATCCACAGCAGAGCCGCCAGTACGGCCGGGATCGCCCAGATCCCCAGCGCCCAGCGCCAGGATCCGCCGACGACGGTCATCACCGGCACCGTCAGTCCGGAGGCGAGCGCCGCCCCGAGGAACAGCGCCGTCGAGTACAGACCCATCATCAGCCCGGCACGATGGGAGAAGTCGCTCTTGATCGCCGTCGGCAGCAGCACATTGCCGACGGCGATGGCCGCGCCCACGAGCACGGTGCCGGCGAAGAGCGCGAGCAGGCTCGGCTGCAGTCGCAGGCCGATGCCGGCGGCGAGGACGATCATGAGGATCCCGAGCACCCGATGCATGCCGAACCTGCGTGTCAGGGCGGGGGTGAGGAACGCGAACGCGCCGAAGGCGAAGACCGGAATCGTCGTCAGCAGACTGCCCACCGCGGCGCTGAGACCGGTATCGCCGAGGATGTCCCCGAGCACCGGCCCCACCGAGGCGACACCGATGCGCAGGTTGAGACCGATGAGGATCAGTCCCGCCCCCAGGATCAGCAGACTCAGCCGACCCCGACCGCCGCCGGTCGTCATTCGCCGAGGCGGTTCGACGATGGTCATGCCCTCCTCGGTGAGGCGGAGGTCCGATTCGGCGTTCGGGTCGAGTCTCTTCATGTCGTCCTCATCGTTCGTCGCAGTCTTTCGGTCCTCCCCCATTCAAGCGAGCCCTGCCTCGGCGGGGAACCGGTAAACTGACTTCGAATGAACAAATTCAGCCACGAGTCCCTCAGTCCGGAGCTCATCCACCTCCTCGGCCATGATGAGCGGACCCCGGCCCACACCCACGACCTCGGGCACCTGGTGTACCCGGCGACGGGGGTGCTGTCCCTGGTCACGAGCGATGGGTCGTGGATCGCACCGTCGAATCGCGTCGTCTGGGTGCCTGCGGATTTCGAGCATCAGCACCGGGCGCATGGGGCCGCGGACATGCGCGTGGTCTTCCTGCCCGCGCAGATGGCCGCTGCCCTCGTCGACCGGCCTGCCGTGCTGGCGACGACCCCGCTGGCCACGGAGGCGATGCTCGCGCTGACCGGCCCGAGGCGGCGGACGAAGGCGAGCACGGACCGCCTGCGTCTCGTCATCCTCGACGAGCTGACGGCCACCGGCGAACAGCCGCTGCACCTGCCCGAGCCCCGTGACGATCGACTCCTGGCCGTGACGAAGTTCGTCGAGGAGGACCTGGCGAATCCGGTTTCCCTGGCCGAACTCGGCCGCCAGGTCGGGGCGAGCGAGCGGACCCTGACTCGTCTGTTCCAGCAGGAGACGGGGATGACATTCCGGCAGTGGCGGGCCGAGCTGCGCGTGCATCGGGCGCTGCTGCTCCTGGCCGACGGGCTGAGCGTCTACGACACCGCGGCCGAATGCGGTTGGGCGAACCCGGGCTCGTTCATCACCGCGTTCACCTCCCTTGTCGGGATGAGCCCGGGACGGTATCAGCACTCGCTGCGCGGATGACCGGGCGCTCGGGCGGCCGGCTCACGAAGCCTTCATCAGTGCCGGCTCGCCCAGCGGTGTCCCGGTCAGTGCAGGCTCGCCCAGGTCTGGGGCTTCAGTCCGTGCCCGCCCCGGTAGTTCGGAGACTCGGGTTCCGTCCAGTCGCCGAGGAGGTCCTCGGGCAGTGCGTAGACCGTGACCCGCAGCGGGTGGCAGTGGTCAACCGCGTCCTCGCTGCCGTCGCCGAACATGGGCGCTGACAGGTCGCCTCCGGGACAGGCGGACAGCGCCGCGAGCAGATCCTGCTCGGCGAAGAACTCGAAGTGGTCGCCCGGCTGAGCGGGGCAGGTCTTCATGAAGTACTCGTCGTTGTCGTTGAGTCCGGTGCATTGGAAGACGTTGAGCACATCGTGGACGTCGAATTCGGTCAGTCCGAAGGGCAGGATCGCGCGGACGAGGTTCGAGTGGCAGTGGAAGTCGAAGTCCACGCCGCTCAGCATCTGCGACACATAGGGATCGCACCGGGTGCCCAAGGTGTCGTGGAGTCGACCGCCCTCCGGGTCGGTGCCGTATTCGGCGAGTGTATCGCCGACGATCGTGGCCATGGGGCGCAGGAACGGCAGGGTCGACCACAGGCGGTCGAACGTCGAGAGGTGGGCCGCCTGCAGCTGCCGGGTCCGTGCCGCCCAGAACCGTTCCCGGGGATCGTGCCGGTTCCACAGGTTGAGGTCGCCGACCTGCGGGCCTTCGGGAGTCGAGATCCGGCAGACGTGGCCGGCCGGGATCTCCCAGGCCTGCCCCGAACGGATCGGCACCGTGAACTCGTCGACGACGCGCCTGCGCTCGGTCTCGGCACCGATGCGTCCGTAGTAGTCCTCGTCGACTTCGAGCGCGGCGCCTTGGTAGGCCGCCTCGGTCAGTCGTGCGTCATGCGGCATGGTCTTTGTCCTCCCCGGCTGAAGTGTTCGCGGCCCTGATCGTCACCATGCCACCTTCTTCCTCAGGACCCAAGTGACCGGTGGCCCTGGCGCCCGTATCCGAGCGGTCGACCGCTGTCAGAAGCGCCGAGGCTGCCTTCGGAGACGCAGAGACCGACATCACGGCTCCCCCATCGATGACCAGGTCTATGCTGAAAAGAGAGCCTTCACACACACCGAGGATTGGGAGGTCGAAATGGCTGAAGAGAAGATCGACGTCGAGCTGCAGGACACAGGCGAATTCCTGGCCAGCATCCACACGCGCACGGGGACCGAAGAGATCGTCTTGATGTTCTCCGACGTCGAGGACGTCTCCCAGGGTGCCCTGAACAATGACGAGGCCACCGCACGGGCGGCAGTGGAATTCCTCCTCAGCCATCAGGACGCGGCAGACCTGCCCGATCGGATCGACCTCGTCGACATCTCCGCCGCCTACGACGGAGCCGTCGACTCCATCCGCAAGCTGCGCGCCTGAGATCCCTCGGGCTCGCTCAACGACACCGCTGAACCACGACTCAACGCATTATCAGCACACGAAGAAGATGATCAAGATGTCCGACACCCAACGCCTCAACGTCCTCGCCGTCGACAAGGCCGCCTACCAGCCCATGATCGCGATGGAGGAGTACATCCACGGTGGCAGCCTCGGCGAGGAGCTGCTGGCACTGATCAAACTGCGCGCCTCGCAGCTCAACGGCTGCGCCTACTGCCTGAACATGCATGCCCGCGAGGCGCGCAAGGCCGAGGTCGACCAGGTCAAGGTCGATGTTCTCGCCGGGTGGAAGGAAGCCGCATCGGTCTACAGCTCACGCGAGCAGGCGGCTCTGCGGCTGACCGAAGAAGTCACCCTCATCGCCGGGGGTGTCTCAGATGAGACCTGGGAAGCCGCCTCGGCAGACTTCTCCGAACAGGAGATGGTCGAGCTGCTCATGGCGATCTCAGCGATCAACGTCTGGAACCGCCTCGCTGTGAGCACCCATCAGCCCTTGGACTGACTCGCGCCAGTCACTTGGCGGCTGGCTGATGGTCAGTCGCGTCTTTACTTCCCAGGATCCTCTTCCACGGAAGCGCAGTCAGCAGCGCGAGGACCGCGACCGCCAGGAACACCAGCACGAGCGGCTGCGAAATCATCGTCCAGAAGCTTCCGCCCGACAGCCCGAGCGCCTGTTGCAGGTTGCGCTCGAGCATCTCACCGAGCACGAGGCCGATGACCAGCAACGCTGGCGACATGCCGACCAGACGCATGACATAACCGAGCACGCCGAAAGCCAGAGCGATGTAAACGTCGGTGATCGAATTGTGGATGCTGAAGCACGAGATGAGCGCCAGCATAAGGATCGTCGGTGCCATGAATGGCATCGGAATGGCCAGGATCTTTGCCAGCAGCGACGACGCACTGATGTTGACGATCACCCCGAGGATCGCACTGATGAAGAGCGCCCCCACGATGGTCCAACCCAGCTCCGGGTTGGCTTCGAAAAAGCCCGGCCCCGGATTCAGCCCATACATCATGAGATAGGCCAGCAGCACAGCTGTCGTGCCCGAACCAGGAATGCCCAGAGTGAGCAGAGGGACCATCGATCCCGAGACCGCCGCATTGTTCGCAGCCTCTGGAGCAACCAGCCCCCTCACCGCGCCTTTGCCCATTCCCGCCGAGGCGGGAGCGAGCCGCTTTTCGAGACCATATGAGAAGAAGGCCGCGATCGTCGTTCCGGCACCTGGGAGGACTCCAGCGATGAAGCCGATGACCGAACCCCTCAATCCTGGG
>DWZN01000084.1 GCA_019117545.1 Candidatus Brevibacterium intestinavium
TCCTTCTTCGTGTCGACGATCCAGACGGCCGACGGGGTGCGCTGCATATCGCGGATGCCGCCGAGGGTCTTCTCCAGCTTGTCCTTCTCGCGGCGAAGGATGAGCAGCTCCTTCTTCGTGTGCGAGGAGCCTGCCACGTCGTCGAAGTCGATCTCTTCGAGTTCCTTCAGGCGGCGCAGACGCCCGGAGATGGTCTGGAAGTTCGTGAGCATACCGCCGAGCCAACGCTGGTTGACGTAGGGCTGGCCCACGCGCTTGGCCTGTTCGGCGATGGATTCCTGAGCCTGCTTCTTGGTTCCGACGAAGAGGATCGTGCCGCCGTGGGCCACGGTCTCTTTGACGAATTCGAAGGCATTGTCGATGTAGCCCAGCGACTTCTGCAGGTCGATGATGTAGATGCCGTTGCGCTCGGTGAAGATGAAGCGCTTCATCTTCGGGTTCCAACGGCGGGTCTGATGTCCGAAGTGAACGCCGCTGTCGAGCAGCTGGCGAATGGTGACGACGGCCATGCCGACGCCCTCCTTTCTGTGCACCTCGAGGTGCTTTTACGTCACGCGCGCGCCGGGCTCTGCGTCCCGAATCCGGTGCGGATCCGGTTCGGTTCGACCGACGGAGAGCGTCGATGACTTTTTCGGTTGATTCCTGGTATCCGGTTCAGCCGCCCCACAAGCACACCTGCCGGTGGCCTGCACCACGGGAAGGAGAAGAATTCGGATACGCGTAGTCAGAAGACATGCTTCTGCTGGGGTCGAGTATATCCCCGTTGGGCAAGCCATTTCCAATCGACAACGCCCTCGCCGAGGCGGCCATCGGGGATGCGCGATCGCATCGACTTGCGCGTCAGAGCGTGTGGACAGCGCCGCGACTGCGTCCGCTCTGCGGACGCCTCGCATCGTCGGCAGCGGTCGGTCGGCTCGTGTGATCCGGTCGTGGCCACGCCGCTGGCCCCGTGCGCTCATTTCGGGCACTCGCACGTCCCAGCCTGGGGACGGCGCCCCGACTCGACCACCCTCACGTTGTGGATCGCTCCGGCCCGTCCACAGGCCACTTCCGTGAGGATGACAGTGCCCCACGCACCGGCTTCCATACTCGTATGAACCGCTTCGCACAGCAGCCGCCTCGCCGCCCGCCGCGACCTCACAGGCGTCGACGACCGGATGACGAGGCCGGACAGGCACGATCCCTCGTCCTGGCCACGCTGCTCACCGCGGCCCTGGTCCTGACGCTCACTCCCCCTGCGTCGGGCGCGCACGCGGCCGTAGAAGAGGCGTCGCAGGCGGTGCAGGTCTCATCGGCGCCGCCTGCGAAATCGGGTGGCTCCGTCGCATCGAACTGGGTCACCCCGGTTCCGGCGATGGAGATCATCAAGGCCTTCGACCCTCCCGATGAGCCGTGGCTCAAGGGCCATCGCGGGATCGATGTGCTCGCCGTCGAGGACGAACCTCTGCGGGCACCGACGACCGGGTCCATCCGTTTCGCCGGCACCGTCGCAGGCTCGGCCACCGTGAGCGTGCGCACCGATTCCGGTCATGTGCTGACCTTCCAGCCGGCGACGAGTCCGATGGAGAAGGGCGAGCGCTTCTCGGCCGGAGAGCAGATCGGCACGGTCGGGCCCGGCGGCCACTGCGAACGGTCCTGCCTGCACATCGGGGCGTGGCCGGCCTCAACCGATCAGCGCTACACCGATCCGGGCAAGCTCTTCGGCCAGGAGCAGTCCGTTCTGCTTCCGCTGTCGCGCAAACCCGCCGAGGAGCCGGCCGGCGGCGGTGACTCGTCGACCTCCGGGGCCGGGGCTTGGGGCGGACACAGCAACGGCCGGATCCCCGCCTCGGCCATGTGCGAGCTCGCGACCGCCCCCGGCCGGATGCTGCGCTGTGACGCGCAGGCCGCGTTCGACCGGCTCTCGCGTGCCTTCGAGGCACGGTTCGGCTCCCCCATCTCGGTCACCGACGCCTATCGCGACTACGCCACGCAGGTGATCCTCAAACGCCGCAAGGGTCGCATGGCCGCGACACCCGGGACGTCGAACCACGGGTGGGCTCTGGCGGTCGACCTCGGCAGCGGGATCAATTCCTTCGGCAGCGCCCAGCATCGGTGGATGCGGGCCAATGCCCCGAAGTTCGGGTGGATCCATCCCGGATGGGCCAGACAGTCGGGTTCGCTGCCCGAGCCCTGGCATTGGGAGTTCCGCAAGTGACGGACTGCAGTGCCGACAGACGCCCCGCGGCGCTCAGGCGCGAGGATGTGCCCGGCGGTAGGTCTCCTGCAGACGCTGCATCGACACATGCGTGTAGATCTGGGTGCTGCTCATGGTGGAGTGGCCGAGCAGCTCCTGGATCTGGCGCAGATCGGCACCGCGGTCGAGCATATGGGTCGCGGCCGAGTGCCGCAGTCCGTGCGGTCCGATGTCCGGGGCGCTCGGATCGTCGGTGCCGTATCTGTGCACGAGTTCGCGCACCTGCCTGGCGCCGATGCGCCCGCCGCGGACTCCGAGGAACAGTGCGTCCCCGCTGCCGGACCGGGCGAAGAGGTGGCGGACGCTGAGCCAGGCGTCCAAGGCTCGCTGGGCCGGTGTTCCGAAGGGCACGCGGCGCTCCTTGTTGCCCTTGCCCAGGACAGTGATCATCGCAGAGCGGTGATCGACGTCGCTGCGGTCGAGCTCGGTCAGTTCGGACACGCGCACCGCCGTGGCGTAGAGCATCTCGAGGATCGCTGCGTCCCTGAGCCGTTTGGCGGCCTCGAGCGGATCCTCGCCTTCCCCTTCGGACGGCCGCGTCCCTGCCGAGGAGCCCCCGGCCTCCGCACCGTCAGAGTCTGCGACCTCGGCAGCGGCGATGAGCTCGGCCGCCTGCTGCGGTTTGAGCACCGTGGGCAGACGCGACTCCTTCTTCGGAGTCCGCAGGCGCGCGGCCGGGTTGTTCGTCAGCCCCAGTCTGCTCACCCCGTAGGCGAAGAAGGATCGCACGGCCGCGATCTTGCGGGCCACCGTCGACCTCGCGGCTCCGGCGTCGTCGAGTGCGATCAGCCAGGAGCGCAGATCATCGAGGTCGATCGCGGAGACATCGACCCGCGGCCCTTGGTTCTGCGGCGAGCCCTGCTGCTCTGCCTGCTCGCCGTCCCCGGTGCCGCGGCGCATCTTCGTCGAGTGCCCGGCATGATCGAGGAAATCGGTGATATCGGAGACATAGGCCCGAGCGGTGTGTTCGGACACGTCACGGGACCTCAGGTGCTCGGCATAGCCGGACACCACCTCGGCGACGGTCGACGTTGTGCTCATATGACCAGGATACGTCGATGCGCGCCCACACGTGCGGATTCAGTCCGACCTGCGCAGTTTCACCCATCCGTTGTCGCGGCGGGCGGCCAGACCGGCCAGGTCGAGTGCGGCCAGGGCGTTGAGCACATCGGCAACGGTCAGTCCCGCCCGTGAGCCGATGCTTCCGACGTCGAGCGCCTTGGTCGCCGACAGCGCGTTGAGGCAGATCTTCTCCCGCTCGTCGAGGTCATCGACCGGATCGGGCCGCGACCGCTGTCCGCCCGCGGCCCCGAAACGGGAACCACCCGATCGCACGCGGCTGTCCTCGGCCTGGTCGAACAGTGTCGGGGCATCAGCGTCCATCAGGGCAAGAACATCGTCGCTGCAGGTGACGAGTTCGGCCTCATGTTCACGCAGCAGTCGGTGGGCCCCGGTCGAGGAGGCCGAGTAGACGGACCCCGGGAAAGCTGCCACCTGCCGGGACAGTTCGAGTCCGTGCCGGGCGGTGTTGAGTGCACCGCTCCTCCATCCGGCCTCGACGACGACGCACACCTGCGCCGAGGCGGCGATGAGCCGATTGCGCAGCAGGAAGCGGTGCCGCATCGGGGTCATTCCCGGAGCGGTCTCGGACACGATGGCACCGGTGGGCAGGATCTGTTCGAACAGCTCGGCGTTCGCGGCCGGGTAGAAACGGTCCACTCCCCCGGCCATGAACGCCACCGTAGGCGCCTCACGGGCGATCGCGGCCCGATGCGCTGCTGCGTCGATGCCGAAGGCACCACCGGAGACGACGGTGACGCCGCTGGAGGCGAGATCCCACGCGAGATCGGAGGCGCATTTGGTGCCGTAGCTGCTGGCGGCGCGGGCCCCGACGACGGCGACCGCGCGCCCGAGCACGGCGTTGAGACCGGCGGCGCCTCGGACCCACAGTCCCAGCGGTGCGGCCGGTCCGAGATCGTCGAACGAGACCGGCCATTCCTCATCACCGGGAATGACGAGGCGGCCGCCGATGCGTGCCACGCGCTCGAGGTCTCCTCCTCCGGTCGTGTCGCCGGCGCGCACCGCCCACCGCTCGATCGCCTCGGAGAGCTGACCGTGCCCGACCGCCCCGGTGCCATCAGCCGCAGCGCCGGTTCCCGCAGCGTCGACCGCCCCGGTTCCGGTCGCCTCGGTGCCGGCGGAGATGAGGCCGGCGACCGCCTCCTGTGCGTTGGTCTCACCGGTGGCGACGGCCGTGATGATCGCGTGGGCCGCGATCGGACCGATCTCGTCGACCAGGCGTTTGAGCAGACCGTCGCCGGGTTCGCCCACGCGCAGCAGGCTCGCGATGGAGGATCGGACCGCGTCCGTCGATTCCGTGCCGAGTGCATTCACGTCATGTCTCCTGTGTCCTCAGTGCCAGTGCCGTTCTCATCGTGTCCGGGTCGGGTCCGGTCTTCCCGCCGAGGTCGGCCAACGTGGTCGCCACCCGCAGCACCCGGTCGTAACCGCGCATCGTGATCCGTCCCGTGTCGAGGGCCCGGTCGAGGTCGGACAGGACTGCCGGGGTCAGCGCGAAGTGATCGCGCAGCCAGGCGCCCGGGGCCTCGGCGTTGAGTCGCCACCGACAGTCCGCGAAGCGTTCGGCCTGCCGCCTGCGGGCCTCGCGGACACGGGCGGCCACGCTCTCGCTGGTCTCCTGCGCCCCGCCGAGGCGGAGATCGGCCGGAGAGACCGGCAGCAGTTCGAGCTGCAGGTCGACCCGGTCGAGCAGCGGCCCCGACAGACGGCTGCGGTAGCGGCGTTTGTCCAATGGTGTGCATCGGCAGTCGGTCCCGGCCCCGGCCATCCCGACGCCGCAGGGGCAGGGGTTGGCGGCCATGACGAGTTGAAAGGAGGCCGGCAGCACCATGGATCCCCAGGCGCGGTGGATATGGATGCGGCGGGCCTCCATCGGCTGCCGCAGCGCCTCGAGCACGTCCCGGGAGAACTCGGGGGCTTCGTCCATGAACAGCACCCCGCGGTGGGCTCGGCTGAGGATGCCGACCGTGCCGGGTCGTCGACCGCCGATCAGCGCCGAGGCGGTGCTGCGGTGGTGCGGTGCCTCGAACGGCGGTCGGTGGTCGAGGCCGTCGCTGCCGTCGAGCTCTCCGCGCAGGGACCGCACCGTGGCGACCTCGACGGCCTCGTCGTCGTCCAGGGGCGGAAGGATGCCCGGCAGGCATTGGGCCAGCAGCGTCTTCCCGGCTCCCGGGGTCCCGCGCAGCAGCAGGTTGTGACCGCCGGCGGCGGCGACTTCGAGTCCGAACCGGCCCTCGGTCTGGCCCTGGACCTCTCCGAGGTCGTGCAGTTCGGTCGCGACGGGAACCGGCCGGTCCATCTCGAGCACCGCCGGCAGCGGCGGCACGGCCATCGATCCGCCGTAGCCGTTGACGAGTTCGGCCAGTGAGGCCACGGCCAGAATCCGGGCCCTGCCCAGCAGCGAGGCCTCGGAGGCGTTGCCGATGGGCACGACGAAGCGGTCGAAGCCGGCCTGCATGCCGGTGTGCAGGGCCGGCAGCACTCCGGTCACGGGTCGGATCCTGCCGTCGAGTCCGATCTCTCCGCAGTGGATGACGTCGGCGGTGTCGTCGTTGTCGATCAGGCCGAGGGCTCTGAGCACGGCGACGGCGATGCCGAGGTCGAATCCGGTTCCGACCTTCGGCACGGTGCCCGGAGTCAGGTTGATCGTCAGATGTTGGGTCGCCACAGGGGTGCCGAGGTAGGCCAGGGCGGCGCGCAGGCGTTTTCGGGACTCGCTGACCGAGGTGTCGGGCAGCCCGACGATGTCGATGCCGGGCAGTCCGGCGCTGACGCCGGCCTCGATGGACACGATCTTTCCGCCCAGGCCCCACAGTGCGACGGCCGAGGCCCGTCCGATGGCGTGGCCGGTGGTCTCCTCGCTCATGAGTCGACCTGGATGTTCGGGCAGTGGAAGTACTGCAGCCGCGGTTCGGTGATGATGCCCACGGCGTCGATGCGGGTGGCGGGGTAGAACTCGGGCTGGCCGGACAGCCAGATGCCGGCCAGCATGCGGATGCGGGCGAGCTTCGTCCGGGTCACGGCCTCCAGCGGAGATCCGAGGGCCGCGGTCCGGCGGGTCTTGACCTCGACGAAGACCGCGGTCTCACCGTCTCGGGCGATGATGTCGAGTTCCCCGCGGGGGCATCTGAAGTTGCGTTCGATGATGACCAGCCCGGCGTCTTCCAAGAACGCCGCCGCCAGGTCCTCGCCCCTGCCGCCCAGGGCCTGTCTGCGCAGGCCCTGGGTGCTGCGTGTGCGGCCCGTCGTTCGTCTCTGTCCCATGTCGGCCAGATGACCACGACCGGATCGGCGGTGGGAAGAGCGGATTCGTCGCCTGTGGACGGCGGCCCGCCGTCCACAGGCCGATCACGTCGAAGTGGGCGGCTCATCCACAGCGGGAGGCGCCCGAGTGGGTGCCCGCCCGTTCAGCCGCTGATCGCCGTCGGCGGTTCGAGATCGGATTTGGCGATCTCCTCGATGTTGACATCCTTGAACGTCAGCACATGCACGGTCTTGATGAACCGGGCCGACCGGTAGCTGTCCCACACCCACGCATCGCGCAGGGTCAGTTCGAAGTACACGTCACCGGCGTCGTTGTGGGCCTTGAGATCGACGTGGTTGGCCAGGTAGAAGCGGCGTTCGGTCTCGACGACATAGGCGAAGACTCCGACGACGTCACGGTATTCCTTGTACAGCTGGAGCTCGAGCTGAGCTTCGTAGTCGTCCAGATCATCGGCGCTCATGACACGCCCTCCCTTCTGAGACCGCGTGCAAGCGGAAGCTTCTCCGGTGGTGGATGCTGGGACCGAAGTCGACGATGCCCTGCCGGTGCTTCGCCGTCCCGTATCCGACGTTCGATTCCCAACCATAGTGCGGATGGTCCTCCGCCAGTGCGATCATCGCCTCGTCGCGTCGGACTTTCGCCACGATGCTCGCCGCCGCGATCGTGGGCACGGAGCCGTCCCCTCTGATCACAGTGCGCACCGGCGGCAGTTCGAGCTCGCTGCAGTCACCGAATATCCCCAGGCAGTCGAGGGTGAGTGGGGCCGAGAGCCAATCGTGCCGACCGTCGAGCAGGACCATCGTCCGTTCGGGGAACACCCCCGCCGAGGCGGCCGCCCCGGAGCCCAGACCCGTGAGCATCTCGATCATGGCGCGCCGTCCCGCCAGATTCAGCGCCATCGTCATGCCGATGTCGTCGAGTTCGCCCGGGCTCGTCGATCCCACCGTGGCGGCACTCGCCCAGGATCGCACCCGGTCGGTGGCTTCCTGCCGGGTGCGCGCGGTCAGCTGCTTCGAGTCATGGATGCCGGCGGGCACCTCGGCGGCGGTGACCCGGCGGAGGTCGAACAGGGCCACACCGACGCTGACGGGTCCGGCCAGGGCACCCCGGCCGACCTCGTCGACGCCGATGACGAAATCGAAGCCTTCGCTCAGCAGCCCGTGTTCGACGCTGAGATCGGTCAGTCCCCGCACACCCATCAGTTCCCGGTGATCCCTTCGGGTGCGGGCACGTCGGCGAAGACGTCTTCGGGGGTGGACATCCAGCTGAAGTGCTTGAATGGCCAGTTGATGAGGAACACGGTGCCGACCAGGTCATCGTCTGAGACGAAGGGGTCGGAGTCCATATGGTAGCGGGAGTCGGCGGAGTTGCTGCGGTTGTCGCCCATCACCCAGTAGTGGCCCTCGGGCACGGTGACGTCGAATTCGACCTCCGAGGGCGCGGTGCCGGGATCGAGGTAGGTTTCGTCGATGGCTTCGCCGTTGACCTTGAGGTGACCCTGCCCGTCGCAGCATTCGACGGTGTCACCGCCGACGCCGATGACGCGCTTGATGAGCTGGTTGCCGGCGTCCGAGGGCGCCAGGCCGATGAATTCGAGGACCGGGTTGGGCGTGTACTGCGAGGTCTCGGCGGCCGAGAGCCAGTGGTCGGGGTCGTCGAAGACGACGATGTCGCCGCGCTCGGGCGGTCCGAAACGCGGCGCCAGCTGGTTGACCAGCACCCGGTCGTCGACCCGCAGGGTGTCCATCATGGATTCCGAGGGGATGTAGAACGAACGGACGACCCAGGTCTTCAGCGCCGTCGAGATGAGCAGGGCGATGACGATGATCGCCAGGGTCTCGAGCAGCCCGCGGGCGAACCGCTTCGAGGCGGGAGGCGGGGAAGCTTCAGATTCGCTGGACATTCATTCGCTTTCACTTCGGAACGGGTTCCGCTAGGGACTGCAATGAGCGTACCAGCACGAACCTGCTGGAGCGCTCAGCCTGCGCGGGGTTCCGTGCGAACGCTCAGTCGATCGAGGAGCCGTGCCCGATCACGGTGCCGATGACCCGGTCGGTGGGGATGAATCCCCCGCCGGGGCGGCCCAGCAGGGAGCGGGAGTCGGCGGAGTCGTTGCGATTGTCGCCCATCACCCACATCGTGTCGGCGGGGACTTCGACGGAGAACTCCACCGCCGAGGCGGGGTCGGGGGCATAGTCCTCGTTCAGGGGCTCGTCGTTGAGCAGGAGGCGGCCCTGGCCGTCGCAGCATTGCAGGGTGTCACCGCCGACGGCGATCACCCGTTTGACGTAGTAGACGTCGCGGGGGCCGAGCCCGACCCAGGAGCCCATCTTCTGCAGCGGGGACGGCAGCGCGTCGTCGATGAAGGAACCGCGGCCGTCGAAGACGACGATGTCGCCGCGCTGGATGTCACCGCTCAGCGCATCCGGTCGCCACACCGTGATCGAGTCGTCGACGTCGAGGGTCGGCTCCATCGAGGCGCTGGGAATGGTGAAGCGTTGGATGACGAACCCGCGGATCGACCCGCCGAGGAGGACGATGAGGATCGCGATGGCCCCGATCGTCTTCCAGAACCGGGCCGAACACAGAAGACGCGACCCGAAGGTCGCGTCTTCATGTCTGTTCGGCACGGTGTGATCGTCTCCCACGGTGCCGGCCAAATCAGGCCTTTTCGCGGATGCGAGCAGCCTTGCCGCGCAGTTCGCGCAGGTAGTAGAGCTTCGCACGACGGACATCACCGCGAGCGAGCACCTCGATCTTGTCGACGTTGGGCGAGTGCACCGGGAAGGTGCGCTCCACACCGACGCCGAAGCTGATCTTACGGACGGTGAAGGTCTCGCGGACTCCGTCGCCCTGGCGGCGGATGACGATTCCCCGGAACACCTGGATACGCGAGCGCGAGCCCTCGATCACCTTGACGTGAACGTCGAGGGTGTCGCCGGCGCGGAATTCGGGAACGTCGGACTTCAGCGAGGCTGCATCAACAACATCGAGCTTCTGCATGGTGGTTTCTCCTGTGGCCCCAGCTTCAGGTCGAGGACACGCATATCGGACCGGTTGATCGGTGACTGGATCGTCTGTCGGGATCTCTCCCCGGAAACCGTCGGCTCGGATCCGGCGGTTCGCTGTGGGCCCTCATCCCCCTGAAGCAGGTGAGGACCAACAAACGCGACGTTTCATTCTGCCACGGTTCAGTCCTGGGACTCAAACCGCTCGAGCACGGCTCGGTCCTCCTCGCTGAGCTCCGTGAGCCGGGCGAGCAGGTCCGGTCTGACCTCGGCGGTGCGCTCGAGACGTCGGTCACGTCGCCACCGCGCGATCGCCGCATGGTTGCCGCTGAGCAGGATCTCGGGCACCTCGCGTCCGCGCCAGCGGGCCGGTTTCGTGTAGATCGGGTATTCGAGCAGACCGTCTTCGTGGCTCTCCTCGGTCAGAGATTCGGGGTTGCCGATGACTCCGGGGATGAGTCGGGTGATGGCCTCGATCATCACCATCGAGGCGACCTCGCCGCCGTTGAGGACGTAGTCGCCGATGCTCATCGGCCGCAGGTCGAAGCGCTCACCGGCCCAGTCGATGACCCTTTGGTCGATGCCTTCGTAGCGGCCGCAGGCGAACACCAGGTGATCGGCGCCGGCGAGGTCCTCGGCGATGCGCTGGTCGAACACGGCTCCGGCGGGACTGGGCACGATGAGCGTCGGCTCGGCGCCGGCGAGGTCTTCGGTCGCCTCGGCGCGGCGGTCGGCAGGATCGGCGATCTGCGCGAAGTCCCTGGCGCGGTCGGTGAGGATGTGTTCGAGGGCCAGCGCCCAGGGTTCGGCCTTCATCACCATGCCCGCTCCCCCGCCGTAGGGCGAGTCGTCGACGGTGTTGTGCCGGTCGAAGGTGAAGTCGCGCAGATCGTGGACGTTCAGGCTCAGCTGTCCGCGGTCGACGGCCTTGCCGATCAGCGACAGCTGCAGACCGGCGAGGTAGTCGGGGAAGATCGAGACGACGTCGATGGCCATCTGCGCTCGTCCCGCCTCGGCGGGGGTCGCTTCACCGAGCCCCGCCTCGGCGGGAGTGTCATCGCTGCTCTTGGGGTTCTGCTCGGTCATCGAACGGCGGATCATTCGGCGTCGAAGAGACCGGCCGGTGGGGTGACCTCGAGGCGTCCGGCTTCGATGTCGACCTCGGGCACGATCTCGGTGACGAACGGGATGAGCACCTCGTGCCCGAGCGTGTGCTTCATATGCAGCAGGTCCTGCGCGACGCCGTTGGTGACGTCGACGATCTCACCGACGAGCGCGTCGTCCTCATAGACCTTCAGACCGATGAGGTCCTCGAGGTACCAGGCGTCGGGGTCCTCGTCCTCCTCGTCCTGCTCGGCGAGGATGAGCGTATTGCGGATCTCCTCGGCACGGTTGCGATCGGGGACCTCGTCGAAGGCCAGGAGCAGACGGTCCCGGTGCCACCTCGCCGACTTCAGCGTGAGCGCACCGATGTCCGGGTCGGTGGCGAAGCTCGTCCCGGGGGTGAGTCGGTCCTCGGGCCGGTCGGTGCGCACCTCGACGGTGAACTCGCCTTTGATCCCATGCGGCTTGCCGAGCCTGGCGATCACCGTGTCCATTCTGCTCCTTGTCGATCGTGGAGGTCGGTCGCCCCCTGCCGCTGTCGTCCGGACTCCAGTGTAGTCGGCGTCCGGCGGGTGAATGCACGAGAGGGGATGCAGCGCCAATGCACTGCATCCCCTCTCGGAAGTCGAACTCAGCCCTCGATGAGGTCCACTCGCACCGACTCGCGGCCGGCCAGCGAGTTCATCACGGTGCGCAGGGACTTGGCGGTCCTGCCTGCACGACCGATGACCAGTCCGAGGTCGTCGGGGTGGACCCGGACCTCGAGGGTCGTTCCGCGGTGCGTCGACCGCGAGCGAACGGAGACGTCGTCGGCGTGATCGACGATTCCGCGGACCAGATGCTCGAGCGAATCAGCCAACATCTCAGGCTTCAGCGCTTTCCTCAGCGGCATCCTCGGCAGGAGCCTCGGCTGCGCTGTCGGCCTTGCCGCCCTTCTGGGTGATGGCTTCCTTGATCACCGAATCGGCGGTGGGAGCCACGTAGGCCTCCTTCTCCTGCTGCGGCTTGACGGTGTTGACCGCTTCGCCCTCACCGGTGAACTTCTGCCAGTCACCGGTGAGCTTCAGCAGCGCACGCACCTGGTCGGTGGGCTGGGCGCCGACCGAGAGCCAGTACTGAGCGCGCTCGGAGTCGATCTCCACGACCGACGGCTCACGCGTCGGGTGGTAGATGCCGATCTGCTCTTTTGCCTTGCCGTCGCGACGCGTGCGCGAATCCATGACGACAACGCGGTAGAAGGGTGCACGGATCTTGCCCATGCGGGTCAGACGAATCTTGACTGCCACTTTAGTGGTGTCTCCTTTTGTGTTCTGTGTGCACAGCTGATCCAAGACAGTCGTGGGGTTGACCTGTTGGAAGCCGTGGCTCGGACTATCACTTCGGCACGGTTGAGAGGGCACGCACCGAGAGCAAAAGTACAGGAGTCAATTGTGCCAGACGGCGCTACTTCTTGCCACCTGGGAAGATTCCGCCGAAGCCCTTCGGCAGGTTCGCCGGATCGAATTCCTCGTCCTTGCCCAGGTCGACGCCGCCGAAGGCCGAGCCGACCGGATCCTTGGTCTTGCCGGCCCTCTTGTCCGCCAGCTCCTTCGCCTCCTGCGCCCGCTTGGCCGGGTTGCCGGACTGACCGCCCTTGCGGCCCTTCTTCTTCCCCCCGCCCTTCTTCTTGCGGCCCCCGGCGCCACCGGGCATTCCGCCCATTCCGGGCATCTGCGGCATGCCGCCGCCACCGGGCATTCCGCCGCCGGGCATTCCGCCGCCGCGGGTCATCTGTCTCATCATCTTCTGCGCCTGGGTGAAGCGCTCCATGAGCTGGTTGACCGCGGTGACCGTGGTGCCGGCACCCTTGGCGATGCGGGCGCGGCGGGAGCCGTTGAGGATCTTCGGGTTCGACCGCTCGGTCGGTGTCATCGATCTCACAATCGCTTCGACCCGGTCGACCTCACGCTCGTCGAAGTTCTCCAGCTGATCCTTGTACTGGCTCATCCCGGGCATCATGCCCAGCATCTTCTTCATCGAGCCCATCTTCTTCAGGCCCGCCATCTGCGTGAGGAAGTCGTTGAGGTCGAAGTCCTCGCCGGCTTCGACCTTCTTCTTGAGCTTCTCGGTCTCCTTCTCATCGAAGTTCTTCTCGGCCTGCTCGATGAGGGTGAGGATGTCACCCATGTCGAGGATCCGGTCGGCCATCCGGTCGGGATGGAACTGCTCGAAGTCCTTCATCGACTCGCCGGTCGAGGCGAACATGATCGGCTTGCCGGTCACCTCGGCGACGGACAGGGCGGCACCGCCGCGGGAGTCGCCGTCGAGCTTCGAGAGCACGACACCGGTGAAGTCGACGCCGTCGAGGAACGCCTCGGCGGTCTTCACCGCGTCCTGACCGATCATGGCGTCGATGACGAAGAGGACCTCGTCCGGGTTGACCGCGCTGCGGATGTCCGCGGCCTGCTTCATGAGCTCTTCGTCGATGCCGAGTCGACCGGCGGTGTCGACGATGACGACGTCATGCAGCTTCGACTTCGCGACCTCGATCGAGTCGGTGGCGACCTGGATCGGATCGCCCACGCCGTTGCCCGGCTCCGGGGCGTAGACGTAGGCGGCGGCGCGTTCGCCGACGATCTGGAGCTGGTTGACCGCGTTGGGTCGCTGCAGGTCGGCGGCGACGAGCATCGGACGGTGGCCCTCGGACTTCAGCCAGTGGGCGAGCTTTCCGGCCAAGGTCGTCTTACCGGCGCCCTGGAGGCCGGCGAGCATGATCACCGTCGGCGGGCGCTTGGCCAGGTTGAGCCGCCTGGTCTGGCCGCCGAGGATGCCGACGAGTTCGTCATTGACGATCTTGACGACCTGCTGGCCGGGGTTGAGCGCGGCCGAGACCTCCTCGGACAGTGCCCGTTCGCGGATCCGGCCGGTGAAGGCGCGCACGACAGGCAGAGCGACGTCGGCATCGAGCAGGGCACGTCTGATCTCACGGATGGTGGCATCGACGTCGGCTTCGGACAGCCGGCCCTTGCCGCGCAGATTCTTGAAAGTCGCGGTGAGCCTGTCGGACAGGGAGTTAAACACGTACAAGCCTTCTTCACGATGGTTCGGTCGACTCTCTAGACTAGCAACTCACCCGTGCCCGGCTGAAACCGCGACCACTGGGAATGCCCCGTGAGATCCCTCCCCGAGGCTGCCGTGCCCCGACGGTCGTGCGCCCCCGCTGCCGCCGCGCCCCGACGGTCGCGCCCGCGCTGCTGCCGCGCCCCGATGCTGTGGGCGCCGTGGCTGCGACACAGAAGAGCATCCGTCACCGCTGCTCTCATACCCGCGTGCTGCAGCGGGAGGTGATGAGAGCAACGGCGACAGATGCTCAGCCAACAGTGGGCGGCGCCGGCAGCTGCAGGAGAAGGCGCCGCCGGCGGGTGATGCCGTCGTCACCGGAACGAGTAGGCCTGTTCCGCGTGTTCGAAGGTGTCGATTCCCTCGAGCTCCTCCCTCGGGTCGATCCGCAGACCCATCGTCGACCGCAGGACCAGCGATATGGCGAGCGTGACGAGGCCGGCGAAGACGATGGCCACGAGACAGGCGAGGACCTGAGCGATGAGGAGTTCGAAGCCGCCTCCGTAGAGGAGTCCGGCGGGTCCGTCCTCGTGCGGGAAGGCGAAGAATCCGATCATCACGGTGCCGATGATGCCGGCGACGAGGTGGACGGCCACGACGTCGAGCGCATCGTCATAGCGCAGGCGGTTCTTCGCCTCGACGGCGAAGAACGCTCCCGCACCTGCCGCGACGCCGATGAGGACGGCCGCATAGGGGTCGACGTTCGCGCATGCCGGAGTGATCGCGACGAGACCGGCGATCGCCCCCGAGACGCTGCCGATGCTGCTCGGCCGCGATGCCCGCAGGCGCTCGATCATGATCCAGGTGATCATGCCGGCGGCCGGCGCGGCCAGGGTGTTGATCCAGATGAGGCCGCCCTGCTCGATCGTGGAGGCCGCGCCGCCGTTGAAGCCGAACCAGCCGAACCACAGCAGGGCGGTTCCGAGCACCGTGATCGGAATGTTGTGCGGCTTGTGCGGGGTCGAGAAGCGGGCACGACGGCCCATGATGACGACGAGCACGAGCGCCGAGATGCCGGCATTGATGTGGACGACCGTACCGCCGGCGAAGTCGATGGCCGGGCCGAACAGGCTGCCGATCGCGCCCGATTCGCTGAGCAGTCCGTCGCCCCAGACCATGAATGCCAGCGGGCAGTACACGAGGGTCACCCAGGCGGCTGAGAAGACCAGCCATGTGGAGAATTTCGCGCGGTCGGCGACAGCGCCGGCGATGAGCGCGATGGCGATCATCGCGAAGGTCGAACCGTAGCCGATCGAGATGAGGGTTTCGGGATCGTTCGCGACGGCGCCGGTGAGCCCGAGTTGGGACATCGGATTGCCGACGATCTGCGCGATCGAGTCACCGGAGCTCAGTCCGTACCCGTAGAGGACCCAGACGAGCCCACCGACGGCCATCGCGGAGAAGACCATCATCATCATGTTGATCGCCGAGGTGATTCGGGTCATTCCTCCGTAGAAGAACGCCACACCGGGGGTCATGAGCAGCACCAGCCCCGCGGCGACCATCATCCATACATTCACTGCATCGAGTTCCATGTCGTCTCTTATCTGTCGAAGTCGGTTCCGGATCGAACCGGGCAGACACAGTCTCCATGACGCATGTCACAGCGATGAGTCGATAATGTTTCCGCAATGTGACAAGCCGGGTCTCACCCAGCAGATACGTGGGTGGGACCCGGCGAAATCAGTCGGGCACAGCTCAGTGACTCGAGCAGAGCTCAGTCAGACGAGCCGAGCAGGGCCCGGTCAGTCGAGGAGTGCGTCGACGAAGCCTTCGGCGGTGAAGGGCGCGAGGTCGTCGGCGCCTTCGCCCAGTCCGATGAGCTTGACCGGCACTCCGAGCTCGCGCTGGACGGCCACGACGATGCCGCCCTTGGCGGTGCCGTCGAGCTTCGTGAGCACGATTCCGGTGATGTCGACCGCCTCGGCGAAGACCTTCGCCTGCTGCATGCCGTTCTGCCCGGTGGTGGCGTCGAGGACGAGGAGCACCTCGTCGATGTCGTGGCCCTCCCCCAGCGGGCGGGTGGCCACGCGCTTGACCTTGCCGAGTTCGTCCATGAGGCCGACCTTGTTCTGCAGGCGGCCGGCCGTGTCGACGAGCACGACGTCGGCGCCGTCGGTCTGGCCCCTCTCCACCGCGGAATAGGCCACCGAGGCGGGATCGGCGCCCTCTTCCTTCCGGACGGTTTCGACCCCGACGCGATCGCCCCAGGTGGCCAGCTGTTCGGCGGCAGCGGCGCGGAAGGTGTCCGCGGCTCCGAGCAGGACGGTCTTGTCCTCGGCTACGAGCACACGCGCGATCTTGCCCACCGTCGTCGTCTTCCCGGAGCCGTTGACGCCGACGACGAGGATGACGGCGGGGTCGTCTCCGGCTCCGGTGGAGGCCAGCGACCGGTCCATGGTCGGATCGACGAGGGTGATGAGCTCTTCTCGCAGCAGCCCGCGCACCTCTTCGGGATCTCTGGTGCCGAGCACCTTGACGCGTTCGCGCAGCCGATCGACGAGTTCGGTGGTCGGATCGACTCCGACATCGGCGAGGATCAGGGTGTCCTCGATCTCCTCCCACGTCGATTCGTCGAGGTTGTCACGCGACAGGAGGTTGAGCAGTCCCCGCCCGAGGCCGGTGTTCGACTTCGCGAGCCGCTCACGCAGGCGCACCAGCCGGCTGGCCGGCTCCGTGGGCACTTCGGAGCCGCGAGCCTCGGCCTTCTCCTCCTCGACCGCCTCGGTGACCTCATCGATGCTGAGCTCACCGGTGACATCGGCATCGATGCTGTGCTTGTCGCGCAGGCCCTTCTTCTGCGCGTTGACGCGCAGGCTGATGCCCAGCGCAACGACGAGAATGAATACGATGGCCGCGACGATGAGCAAGATGATCGGCTGATCCATTGTTCTTCCGTCCTCCTTTGAGCACCCGCGGGCTGGCCGGTGGCACTCGAGTTCCCGGATTCCGCCGGGCTGGTGTCTTCTTGTCGGTTCGCACGCCGGAATCAGTCGGCGCGGTCCCCGCTGGGGTGGGTCCCGAACGTTCGGGGCCCGGATCGTCTCAGGTCAGGAACCGCGACTGCCGAAGAGCAGTCCGGCGGTGGTCCTCCAGCCGGTGCCGGACTCCGGGATCTTCCAATGGCGTGTGCGCGGTCGCACAGTGATCAGTGAGGGGGCGGCATGGCGCCTGGGCTGCGGCCGGAGCACATACGAGTGGTCGCGGATGGCGGTCACCGCCGCCTGCTCCCTGGTCGCCAGGTGCGAGGTGCCGTCGTCGTGGCCGAAGAACTCGTGGACTTCGTCGTCGTAGCCGGTCCATTCCGCAGGCAGCCGGAACCGCTGCACGTCCGAGGAGTATTTCAGCCGCCCTTCTGCACGCAGACCGGGCAGAGCCACCAGAAGGACGACGACGAGAGCCAGTGCGAAGGAGATCGCGAGTCCGACGATGATGACAAGTACCGCACTCATGCCCTCGAGCCACCTCGCAGATCAGCAGCCTCGGCCATGGACGTCTCGCTCCTCACGTTCTTCGAATACCTGTCTCTGATGCCAAGTCTATATTCCCCGCACACGACATTTGTGCTTCGGGGCCGCATGGCAGTTGGAGAATTCCCTGGGACTGTTCTGGGCATCTCCGTCAAAGCCCGCGCATCCCCGCCGAACCCTGCTGCGGACAAGAGACCATGCCGGTCACCGAGCCCGCAGCCTCAGGGGATGCGCTGCGAGATGACCTTCGACACACCGTCGCCGTGCATCGTGACTCCGTAGAGGGCATCGGCGATCTCCATGGTCCGCTTCTGGTGGGTGATGACGATGAGCTGGGAGGAGTCCTGCAGCTCCTCGAACACGGTCAGCAGCCGCGAGAGGTTGAGGTCATCGAGGGCCGCCTCGACCTCGTCCATGACGTAGAACGGACTCGGCCTGGCCTTGAAGATCGCGACCAGCATGGCCACGGCCACCAGTGAGCGCTCTCCGCCGGAGAGCAGCGACAGTCGTTTGACCTTCTTACCCGCCGGTCTGGCGTGGACGTCGACGCCGGTGGTGAGCATGTCGTCGGGGTCGGTCAGGCTCAGCGCTCCCTCGCCGCCGGGGAAGAGCCGGGAGAAGATGTCGGAGAACTCCCTGGCCGTGTCCGCATAGGCGTCGGCGAAGACGCGTTCGACGTGCCGATCGACCTCCTCGACCAGCTGCATGAGGTCCTGCCGGGAGGCCTCGATGTCGGCGATCTGCTTCTCGAGGAACTGGTGGCGCTCCTTCAGCGCCTCGTACTCCTCGAGCGCGAGCGGATTGACCGTGCCGATGCGCTTGAGGGACGCGGCGGCCTGCTTCTGCCGTTTCTCCACCTCCGAGCGCACATAGGGCCGATCCTCCACTCCCTCCTCGAACGACGGCACCGGCAGGTGGGGCCCGAATTCATCGATGAGGCGCTCGATGCCCAGCCCCGTCTCCTCCTGCGAGCGGTGGGCGATCTCCTCGAGCTTGAGCCGGAACCGCTCTTTGGCCAGTTCCGCCTCGGCCGCGGCGTCCTTGAGCTTCTGCAGCTCCTTTCGCGTCGTCCCCAGCTCCTCGCCGAGGCGGTTCTTCTCCTCCCGGAGCCCGCCGCGCTCGTCGACGAGGACCTGGATCGTCTCGGCCAATTCGGCCACCGTGGACTGGGCGAGCGCGACGGCTTCGCCGGCCGTGTCGGCGATGAGGCGCGCCGAGTCGGCCGCGCGCTTCTTCCGCGCGATCGCCCGCTGGGTCTGCTCGCGGGCCGCCTCTTCGGCCTTCGCCGCCCGCAGCAGGGACTCGACCCGGTCGGTGAGGAACCGTGCCCGGTCGGTCGCGGACTTGTGGCTGATGCGGGCCTCGACGAGGTCTTCGGAGGACTGGGAGACCTCGGCGCTGAGTGCGTCCCGATCCGAGGTGTCGACGACTTCGTCGACCTCGGCGGCGCCCTCCAGCGCCGCCTGCGCGGACTCGGCCTCGCGCTCGGCCGCCTGCAGCCGGGACTGGAGCTCCGTGGCGTTGTCCTCGGCCCGCTGCAGCCGGGTGCGAGAGGAATCGATCTCGCCGGTGATGCGCGAGACCTCCTCGGCGGCGGCCATGATCTTCGCATCCGAGGAATGCAGGGCCTCCAGCGCCGCGGCCGCCTCCGCCGACGCCGCGGCCAATCGCGGTTCGAGTTCGTCGAGGGCGGACGCAATGGTCTCGGACCGACCCTCGAGTTCGGCGATCAGCGTCTGTGTGTCCTCGAGCGCGGTCTGTGAGGCCAGGCGTGTGCCCGAGGCGGTGCGGGCGCGGCTGACGCGGGTGGCCGAGAGCACCTCTCCGTGCACGGTGACGGCGGTGAGTTCGGGTCGCGCCGTCGTCAGTGCCATGCCGGTGCGGGCGTCGGGGACGCAGACGACCGCGTGCAGGGCCTGGGTCAGAAGGCTCTGCAGCTCGGGCACGTCGCTGTCGACGAGTTCGCGCAGCCACCTCAGCGAACCCGCCTCGGCGTCGGTACCCGGCAGGCTCGCCGGGTCCGGCAGCGCGTCCGGGTCCGGCAGCGCGTCCGAGGCGTTCCCGCCCTTGCCCGCAGCGGCCCGAGCCCCGACCTCGCCGCCTGCCTGCACGCTCGGGCGGGCGGAGGCACCGCTCGGGATCGTCAGGGACACGTTCGTGTCCTCGCCGAGGTGGTCGAGGACGCTGAGGGCGACCTCACCGCTGTCGACGATGACGCCCGAGACCGTGGTCGACAGGGCCGCTGCCACCGCCATCTCGAATCCGGTGGTCACGCTCAGCCGTTCGGTCACGGCCGCACCGACTCCGGGCAGGTCCGCGTTGACGATGTCCTCGAGATCGGCTTCGAGCGCGGTGCCCAGCTTCAGCGCTTCGGCTCGGGCCTTGGCCGAGGACAGCTCCGTCGCCGTCTGCGCCTGCTGCTCCTGCAGTGCGGTCCGTTCGGCTTCGAGTCCCTCTTGGACCTCTTTGGCCTCCTCATAGGCGGAGTCGAGTTCGGTTTCGCCGGCTTCGACGTCCTCGACCCCGGACTCCGCCTGTTCGAGTTCGGCCCTGCGTTCGGCGATGCGGGCTTGGATCGTCTCGATCTCCGTGCGATTGTCCTCGATGCGGGCCTTGAGGTCGGTGATCCGCTCGGCGGCCTGCGTCTGCTTCGAGACCAGTGCCGAACGGTTCTTCACCGCCTCGGTGATCGCGATCTGGGCGGCCTTGACCTCCTCCTCGGCGGTGCGCAGCCTGCGTGTCAGTTCCTCTTTGCGCTGCTGGCTGGCCTCGAGGGCCTCGCTCGTCTCGGTCACGGCCGCGTTGGCCTCGGTGAGTTCGTCTTCGAAGTGTTCGGCCTGGGCCCGCAGCTCCTCGGGGGACTTGGACTCGCGCCGGCCCAGGCTCGTGACCTCCGAGAGCAGGTGGGAGCGTTTGTCCTCGGCCCGCTGGGCCAGCCCCTGGGCGCGCACGATCTGCGTCTGCGTCCGGGATTCGGCGGCCCTCTGGGCGTCGAGTTCGGCGTCGAGTGACGACAGCCGGGTCTCGATCTCGTTCAGCCTCGCCTCGGCGCGGGTGCGGCGGTGATCGAGGTCGGCGATCCGGTCGCCGTGGTCTTCGCCCTCCGTGGTCGAGGCCAGCGAGGACTGCATCCGCACAGCGTCGTCGGCGAGCAGTCGGGCGGTGGCATCGCGCAGCGTGGCCTGGACGGTGGCGGCCTTCGCTGCGGCCTCGGCCTGCCGGCCCAGCGGTCCCAGCTGCCGATTGAGTTCGCTCCTCAGATCGGTGAGGCGGTCGAGGTTCGTCTGCAGTCCGGTGAGCTTGCGCACCGCTTTGTCCTTGCGTCTGCGGTGCTTGAGCACGCCGGCGGCCTCTTCGATGAAGCTGCGGCGCTCGAGCGGATCGGCATGGAGGATCGCGTCGAGGCGGCCCTGACCGACGATGACGTGCATCTCCTTGCCCAGGCCGGAGTCGTTGAGCAGCTCCTGGATGTCCAGCAGCCTGGCCGGTGCCCCGTTGACGGCGTACTCGGACCCGCCGGTGCGGAACAGGGTCCGGGAGATCGTGACCTCGGTGTAGTCGACGGGGATGGCTCCGTCGGTGTTGTCGATGGTCAGGGCCACCTCGGCGCGGCCCAGTGCCTGCCTCTTCGATGTGCCGGCGAAGATGACGTCGTCCATCTTCCCGCCGCGCAGGTTCTTCGCCCCCTGCTCGCCCATCACCCAGGACAGGGCGTCGACGACATTGGACTTGCCCGATCCGTTGGGTCCGACGACGCAGGTGATGCCCGGCTCGAATCTGAGTGTCGTCGCCGAGGCAAAGGACTTGAATCCCCGCAGTGTCAGGCTCTTGAGATGCATATTGACAACCAGCATATCCGTCGAGTCGGCGAGTTCCGGAATCTTTTGGTAGAGTGTCTCCTCGTGCGCAGGCGACTGCGCCGCTTTCCCCCGTAGCTCAGTTGGCAGAGCATTCGACTGTTAATCGAAGGGTCGCTGGTTCGAGCCCAGCCGGGGGAGCTGTACGGGGCCCTGTCGTGCGCGACGGGGCCCCGGCCCATTCATCGCTTGTGACCGAAGGACTTGCTCCGGAGGGCCCCTGACCGTTCGAAGGCGCAGAGAGCCGTGATCGACGGACTCCGCGCGGTCGGAAGCCGGCGCAGCAGCATCGGCAGCGGACTCGCGTTGGTAATGTGAGATGTCATCACCGGCTCTGCGCCTGATGGGCGCCACGGACGGGAGGGCTTGTCGAATGATCGTTGTCGATGACATCACCGCGTTGCGAGAGCACAAGGAGCGAAGACTGTGCGTCCTTGCCGCCACCGGTGATGAGGAGCTTGCTGCGGAGGCTTCGGAGGTGCTGGGTCTCGTGGCCCATGAGTCTCGTTCCGAGCCGCGCCGACCGTCGGTGACTGTCGTCGACGACCAGGTCAGCCTCGTCCTGATGGTCCTCGACCAGGCGCGAACGCAGCACATCCTGCGGGTTCATGCCCGCGATGGAGGCGTTCTCGTCATCGGCAGCGACCGAGCGCTGGCGACCATCGCCGCGGACCTCGGGGTCGATTCGGACGACGCTTGGACGATGCTGGTCGGGCTCGTGGTGATCGTGGCACGCCGCTGCGAGGAGGCCCTCGATGAGATCGATGACCAATGCCAGGAGCTCGAAGCACAGGCGATCGGCTATGCTTCGTCCCCGCAGCGACGAACCATGCGCAGGCTGCGTGCGGAGCTCTTCCGGATCGGTGAGACCCAGGCGGCGCAGAGGAATCTGCTCTCGGCGGAGGAAGAACTCGCACAGCAGCTGAGCGAGGACGATCAGCAGCTGGGAGGGACCCGCCAACCGTCGGGAGAGGCCCGCCAGCGGCTGCTGGCACGAGCGGCGGCCGCTTTCGGTGCCAACCACTCGATGGCCACCCGCTTGTATGCGATGCTCGGCGATGTCCTCAACGAGCAGGACAGCGTCGTGTCCGAACGACTGACGCTCGTGGCCACGATCTTCCTGCCGCTGACCCTTGCGACGGGGTTCTTCGGAATGAACTTCCAGTGGATGCTGGATCGCCTGGGCACGATGCAGGCCTTCATCGTCTTCGGACTGGCTGTGCCGAGCCTGCTCACCGTGGCCACTCTGGTCTTCATCCGCCGTTTGACTCGCTCCTCATGAGCCTCCGGCCGGTCCCTCCGAGCATCCCCCGCCCTGAGCTGCACCCCACCCCGTTGCCACGGTGTGCTGTGCCGCGAACGGTGAGCGATGCGGATCGCGAGCGGGATCGTCGAGACTACCGGTACCGCGGCGGCCTCTGACACACGGGACAGAAATGGGTGCCGCGGCCGCCGACGCTCAGACGCTGGATCTCATTCCCGCAGCGGACGCATTCCTGCCCCCCGCGCCCGTAGACGAGCAGCGCCCGGTCGAAGTACCCGGACTCGCCGTTGACATTGACATAGAGGGAGTCGAAGCTCGTCCCGCCCACGGCCAGGGCATCGCCCATCACCGAGGCGGCCGATTCGAGCACTGCCGCCAGCCGCGACTTCCGCGTCCGGGCGGGAATGGCCATGGGGTGCACGCCGGCGCGGAACAGTGCCTCGTCGGCATAGATGTTGCCGATTCCGCTGATCAGCGTCTGGTCGAGCAGTGCGGATTTGATCGCCGTGCGCTTCTGCGCCAAGGCGGTGAGTGTGAGACCGATTTCGAACGTCGGCTCCAGCGGATCGGTCGCGATATGAGTCGCCGACGCCGGAACGAGCCGGTCATGGGCGTGGATGAGGGGCTGGACGCCGAGGTGGCCGAAGATCCGCTGATCGACGAAGCGCAGTTCCCTCGCGGCACTCTGTCCGGCGCTCCGGTCAGCGTTCTGGCCGGCGCTCTCAGCCTCCACGCTGCCCGACCCGTGTGGAGACGGGGCTCCCGCCCCTTCACTCCCCGACCCGTGTGGAGCCGGGGCTCCCGCCCCTTGGCTCCGCGACCCGTCGCGGGCCGGTTCGAGGCGGAGGATGGCACGCGTGTGCCGGTGGACCGGGTCGTCGGCGCTGTGGACGCGCAGCTGACCGCTCATCCCCAGATGGATGAGCAGGCTGAGTTCGGGCGAGGGCTCGCTCGGACGTCCCGACGCCCGTGCTCCGCCCGAACTCGGTTCGCCCGGTCCCGAACCCGCATGCTCCGGGCCCTGCCCGAGGCTGAGCCACATAAACTTCCCTCGGCGTTCGGCACCGATGATCCGGTGGCCGGTGACCGCGGAGACGAACCCGTCGACGGCGGACGGCTCGACGCGTCGGGCCGAAGTCGTGCCCAGGATTCGGGGGTCGAGCACCTCGGCGCCGGTGATGGTCGTGTCCGCCGTCCACTCGTGGACGCCGCGGCGGACGCTTTCGACCTCTGGCAGCTCAGGCATCGGGCCGCCTGCACACCGACAACGGGATCACTCTCAGCGTCGGTAGTCCGGGTAGATGGTTCGGATGGCTTTGACGGCGACCTCCGCGGCGGCGGCTTCGGCGGCCTTCTTCGAGGACCCGTCACCCGAACCCCAGCTGTTCTCACCCAGAAGCGCGGTGGCCGTGAAGACCATCGCGTGATCGGGACCCGAGGAAGTGATCTCGTAGCTGACGGCACCGAGCTCGAGGTCGGCCGCGGCCTCCTGCAGAGTGGTCTTGAAGTCCATCCCCGCACCGAGGCTGACCGCGTCCTCGAGCATGCCGTCGATGAGGCGGTGGACGAAGGCGAACGCCGCCTCCCGCCCGAGGGAGACGAAGGTCGCGCCGATGAGGGCTTCGACGGTGTCGGCGAGAATCGAGTCCTTGTTCCGGCCGCCGGTCAGCTCTTCGCCCTTGCCGAGCAGGATGTGCTCGCCGATGCCGTGCCGGCGCGCGATCGACGCCAGAGCGCGCGTGTTGACCACGGCCGAGCGCATCTTGGCCAGCTGGCCCTCCGGCAGATCCGGGTTGTCGTAGAACAGCGATTCGGTGGCCACGAGGCCGAGCACGGAATCGCCGAGGAACTCGAGGCGCTCATTGGTGGGGATCCCACCGGCCTCGAAGGCGAAGGAACGATGCGTGAGCGCGAGACGAAAAGTCTCGGGATCAATGTCGATCCCGAGACTCTTCTTCAGTGCTGATGTGGTGTCAGTGTCCACAGTCTCAGACGTCAGCGACCTTGCGGCCCTTGTACTCGAGGTACAGCGGGGTGCCGGCGGCGTCTTCGACGACCTTGGCCTGGTGGGGGCGCGAGTACACAACGCGACCGTTCTCCACAGTCTTGACCAGGGCCGGCGCCTTGGCCTTCCACTGCGAACGACGGTGGCGGGTGTTGCTGCGCGACAGTTTACGCTTCGGAACAGCCACGTCTAGCTCTCTTTCTTCTCATCCAACAGATTCTTCAATGATGCGAACGGCGATTCGGATTCGTCATCGTCGACCTCGAGGTCCTCCCCCAGGGTGTAGCTGAACTCCTCGCTCTCATCCTGTGAGGGACTGAACGGCAGAGCCATCACGACGGCGTCTCTGATCGCGGGCTCGAGGTCGAGCTGATCCCGGTCGATGACGTAGGAGTCCTCGTCGCCTTCGGCCTGCTCATAGACGTACATCTCCTGGATGTCGACATCTATAGGCAGCTCGATGGGTTCGAGCGTCCTCGCGTCCTCGCCGCGGGCCGTCGCCGAGACAGTGCCCGACACGTAGATCCCCTCCGACACGCTCTCGAACATCAGCTCGAGCGCCAGTGGTGAACCTTGACCAACCCCGATCACTTCGATCTTGAGATCCGCTGGAGCCGACAAGGTGGTGTTCACCCGTTCCCACTCACCCGGATTGCCGAGCAGGCCCATCGATCTGAGATCGAAGACGAAGTCACTTCGCTTCATACCCTGCCCTCCCGGTGCGTTTGAGGATGTCGCTCCTGCGTTCACACGCGACTCACCATTCTAATCATCATCGGCGGTCATTACCAATCGCCGTCGATCGCCGGTCGCGGTGTTCCCGGTCACCATCGTTCGTGTTCGTTGCGCCAGGTCACTCCCCCAGCGAGCACGAGCAGCGCCCCGGCGATGGTGAACACGATCCCTGATCCGGCGATGATCGTCAGCGCCGAGGCGGCCGAGGGGATCGCGACCTGGCTGAGCCGGTTGCCCGCCAAGCGGATGGACAGCACCGCGGCCCGATTCGCCGGGTCGGCCAGCGTCGAGACCCACGACATCGTCAGCGGCTGCGTCAGGCCGAAGCAGAATCCCGCGACCGTCAGGAGCACTCCGAGCATCCACGGCTGGGACAGGACCGGGATCAGCATGACGCTCACACCCGCCAGCGCCGAGGCGGTCCACAGCAGGGACAGATTCCGCCACCTGGATGTGAGGCGGCCGATGAACAGCCGCGAGATCACCGAGGCCAGCGTCCGCATCGTCAGAAGCCAGGTCACCGTGGTCACCGACAGACCGTTCTGCTGACCGATCAGCGGCAGATACGCGGTCATCAGGTCCACGGCGGCCAGGGTCGCCATCGACGAGAAGATCGCGGGCTTCATTCCCCGCAGCGACAGCAGCGTCCACGGGGTCTGGGCGCCTTCGGCCGCCTCGGCGCGGGAGACGTGCGGGGTCCGGCCGCGGAACATGACGACCACGGCGGCGACGAGGGTCAGCGCGGAGATCGCGGTCATGAACCACAGAGCGTTCGTGATCGCCGCATCCCCCGAGGTGGCATCGGCGACCATGCCGGCCAGGGGCAGGCCGATCGTCTGCCCGATGGACACGCCGAGGGTGAGGTGACCGAACTTCGCGGTCATCTTCGAGGCCGGGAAGCTCTGCGGGATGAGCGCCTGGGAGGCCACGGTCGCCAGCATCTGACCGAGCCCGAGGCTCATCGTGGCGATGAGCAGGACCACGAGGTTCGGCGAGACCGCGGCGAGTGCGACGGGCAGGATCGACAAGGCGGTGCCGACCCACAGCACCGCGGTCGCGTATCCGCGATCGACGAGGCGGCCGATGAAGAGGGCGAGGAAGAGCGGGACGAGCGAATAGCAGGCGGTCATCAGTCCGAGGACGAATCCCGAACCGCCGAGTTCGAGGGTGCGGTAGGAGATGAGCACCCGGACACCGTTGTAGGTCGCCTGGGCGATGACGGTGTGGAAGACGAGGCCTGGGAACCAGGCCCGGTTGGCAGAAGCGGCTGCGCTCATCCCTCAGTCGCCGGCGCCGGAGCCGGCACGCTGACCGTGGAGCGCTTCGAGCACCGCTGCGGGCACGAGGCCCACGATGTCCCCACCGCCGGCGTGGACTTCCTTGATCAGGGAGGACGAGACGTGCTCGAACTCCGGATTGCCGGGGACGAAGATCGTCTCGAGCTCAGACAGATGGCGGTTCATCAGCGCCATCGGCAGCTCGTAGGCGAAGTCCGTGCCCGAGCGCAGTCCCTTGACCACGGCCGGTGCTCCGATGCGGGTGCAGTAGTCGACGAGGAGCCCGCCGGAGACGATGTCGATGCTCACGTTCTCCGCTCCTCGCGTGCGCTCGTCCTCGTCCAAGGACAGGCGGATGAGCTCAGCACGATCCTCGGGGGCGAAGCGACCGGACTTCGAGGGGTTGTGGACGACGGCCACGACCACTTCGTCGAACAGACGCGCACTGCGGGCGATGATATCGAGATGACCCATGGTGAGCGGGTCATAGGAACCGGGACAGACGACCTTCATGCCCTCATCGTATCGGCATGAGACCTCATATGCGGGCAGACTCGTCTTCCCGGCTGCGCCTAGGGCGTGCCTTCCCGCAGCCGGGACCACTGGTCATCGGCTGCGCCGCCGTGGTCGCGGCCCTTGAGCACCTGGGCCTCGACCCCTTCGTCGGGACTGCGCAGTCGGGAAGCGGCCTCGGCCATGATCCGCGCGAGGAGATCGAGCGATCGGGCCTCGTCTCCGGAATCCACCGCCTCGGCGAGTTCGCGGTGGCTGTCGATGAGGTCGCATCGGACCTCGTAGCCGCGCTCGTCCGACAGGGACAGCAGACGGGTGTGCACCATCGAGACCTTCATCAGGTCGAACAGCCGGTTCGACCCGGAACAGGCCACGAGCGAGTGGTGGAAGGCGAGGTCCGCGTCGCCGATGCTGCGTGCGACATTGCCCTCGATCGCTCGCTCCAGCTCGTTCAGCGCCTGCCAGATATCGGCGGTGTCGCGCCGGCGCCGGACGATGAGCCTGACCGCCTGCGATTCGATCGCCTCGCGCACGGCGTAGATGTCATCGATGTCGGCCGTGCGCATCCGCCGCACATGCACGCCCCTGCCCGGCGCGTGCGTCATCACTCCCTCGCTGATCAGCCGCTGCAGGGCCTCACGCAGCGACGGCCGGGACACAGCGAGGAGCTCGGCCGTGCGCACCTCGTTGATCGACTGCCCGGGCGCAAGCGAACCGCTGTAGATGGCATTGCGGATCTGGTCGGCGATGAGATCGATCGTCGACGAACGGACCACTTTGCGCAGGACCGGAAGCTCGGAGGTTGGCGGATCTGTCACGGTTACGATCATATAACGTTGTCAGACAGTGTGACATTCGGACAACATCAGTATTGAATACTGTCCAGGAGACGCACGTCACGACGATGTGTCGACGTTCAAGGAAGGAACAGCACATGAAACTCAAAGGACTGGCCGCCGCGACATCGATCCTCGCGCTGACGCTCACCCTCGGCGCCTGCGGTGGAAGCGACTCGGACGAGTCGACGCTGCAGAAGGCCATCGACGACGGCAAGATCACCGTCGGGTTCGCAGGCGAGGCGCCGTACAGCTTCGAGAAGGACGGAGAGCTCCAGGGTGCGTCCGTGGCGATGGCGAAGGCCGTGTTCAAGGAGCTCGGCATCGAGGACGTCGAGGGCGTGAACACCGAGTTCGGGTCCCTCATCCCGGGACTCACCGCTGATCGCTTCGATGCGATCTCCGCAGGAATGTCCATCCTGCCGGAACGCTGCGATCAGGCCGCGTTCGGCGATCCCGAGTTCATGTACACCACCGCCCTGATGACGAAGAAGGGCGAGCAGAACGGGATGAAGAACCTCGACGACGTCAAGGAGGAGGGCGCCAAGCTCGCCACCATGACCGGCGCCATCGAGTCGGACTACGCCGAGGACCTCGGCATCGACTCCCAGCAGGTCGGCACTCCGCAGGACGGCATGGACGCAGTGACCACCGGTCGCGCCGATGTCTTCGCGCTGACCGGCATCTCGCTCAACTGGATGGCGAAGAACAACGCGGACGCCGATGTCGAGGTCTCCGAGTCCTTCGTCCAGGAGATCGACGGCGTCCCGCAGATCGGTGCCGGCGCCACTGTCTTCCGCACCGAAGATGACGAGATCCGCGATGCCTGGAACGAGGAGCTGGAGAAGATCGTCTCCGACGAGGACACCTACCTCGACATCGTCGGCGACTACGGGTTCACGAAGGAAGAGCGCCCCGACGGCGAGATCACCACTGATCAGCTGTGCAAGGGCGAGCTGCCCACCGCTGACTCCTGAGTCGACGCACGCACCATGACCGATAACATCCAGACGTTGCTGAACTTCCTCCCACAGCTGTGGGAGGGAGTTCAGACAACGATCATCCTCACCGTCCTCGGCAGCATCGGCGCCATCGTCATCGCGCTCGTCCTCGGCCTGACGATGACGTCGTCCCACGCCTGGCTGCGGGTTCCGGCCAGGATCATCGTCGAGTTCTTCCGCGGCACTTCGCTGCTGGTCCAGCTGTTCTGGCTCTTCTACGTCTTCCCGCTCCTCGGAGTCGATCTCGATCCGATGGTCTGCGGCATCGGCGCCTTGGCGCTCAACTACGGCGCCTATTCCGCCGAGGTCGTCCGGTCGTCGATCATCACCGTCGACAAGGGCCAGTGGGAAGGTGCGATCGCGCTCAGCCTCTCCCCCACCAGACGCATGGTCCGAGTCATCTTCCCGCAGGCCTGGGCCCTGATGATCCCCTCGCTCGCGACGCTGCTCATCCAGCTGCTCAAGGGCTCTGCCGTGGTCTCGTTCATCACTCTCCAAGACCTCACCGAGAAGATCGACCAGCTGCGCCAGTCGACGAATGACACGTATTTCTCCTTCACCATCGGACTCATCATCTACTTCGTCATCGCCTGGCTGCTCCAGGAGTTCATGAATTTCCTCGAACGCAGGGCCACCGCACGTCTGGGACGCAGGCGCCCGAACTCCAGAACCGACCGACGACAGGCTCGCCGTGCCGCGCGTGAGGATGCCCTCCGCAAGGACCGTCTCGCCTCGCACTCTGCCGCCGGCGAGGGCGCCGACCGGGCCAGGAACCCCTTCCCCGGCCAGGGAGGTGGACTCTGATGTGGAATTGGGAATTCGCCGCTGAGGCTCTGCCCATCCTGCTCCGCGGTTTCGTCAACACGCTCATCGCCACCGGCGTCGGCACCCTCATCGCCGTGGTCCTCGGGCTCTTCATCGCCGTGGCCATCCGCGGACTGCCGCGCTGGATCAATTGGCTCATCCGGCTGCTGGTCGCCTTCGTGCGCAACACGCCGCTGATCATGCAGCTGATGTTCGTCTACTTCATCTTCGCCGGCATCCCCGGACTCGTGAACATCCCGGCGCTCGTCGTCGGCTTCATCGTCATCGGCATCCACTATTCGACCTACATGTCCGAAAGCTACCGAGCAGGCATCGATGCGGTGCCGCCCGGGCAGCATGAGGCCGCCACTGCCCTGTCCCTGCCGCCGGTGCGCAAGTTCACCGCAGTGGTGCTGCCGCAGGCCCTGCGTGCGACGGTTCCGTCTCTGGGCAACTACGCGGTGGCCATGTTCAAGGACACGCCGTTCCTCTTCGCGATCTCCGTGGTCGAACTCGTCACGTCCGCCCAGCAGTTCGGCGCCGCGAAGTTCGCCTACACGGAAGCATTCACCCTGGCCGGCATCGTCTTCCTCGCCGCCAGCTATCCGACATCCCTGCTCATCCAACGATTGGAGAAGCGCCTTGCCTCCTACTGAGAACACACCGTCGGCCGCAGACGCCTCGGCCGCGTCGGCATCGTCGAATCCGGCCATCGAGTTCAAGGATGTCGAGAAGAGCTTCGGCAAGAACACGGTGCTCAAGAATCTCAACTTCACGGTCGCTCCGGGAGAGCGCGTCACCCTCATCGGGCCCAGCGGTTCGGGCAAGACGACGATCCTGCGCCTGGTGATGACGCTCGAGGAGCTCACCAACGGCTATATCTTCGTCGACGGCCAGCCGCTGACCTTCGAACAGCGCGACGGCAAACGGGTCGAGCTGCCGAAGAAGCGCACTCGTGAGATCACCACGCGCATCGGCATGGTCTTCCAGCAGTTCAACCTGTTCCCGAACATGACGGTGCTCGAGAACATCATCGAAGCCCCCGTCCACGTGCTCGGCAAGTCCAAGGCCGAGGCGAGCAAGGAAGCCAAGGAACTGCTCGAGAGGGTCGGGCTGGCAGAGAAAGCCGATGAGCATCCGACCCGGCTCTCCGGCGGTCAGCAGCAGCGTGTGGCCATCGCCCGCGCGTTGGCGATGAGCCCGGAGATCCTCCTCCTCGACGAGGTCACCTCGGCACTCGACCCGGAGCTCGTCGGAGACGTCCTCGCCGTGCTGCGCGACATCGCGGAGACCACGGACATCACGATGCTGCTGGTCACCCACGAGATGCAGTTCGCCCGTGATGTCTCCCACCGGGTGATGATGTTCGACGGCGGGCAGGTCCTCGAGGAGGGCCCGCCGGACCAGATCTTCAACAACCCGTCCCACGAGCGCACCCGCTCGTTCCTCTCCAGCGTGCTCTGAACGCCTCTCTGCGGTTTCGCAGCACACTCAGGGCAGGACGCGGCCGCCGGGGCAGGACGTGGCCGCCGGGGCGGGACGCGGGCCTTCTACCGGCGGAGTCGGCGGATGAGTCGCAGAATCCTTGCGAGAGCCACGACGGCGAGGATCACCATCGCCACCCAGAAGATGATGTCCGTCGGCTCCGCCCAGAAGAGATCCGAGCGGCTTTCGCCGGAGCCGTCCCGTCCCGCACCGTCCGCATCCTGCCGGTCGCTCACGCCTCGAAGGATGAGCCAGGCCACCAGCAGACCCACGCCGAGGACCGCGAAGATCCAGCGATACCAGGCTCTGCCGAACCGCCCCGCCGGGCGGGGCGCAGGCGACTTGCGCGAGGAGGTCATCGGCTCTCGGACTCGCCCGCGAGCTGGATGAAGTGGATCGCGGTCTCGCCGAAGGTCTTCGCCCGGAAGATCTCGAGGCCTGCGGGCATCGTCGGCTCGGGCGAGCGCGCGGCGCGTTCGACGATGACGATCGATTCCATGTCGAGATGGCCGGCCAGTCTGCTCAGGATCTGCGTCACCGCATCCTCGCCGAGCGGATAGGGCGGGTCCATGAACACGATGTCGAAGGTCCGCGCCTCGGGGTCCTCCGGTTCCGGCAGGCCGGACAGGTACTGGAGCACGTCACTGGCGTGGACGTCGGCCGAGTGGTCGAGCCCGAGCTTGTCCGCATTGGCCCGCAGGGAGCGGATCGAGGACAGTGAGGAATCGACGAAGTCGACCTGCGCGGCTCCCCGCGACATGGCTTCGAAGCCGAGTCCCCCGGATCCGGCGAAGAGGTCGAGGACGTTCGCGGCCGGCAGGACCCCGTAGCCGTCGAGCATGGAGAACAGGGACTCCTTGACCCGGTCGGCCGTCGGTCGGGTGTTCGCCCCGGACGGGGAGTTCAGCCTCGCGCCCTTGTGGGCTCCGGCGATGATTCTCATGAGTGCCTCCTCAGCCGGCTTCGATGAAGTGGGCGTCGTCTGCGGGCAGGACGCGTCGGATGAAGGCGCGCAGGGCGGGCACGGCTTCGAGTTCGGGGTCGACCGAGACGATGTGCTCGGCGATCTTCTTCGCCTCGGCCACGATGTGCGAATCGCGCAGGATCGACAGGTGCCGCAGCGAGGACCCGCCCCACTGCGAGGCGCTGAGCACATCGCCCTCGCCTCGGGAGTCGAGGTCGTATTCGGCCAGTTCGAACCCGTCGAGCGTGGCGGCCACGGCCTGCAGCCGGCCATAGCTGTCATTGGACTCGCTCAGCTCGGTGAGCAGGAAGCAGGTGGCCGGGCTGCCGTCGCGGCCGACTCGCCCGCGCAGCTGGTGGAGTTGGGCGACGCCGAAGTTCTCGGCTTCGACGATGACCATCATCGTCGCCCGGGGCACATCGACGCCGACCTCGATGACGGTCGTCGAGACGAGGATCTCGATCTGCCCGGACACGAAATCCGCGAGCACCCTGTCCTTCTCCGCCGTCGACATCCGCCCGTGCAGCAGCCCGAATCTGCGCTCGGACAGCTCCGGGGACTCGCGCAGCTTCTGACTGATCTCCTCGATGCCCTGCTTCTGGCCGATCACGGAACCGGATTCGGGATCCTCGACGTCCATCGGTTCGATCCGGGGGAAGACGACGAAGACCCCGCGCCCCGCCTCGGCGGTCTGGTCCATCAGCTGCCGCACCCGGGCGTACCAGGTGGGCTGGTCGACGATCGGCACGACGTGGGTGGCGATGTTCTTCGACCCCGCGGGCATCTCGGTCAGGGTGGACACGTCGAGATCGGCGAAGACCGTCATCGCCACCGTGCGCGGAATCGGCGTCGCCGACATCACGAGCGTGTGCGGAGTGTTCATCCCGCCCTTGGCCCGCATCGCCTCCCGCTGCTCGACTCCGAAGCGGTGCTGTTCGTCGACGACGATGAGGCCGAGGTTCTCGAACATCGTCGACTCCGACAGCAGCGCGTGCGTGCCGACGACGATGTCGATGTTGCCGGTGGCCAGGTCGAGAGCGAGCTCCCGGCGCTCCCGGGCCGGCATCGACCCGGTCATCAGCGCCACCGTCACCTGGTCGTCACCGGCCAGCAGCGGAGACAGCGCCATCTGCTCGCCGAGGAGGCGCTCGATGGAGTGGAAGTGCTGAGTCGCGAGCACTTCGGTGGGGGCGAGCATCGCGGCCTGGGCGCCCGAGTCGACGGCCGTGAGCATGGCCCGCAGGGCGACGACGGTCTTGCCCGAGCCGACGTCTCCGTGGAGGAGGCGGTGCATGGGCGCGGAACCGGCCAGATCCGCGGCGATCTCCTCGCCGACCGCAGTCTGGGAGGCGGTGAGTTCAAACGGCAGGGACTGATCGAAGCGGCGGCTCTTCGGTCCCACTTCCAGCAGCGGAGGCGCCTGCAGCTGGGAGTAGGTGGCCTTGCGTGAGGCGAACTCGGTCTGCAGCGCCAGCGCCTCCTCCCACTTCCACCGCAGTCGGGCCCGTTCGACGTCCTCGATCCGGCGCGGTCTGTGCATGTCCTCGAATGCGGTCCGCAGATCCGGCAGCCCGAACTGCTCACGCATGCCCTTCGGCAGCGGGTCGTCGAACTGTTCGGATCCGGCCACCCGCAGCAGGGTCTTGATCGCATTCCACAGTCGGGACTGGGCGATGCCCTTGACCACCGGGTAGATCGGGAACGGGGAGTTGAGGTCGTCGGGCGTCCACTCGTGGTCGTCCTCGGTGCGGTTGAGCCACACCGGTGAGCTCAGGGTCAGCTGCCCGCGGTAGGACTCGACCTTCCCGCCGAAGACGACGGTCAGTCCGGGAGTGAGCAGCCCGTCGAGCCAGTGCTGGTTGAAGAACGCGATCTTCATCGACTGCTGGCCGTCGTGGACGATGACCTCGGTGATGGTCCCCTTCCGCTGCTTCATCCGCCGGGTGCCCACCTTGATCACCTCGGCCTGGATGATCGCCGTCTCCCCCAGCGGCAGCTCTCCGAGCCGAGTGCTCTCCCCGGGCACGAGGTAGCGGCGGGGGAAGAACCGGAACAGGTCGGCCACCGAGTGCACTCCGCGCTTGGCCAGGGCGTTGCGGTCCTTCTTGCTGAAATTGTCTTCGAGCCGGGTCGTCATTCGACCCCCATGATGACGAGCACGCCGGGGTCCCTGGAGTCGAAGTCCTGGAAGTGGACGCTGTCGTGGGACTTCGCGATCCACTCCTGCAGCCGGTCGAGGACCTCGGGGGCGCAGTCGGGTCCGTGGACGACGGTCAGCAGCTCTCCCCCGGCGCCGAGCAGCCGGTCGGCGAGCTTCTCGACCAGGGTGGTCAGCTCCGTGCTCTGGGTCTTCGGTTTGCCTTCGATGTACACGCGGTAGAACTGGGCCGGATGCGCTGCCGCCGCGGCGGCCACGGCACTGTCCATGCCCTCCTCGACGATCGGCAGGACCCCGGTGGGCGGGTCCGTGGCGAGCTGCTCGGCCGAGAGGATGGTGCCCACCCGGGTGCCGGCGGCGGCTTCGCTCATGTCCGCGAAGATCTCCGTCGCCGGGGCGAAGGGATCGTAGACGGCCAGCGCCGACAGCAGAGTCGCGACATTGCGCGAGCGCACGACCTGCGCCCTGCCGGACTCGGCCGGTTCCCCGCCGGTGACCGCCCGCAGACCGGACAGCGCCCGCAGCGCCGAGGTGGAGCTGGGCACGATGATGACCTCGCGGTCCTCGGCCGCGATGATCTCGCCGACAGTGGCCACGAGGTCCTCACCTCCCGGGGCGAGCGCGGTGGCCCCGTTGAGGGCGGAGTGCATGAGCAGTCCCGTGCCCTGGACGACGGCGATGAGCTTCGTCTCCCCCTCGTCCTCGTGCAGACGCAGATCCTCCATGTCCAGGCGCACGATCCCCAACGCGCCGAGGTGGTCGAGAACGACGGCGGCGGCCGTTTCGTCGTCGACGTGGACGTGGACCTTGCGATCGTTGATCACGATCGATCTCCCGCCCAGCCGGTCGAGTTCGGCGGCGAGTCCGTCCGGGGCGGCGGCCGACAGTATGGCGACGATCTCGAGCTCCTCGGCCCGGGCTTCGTGGATGATCTTCGGGGCGCGGGAGACCTCGGTGAGCATCGACTCCTGCGGGGTGCGGCCGGTGACGGTGACGTAGAGGAGGTCGAAGAGTTCGACGATCCCGGTCGATCCGGCGTCGACGACCTCGGCCTCGCGCAGCGCGGTGAGCTGACCGGTGGTCTCGCGCAGGGCCGACCGCGATCGTTCGCGCACGGCGGCGATGACCTCGAGCAGGTCCGCTCCGGCTTCGGCGCGTTCCCGGGCCTCGCCGGCCATGGCGTAGAGGACCGTGAGCATGGTCCCGTCGACGGGGCGGGCAACGGCGGCCCGGGCCCGGTCCGAGGCGGTCTCGAGGGCGGTGGCCATGGCATCGGCGGTGGCCACGGTGACCCCGGCCAGGGCGTCGGCGACTCCTTGGAGGGCCACGGCGAGGATGAGCCCGGAGTTGCCGCGGGCCCCTCGACCGGCTCCGTCGGCCAGCGCCCCGACGACCTGCGGCAGGGTGACGGGACCGGTGAGCTGCTCGACGGCCAGATAGGCCGACCGCAGAGTGTGGTACATGTTCGTGCCGGTGTCGCCGTCGGGCACGGGGAAGACATTGAGTTCGTCGATCTCGGTCCGCTCCCGGCGCAGCCGGTCGACCGCTCGGCGAGCCCAGCGGGCGGCCAGACGACCGTTGAGGCTGATGGCGTTGCTCATGTCACTTCCCGAAATGGCTGAAACCGCTCGTCGGCACGGGTGTGCCGTCGAGGCTGACGTCGTGACCGGTGCGGACCTCACCGATCCTCCGCCAGCCTACTCCAGGCTCGGCCGAGTCGGCCGCAGCGGCGACGAAGCCGTGGTCCTCTCCCCCGTCGAGGACCCAGCCCAGCGCGACCTCCTCCGGGGTCCGGGCAGCCTCGCCGGTCGCTGCCGCGCTCCCGCTGCCGACTGCCGCGCTCCCGCTGCCGGCTGCCGCGCCTCCACCGCCGGCGGCCGCAGACCGGGCCAGGTGCCTGGCCGCGGGCAGCAGCGGGTCGATGAGTTCCTGCAGGCCTGCGCGGTCGAGGTCGATGCCCACCCCCGAGGCGGCGGCGATCCGGCCGAGGTCCGTGCTCAGGCCGTCGGAGACGTCGATCATCGCCGAGGCGGCCGTCAGCCTGAGCATCGCCGCATAGTCGGGCCGTGGGGCCAGTTGGGTCTCGATGAGTGCGGCGAGCTCGGGGGCGGCGGTCTCCGGTCGCAGCCCGGCGAAGAGCAGCTCGAGCCCGGCAGCGGCCCGTCCCACGGTCCCGGCCAGATACAGACCGTCACCGGTCCGGGCCCCCGAGCGCAGGATCGCCGGTCCCGCACCGAGGGCGCCTGCCTCACCGGTCCCCTCTTCCACGGTGCCCAGCGCGGTGATCGCGACGACGACGAGACCCGAGGATGAGAGGTCACCGCCGATGATCGGCACCTGGCAGCCGAGTTCGGCCCCGGCCCGCCCCGCCTCGGCGAGGATTCCCGTGAACAGGGCCTCGAGGTCGGCGATACGGGTGTCATCGGGCAGGGCCAGCGACACCAGCAGACCGTGCGGCTTCGCCCCCATGGCGCAGACGTCGGCGAGATTCTGCGCCGCGGCCTTGCGACCCAGCAGCGACCAGTCCACCCAGTCGCGGGTGAAGTCCTCGTTCTCGACGAGCATGTCCGCCGTGGACACGAGCCTGCCGGCCGGCGCTGTCACGGCCGCATCGTCGCCGGGGCCGACGATCACGTGAGCGGCGTCGCGATGATGGGCCAGGATGCGGTCAAGGACGTGTGATTCGCCAAGTTCGGACAGTCGGGTCATAGCTCAAGGTTATCGGGCGTTACGGTAGTCGTATGAGATCTCGCCGTGCCTCGACGCGCCGCCGTGCGCGCCCGCGCCAACGCGCTCTGCCTGTGGTCGCCATTGCCGCCGTGCTGGCAGGGGTGAGTCTGGCCGGCTGCGCCCGCACCGTGATCGTCGAACCAGCCCAGGATGGGGCGAACCCGGAGTGCGCGGACATCATGCTCACTCTGCCCGATGAGATCGCCGGTGAGCAGGCCCGCCGGACGTCGTCGCAGGGCACGAAGGCGTGGGGCGATCCGAGCATCGCGGTGCTACGCTGCGGCGTCACTCCGCCCGGGCCCACGACCGATCGGTGTGTGAGTGTGTCCGGGGTCGATTGGATCTCGAGACCGGCCGATGACGATGATTCGACCTGGGCGTTCACCAGCTACGGGCGCACGCCCGCCGTCGAGGTGCTCGTCGACCGCAGGGCCGAGTCCGGCAATGACGTGCTGGCCGCGATCTCTCCGGCACTGGCCAAGATCGAACCCGAGGCCGAATGCGTCGGCGCCGAGGACGCCGAGGGCTGATCTGTCCCGCCCGGGCCGGTCTCAGTTCGCGCGAGCGTGATCGACCAGGGCGATGGAGATGAGCTCACCGATGAGTTCGGAGTACTCGAGCCCGGACTTGGCCCACATGTACGGATACGCCGAGGTGGGGGTGAACCCGGGCAGAGTGTTGAGTTCGTTGATGAGCACCTCGCCGGTGTCGGTGACGAAGGTGTCGACACGGGCCAGACCGGTGCAGTCGAAGAGGCGGAACACCGAGGCGGCCAGTTCCTGAACGCGCGCCGTCGTGGCCTCGTCGAGCGCGGCCGGGCAGGTCACCTCGGCGTCGGCGAGGTCGAGGTACTTCGCGTCGAAGTCATAGAACGCGTGATCCCCGCTCACGCTGATCTCGCCCGGAGACGAGGTGCGCAGGCGCATATCGTGCAGCGAACCGAGCACGGCGCACTCGACCTCGCGGCCGATGACCTGCGGCTCGACGATGACCTTGGAGTCGTGGGCGAAGGCCTTCTGCAGGGCCGCCTCGAGGTCACCGGCCTCGGCGACCCGACTCACGCCCATCGAGGAGCCGGCGCGGGCGGGTTTGACGAACACGGGCAGGCCGAGTTCGGCCACGCGGGCTTCGACCCCGGCACGATCCGTGCCCCACATCGTCTCGGTCACCAGCTCCCAGGGGCAGGTGGGGATGCCGGCCTGGGCCATGAGCGACTTCGTATAGTGCTTGTCCATGCTCGCGGCCGAGGAGAACACGCCGGAGCCGACGAAGGCGGTGTCGCTGAGTTCGAACAGTCCCTGCACGGTCCCGTCCTCGCCGAAGCGCCCGTGCAGGAGCGGGAAGTAGACGTCGACGGCGCCGAGCGAGGTGAAGTTGCCCTCGGCGTCCCGGTGCAGAAGCGGTGCCCCGTCGGCCGAGAGGGTCGGGATCACCTCGGTGCCGTTGTCGGTGACCTCGGGCATGTCCTGCGGGTCGAACCGCATGCTCGCCCAGTCCTCGACGATCCGCCACACGCCGGTCTTCGTGATGCCGATCGGCAAAACGTCGTAAGCGTTGGCATCGATGGCTCCGATCAGACCGGCCGCGGTGACGCAGCTGACGGAATGCTCGCTCGATCGGCCGCCGAAGAGGACTGCGACGAGGGGCCGGTGATCGTTGTCTGCCATGAGTTTCCTTGCTGTGTGATGCTCCCGCGAACTGGGACCGGACACGGGGTGCGCACCGACGGGCGAGTGCGCGGACTGAAGAACTCTAGCTCACTTGACCTCGTAGGTGCACTCCAGCCACGCCCGTCCGATGCCCTTGAAGAACATGTTGAATCCGGCGAAGGCGGGTGAGGCTGATTCGTCGAGGCCCAGGGGTTCGGCCAGGGCGGTGACGATGAAGAAGTAGCGGTGGGGTCCGTGACCGGCCGGTGGGGCGGCACCGACGAAACGGGGTTCGCCGGCGTCGTTGCGCAGGGTCACGGCTCCCGACGGCAGCAGATCGGCGGACGGGTCCCCGGCATTGGTCTCAAGGCTCGTCGTGGCCGCATCGAGGTCGGTCACGACCCAGTGCCAGAAGCCCGATCCGGTCGGGGCGTCGGGGTCGTAGCAGGTCACGGCGAAGGCCTTGGTCTCGTCGGGGAAGCCCGACCAGCTCAGCTGCGGTGACTTGTCCTCACCGCCGTCGATGCCCATCGCGCCCGAGAGCTGCGGCCCGCTGAGCACCTGCCCGTCGGAGATGTCGGTGCTGGTCAGGGTGAAGGTGGGGAGTTCGGGAAGATTGAAGAACGGTGAGTTGGCGCTCATATGTGCTCCTTAAGCCGGGGGCCCTTCGTGCTTACGCTTCCGAGACAACAGCAAAGCCGCGAGTTCGTCAACCCTGAGCCGATCGGACAGGACCGCGCACACGGCCTCGGTGATCGGCAGGTCGACATCGTATCTGCGGCCCAGCGCGAGCACGGCCGGGGCGGACTTCACGCCCTCGGCCGTCTGCGAGGTGTGTTCGATGACGTCCTCGAGGCTCATCCCCTCGCCGAGGTGGCGGCCGAAGGTGCGATTGCGCGACAGCGGTGAGGCGCAGGTGGCGACGAGGTCGCCGAGCCCGGCGAGCCCGGACAGGGTGTGCGCCTCGGCGCCCATGGCCGCGGCCAGGCGGGAGGTCTCGGCCAATCCGCGGGTGATGATCGAGGCCTTCGAGTTGTCGCCGAGCCGCTGTCCGTCGGCGATGCCCACGGACAGGGCGATGATGTTCTTGATCGCCCCGCCGATCTCGACGCCGACGACGTCGGTGTTCGTGTACGGACGGAAGTAGGCGTTCGCGCAGATCTCGGCGACCGCCTCGGCGGTGGCGATGTCGGAGGAGGCGACCACGGTGGCGGTGGGCTGGCGGTCGGCGATCTCCCGGGCGAGGTTCGGGCCGGAGACGACGGCGATCTGTTTCGGATCGACCTCGGCGACCTCGGCGATGACCTCGGACATGCGCTTGCCGGTCTCGACCTCGATGCCCTTCATCAGGCTCACGAGCCGGACCCCGGGCGCCAGATGCGGCTTCCACCGCGAGAGGTTCTCACGCAGGGTCTGCGCGGGCACGGCCAGGACGATGACCTCGGCGTCGGTGATCGCGTCGATGTCGTCATCGGTGGCGCTCAGGCCCTCGGGCAGGACCCGATCGCCGAGGTAGCGCTCATTGGTGTGGGAGGCGTTGATCTCCGCGGCGACCTCTGACCGCCGGGCCCAGAGGGTGACGGGGAATCCGGCGTCGGCGATGACCGCGGCATAGGTCGTGCCCCACGAACCCGCACCGAGGACGGCAATCCTGGGCTGACTCATTCGCCAGTCTCCTTCTCTTCGAAACGCTCCGGCAGCTCACGCCCGGACAGTTCGGAGACCATCCGGGCGATCGTCTTCTTCAGCCGTTTGGACAGCTGCCCCATGGTCGACTTGTCGTCCCGACGGGCCCACAGATCCGAATAGTCCAGCGGTGGCCCGAAGACCACGGTCGAGTTGTGGCTGAAGGGACGGAAGCGCAGGCGCTTGCTTCCGCGAGGAAAGATCGTGTTCAGCCCCCAGTGGGCGGCGGGGATGATCGGGGCTCCGGTCTCCAGGGCCAGCCTGGCGGTGCCGGTCTTGAAGTGCTGGGGCCACATCTGCGGGTCCTTCGTCAGCGTGCCCTCGGGATAGATGACGACGGTCTGTCCCTTGGCCAGGGCCTGTTTCGCATAGGCCAGGGAGTCTCCGGCCTGCGCCGAGGCGCGCAGCACCGGGATCTGTCCGATGCGTTTGAGGATGATGCCGAGGACCCCGGAGAAGAGCGAGGACTTCGCGAGGAAATGCGGCATCCGGCCGTTGCGCTTGAGTGCCAGCCCCACGAGGATCGGGTCGAGGTGGTTCGCGTGGTAAGCCGCGACGATGATGCCCGTGCCCTTCGGGGGCAGATGCTCGACCCCGTGCACGCTCATCCGGGTGGTCGTGCGCATGAGCCCGTAGGCCGCGACGGCAGCGACCGTGCCCGCCCGGTTCTGCGAGCGCACCGAGGCGGGGTCGAAGGCGACGAGTTCCCGGTCGCTCGAGTTCGGTTCGGTGACCGCGCTCATGCGGACACCTCGGCGCCGAGGCCGGAGAGTTTGTCGAGGAAGTTCTCATAGCCGCGGTTGATCAGTTCGATGCCGTGGACCTCGCTCGTGCCCTGGGCGGCCAGGGCGGCGATGAGGTGGCTGAAGCCGCCGCGCAGGTCCGGCACGTCGATGCGGGTGCCCTTGAGTTCGGCGGGTCCGGCGATCACGGCCGAGTGCAAGTAGTTGCGGCGGCCGAAGCGACACGGGGTGCCGCCGAGGCATTCGCGGTAGAGCTGGATCTTCGCTCCCATCGAGCGCAGCGCGTCGGTGAAGCCGAAGCGGTTCTCGTACACGGTCTCGTGGATGATCGACAGTCCCTCGGCCTGGGTCATCGCCACCACCAGGGGCTGCTGCCAGTCGGTCATGAAGCCCGGGTGGACGTCGGTCTCGAGCGCGAAGGACCGGAGTCTGCCCCCGGGGTGGCGGAAGCGGATGCCGGACTCCTGGACGTCGAACTCGCCGCCGATCTTGCGGAAGATGTTGAGGAAGGTGATGAGTTCGGGCTGGCTGGCCCCGGCGACGAAGATGTCTCCTCCGGTGGCCAGCGCCGCCGAGGCCCAGGAAGCGGTCTCATTGCGGTCGGGCAGTGCGCGGTGGATGAATCCGCGCAGGGTTTCGACGCCTTCGATGCGGACGACTCGGTCGGTGTCGACGGTGATGATCGCGCCCATCTTCTGCAGCAGCGCGATGAGATCCATGATCTCGGGTTCGATCGCGGCACCCCGCAGTTCGGTCACGCCTTCGGCCCGCACCGCCGTCAGCAGCACCTGTTCGGTGGCGCCGACCGAGGGGTAGGGCAGTTCGACCTTCGTGCCCTGCAGCCGGCTTCCGGCCTTGAGCATGATGCCGCCGGGGGTCTTGACGACCTCGGCGCCGAACTGGCGGAGGACGTCGAGGTGGAAGTTGATGGGTCGGTCCCCGATGTGGCAGCCGCCGAGGTCGGGGATGAAGGCCTGCCCGAGACTGTGCAGCAGCGGCCCGCAGAAGAGGATCGGGATCCGGGAGGAGCCGGCGTGGGCGTCGATGTCGACGATGGAGCCCTGTGCCACATCGGCGGGATCGAGGTGGAGCTCACCATCGGGCTGGTCGCCGTCGGGGGCGGAGCTGACGCGCACGCCGTGGAGTTCGAGCAGTCCGGTGACGATCTCGACGTCGCGGATCTTGGGCACGCCGCGGAGCACGGATGGGGTCTCTCCCAGCAGGGAGGCGACCATCGCCTTGGGCACCAGATTCTTGGCGCCGCGGACTCGGACGGTGCCGTCCAGCGGATTGCCCCCACGTACTTCGAGCATGTTCCTCCCTGATTCCGACCTGCGAATCCGAATGCCGACACCCGGAGACGGTGCCCGAACTGTCGTCGAAGCACCGTCCTAGACTATCGCAGACGACGGTCTGCCATCGATTCGCCGAGGCGGCCCGCCATGAGCGGGGAACGCACCGCGCGCGGGTGCGGCCCCGCCTCGGCGGCGTGTCCGGCCCTCCTCTGCGGTGGTCTCTAGACCTTCGCTGGCAGGGTCTCAGACCTTCGCCGGCAGGGTCTTCGGTTTGAACGCGAAGCGGGAGGACTCGTAGGCGACGATGTCATCCTCCTTGGCCAGGGTGAGGCTGATGTCGTCGTGGCCTTCGAGCAGGCGCCAGCGCGTGTAGTCGTCGATCTGGAAGGACACGGTGACCGAATCGCAGGTCACGGTCTTCTCGTTCAGGTCGACGGTGATCGACGTGCCCGGATGGTTCTCGAGGATCTTCCAGATCAGCTCGATGTCGTCCTGTTCCAGCTGGGCGGCCAGCAGCCCCTCCTTGCCGGAGTTGCCGCGGAAGATGTCGCCGAAGCGCGAGGACAGAACGACCCGGAAGCCGTAGTCCTTGAGCGCCCAGACGGCATGTTCGCGGGAGGACCCGGTGCCGAAGTCGGGTCCGGCCACGAGCACGGAGCCGGCCGCGTAGTCCGGGTCGTTGAGCACGAAGTCGTCATTGGACCGCCACCGGTAGAACAGGGCGTCTTCGAACCCGGTGCGGGTGACCCGCTTGAGGAACTTCGCGGGGATGATCTGGTCGGTGTCGATGTTCGATCGGCGCAGAGGAACGCCGATGCCGGTGTGATTGCTGAAAGCTTCCATGGCTCGTGCTCCTTCTTCAGTCGTTGGCCGAGACCGGCGTCAGGGTCAGTGAGAGGCGGTCGTCGGCCCATTCGACGGGTTCGGCGTCCCGCGGCAGGTCGGCGACATCGGCCGGTGAGGACAGCGTCCCGCGCACCGCGGTGGCCGCGGCCACGAGCGGGGACACGAGGTGGGTCCGCCCGCCCTTGCCCTGGCGGCCCTCGAAGTTGCGGTTCGAGGTCGAGGCGCAGCGTTCGCCCTCGCCCAGCTGGTCGGGGTTCATCCCCAGGCACATCGAGCAGCCGGCGAAGCGCCATTCGCCGCCGAAGTCCTTGAAGATCCGGTCGAGGCCTTCGTCCTCGGCCTGCAGGCGGACCTTCGCGGAACCGGGCACGACCATGAAGCGGACGTTCTCGGCCTTCTTGCGTCCGCGGATGATCTCGGCCGCGGCGCGCAGGTCCTCGATCCGGGAGTTCGTGCAGGAGCCGAGAAAGACGGTGTCGACTTCGATCTCACGCAGCGGGGTGCCCGGGGTCAGGCCCATATAGGCCAGGGCGTTGGCCGCGGCGGCCTTGTCGTTCTCATCAGGGAAGTCATCGGGGCTGGGCACCGAGGCCGACAGGGGCAGGCCCTGACCGGGGTTGGTCCCCCACGTGACGAAGGGTTCGATGTCCGCGGCCTCGAGGACGACCTCGGCGTCGAATTCCGCGTCCTCGTCGGTGTACAGGGTCTTCCAGTACTCGACCGCGGCGTCCCAGTCCTCACCCTCCGGGGCGTGCGGGCGGCCTTTGACGTACTCGAAGGTCGTCTCATCGGGGGCGACCATTCCGGCACGCGCCCCGGCTTCGATCGACATATTGCAGATCGTCATGCGTGCCTCCATGGACAGCTGACGGATCGCCTGGCCGCGGTATTCGAGCACGTAGCCCTGACCGCCTCCCGTGCCGATCTTCGCGATGATGGCGAGGATGATGTCCTTTGCGCTCGATCCTTCCGGCAGGTCCCCGTCGACGGTGATCGACATCGTCTTGAACGGTTTGATGCTCAGGGTCTGAGTGGCGAGCACGTGTTCGACCTCTGAGGTGCCGATGCCGAAGGCGAGCGCGCCGAAGGCCCCGTGGGTGGAGGTGTGCGAGTCGCCGCAGACGACGGTCGTGCCCGGCTGGGTCAGGCCCAGCTGGGGTCCCACGACGTGGACGATGCCCTGATCGGCGTCGCCGAGGCTGTGCAGCCGGATGCCGAATTCCTTCGCGTTCTTGCGCAGGGTCTCGATCTGCGTGGCCGAGGTGGGTTCGGCGATCGGCTTGTCGATGTCCCAGGTCGGGGTGTTGTGGTCCTCGGTGGCGATCGTGAGGTCGGGGCGGCGCACGGGGCGCTCGGCGAGTCGGAGTCCGTCGAACGCCTGCGGGCTCGTGACCTCGTGGACGAGGTGGAGGTCGATGTAGATGAGGTCCGGCGCACCGTCTTCACCTCGTGAGACGACGTGATCGGCCCAGACCTTCTCGGCCAATGTGCGTGGCATGGTTCCTCCCGCCGGTACGGGGATTTCCCGTACCCGATGTAGACCTGACGCCCCGAGGTCGGCGCGTCTGTGAACTTCAGATTGAGGCACTGGAGTGAGTGCGTAGTGTGAATCTACTCGCCTGTATCGCATTTCGAACTTGCATCTCGCACACTGAGACACGCACAATGGTGTCTATGACAAGCAATGGTAGCGGCGTCGGGGTCATCGACAAGGCCGCAATGGTTCTCTCCGCACTTGAGGCCGGACCCGCCTCTCTCGCCGAACTGGTGACGCTGACCGGACTGGCACGCCCCACTGCCCATCGCCTGGCCGTGGCCCTCGAATTCCATCGCATCGTCGGCCGCGACCTCCAGGGACGCTTCGTCCTGGGGCCGCGCCTGGCCGAGCTGTCCTCGGCCGCCGGCGAAGACCGCCTGCTGGCTGCCGCCGGCCCGGTCCTCGGGCAGCTGCGCGACCAGACGGGCGAATCGGCCCAGCTCTTCCGTCGCCAGGGCGATCTGCGCCTGTGCGTGGCCGCGGCCGAGCGGCCCGTGGGCCTGCGCGACTCGGTGCCGATCGGCGCGACCCTGTCCATGCGCGCCGGATCCGCCGCTCAGGTGCTCTTGGCCTGGGAGGAGCCCGACCGCCTGCACACCGGTCTGCGCGGGGCCCGTTTCTCAGCGACCATGCTCTCAGGCGTCCGTCGCCGAGGCTGGGCCCAGTCGATCGCCGAGCGCGAGCGCGGCGTCGCCTCGGTCTCGGCCCCTGTGCGGGGGCCGAGCAACCGCGTGGTCGCAGCCGTGTCGATCTCCGGACCGGTCGATCGGCTCACCCGCCAGCCCGGGCGCCTGCACGCGAAGTCCGTCATCGACGCCGCCAGGACACTGACCGAAGCACTCGTGCGCGGCTGACCGG
>DWZN01000085.1 GCA_019117545.1 Candidatus Brevibacterium intestinavium
GGCTGGGCAAGACCCTGCAGACGCTGGCGCTCATCGCCCACGCGCAGGCGGAGGCCCCGTTCCTCGTCGTCGCTCCCACCTCGGTGGTCGACAACTGGGTCAAGGAAGCCGCCGCGTTCACCCCCGACCTCGAGGTGCGCGTGATCGCCGAGTCGACGAAGAAGCGTGGGACCCCGCTCGCCGAGGTGGCCGACGGTGCCGATGTCATCGTCATGTCGTATGCGATGCTGCGTCTCGAGGAGGATCCGATCTCGCGGATCGATTGGGCCGGGCTCATCCTCGACGAGGCGCAGTTCGTCAAGAACTCGCAGGCGCTGACCCATCAGGCGGCGAAGTCCGTTCGCGCTCCGTTCCGGTTGGCGCTGACCGGCACGCCCTTGGAGAACTCGCTGCGTGACCTCTGGTCGCTGCTGGCCATCACCGCACCCGGACTATTCCCCTCACCGCACCGGTTCGACGAGGAGTACGTCCGCCCCATCGAATCGGGTGAGAACCCGGGACGGATGCAGCGACTGCAGCGGCGGATCCGCCCGTTCATGATGCGCCGGACGAAGGATCTCGTGGCCGCCGATCTGCCGGAGAAGCAGGAGCAGGTCATCACCGTCGAGCTCAACGCCGCCCACCGCCGGCTCTACGATCGGGTGCTGCAGAAGGAACGGAAGAAGATCCTCGGGTTCATCGACAGTGACTACGACAGGCAGCGGTTCATCGTCTTCCGGTCGCTGACCCTGCTGCGGATGCTCGCCCTGGACCCGAGCATCGTCGACGCCGAGCACGCAGACGTGCCCTCGTCGAAGCTGACCGCGCTGATGGACAGACTCGACGACGTCATCGCCGAAGGGCACCGGTCGATCGTGTTCAGCCAGTTCACCTCGTTCCTCGACCAGGTCGCCGCGGACCTCGACCGCCGCGGCGTCCCCCACGTCGTCCTCGACGGGTCGACGAGGAACCGCGGGACCGTGGTCGAGGCGTTCCGGTCCGGTCAGGCCCCGGTGTTCCTCATCAGCCTCAAGGCCGGCGGCTTCGGTCTCAACCTCACCGAGGCGGACTACGTCTTCCTCATGGACCCGTGGTGGAACCCCGCTGCCGAGAATCAGGCCATCGACCGCGCCCACCGGATCGGGCAGACGAAGTCGGTCATGGTCTACCGCTACGTCGCCGAGGGCACGATCGAGCAGAAGGTGCTGGCGCTGCAGAGGCGCAAGGCCGAGCTCTTCGACTCCCTCATGTCCGAGGCCGGCACCTTCGAAGGCCGGGGACCGTCGGGGCAGGCGTTCAGCCAGGCGGTCACGGCCGAGGACATCAAGGGACTGTTCGAACGGTAGGGAGTCCGGCTAGCCTGTCAGTGAGATCAACGACCGATCCGACCGGCCCGACCGTGCGGGGCTCCTCGCCGAGGCGGGCCGGATGAAAGGCGAGACGAATGGCCGGCTTCGGAGCTGTGGCATCACGGGTCTACGGGTTCTTCACACGCAATTCGCGCACGACCCGATCGGTCGTCGACCATGCCGGCCTAGAGGCCGGTGACCGGGTCCTCGACGTCGGCTGCGGCGCCGGAAGCGGTGTCGCCTATGCCACCGAGCGGACTCGGGCCTCGAGCGTGGCCGCCGTCGACCCGTCCCCAACGTTCGTTGAGATGGTCCGGCGCAGGGTCCCCGAGGCCGATGTGCGTGTGGCGGGGGCCGAGGAACTGCCCTTCGACGACGGCAGCTTCACCGTGATCTGGTCGGTCGCTTCGATGCATCACTGGGATGATCGGGACCGGGGTCTGGCCGATCTCGTCCGCACGCTGGCGCCCGGCGGTCGTCTCCTCATCGCTGAAAAGGCTCTGAAGCGCCCCGGGCATGGGATCACTGAGCAGCAGGCGCGGGCCGTGACGGCCCTACTCAAACGGCTCGGTCAGGTCGAGGTGAGGACTGTGGGCAAGCGGATTGGAGCGCTGCGGCTGACAATCATCGAGTCGACGCGGCCGGGCGATGCCGGCGACGGCGCCGAGGCTGCGGCCCCTGACGGTCCTGCCGCCGATTGAGCATCGGCCCGACCAGCGGGCTGATCGCTGCCTCGCCGCCGCGGCGAAGAGGGGCTCCACCGCACGGGCCACTATTCTGGTAGTGACGATGGATGAGAACACACGCACAAGAAAACGGGAGAAGCGCTGGCAGGAACGCCTGGCGCTGCCGGTTCTCATCGCCGCTCTCGTATCGATTCCCGCGGTGTTCCTGTCGTTCCTGTCCGAGCCGTGGTCCGAGGCCGGTCGGGTCATCAATCTCCTCTCCGGCCTGGTCCTCGTCGGAGAGACGCTCATCCTCTTCATCGTCACCCCGAACAGGGTCGCATGGTTCAAGAGGCATCTGTGGCTGGTCGGCCTCACGATCCTCGTCGTCCTCGGGGTCGCTTTCGCGCTCGGGCCCGTCCAGCTCCTCCGACTCATCCGCCTCATCGGCGCGCTTCGGATCCTGCGCACGGGCCGGATCATCAAGGCCGGCCGCCTGTTGGCCGGGCGCGGCTCCAGCTTCTGGAACAAGTTCACCGCGACCGGCGTCTCGATCCTCGTGGCGGTCTTCGTCGCCGCCACCTTGGCGGATCCGACCTCGACGGTGCGCGGACTGCTCCACGACATCCTGCCGTTCCGGTTCGGCCCGATCGCCATCATCGCCTCGGGGCTGATTCTCGCCGCGGCCACGTTCATCGTCCTCTTCGACCGGACCGGCGGAGACGCCGAGGACGAAATCCTCGACGCCGGTGATGAGGACGGCGAGGAGCAGCGCCGCTGAGCCGTCGAGAAGCTAGGCGTTCAGGCCAGGCCCCGGACCGTCCCAGAACTGCTCCCGGCGGCTTCTTCTCATCGCGACGATCATCGACAGTCCCAGTCCCACGCCCAGCAGAACACCGGGCAGAGCAGCGACAGAGAAGTCGATCAGGCTGTTGCGGTATTCGGCCTCGAACACCGCGCTGGGAGATACGACATCCATGCGGAATCCGAGCAGCTCCGCGACCGGCGGCAGGGCGACCGCGCTGAGCACGAGCACCCCGCCGATGAGACCGGCGACTCGCACTCCTGCCCGACAATGAGCGACCGCGAGGACGAGGATGACGACCGCCCCGATCAGAGGCGGGACGATGGCGATGAGCCTCAGGGCGATGGCCTCGCCGGAGATCGCTTCGCCTCCCCAGACCAGTCCGATCTGTCGGCACAGGACGATGATCGGGACGCTCACGACACCCAGCACACGAATCCGGCCGCGCGCACGGACGGCGAAGGGGATGAAGGCGGCCAGACAGCACACGATCAGCGTCACGTTGCCGACGCCGGCCCCATAGAGCAGTGCGGGATTCATGCGAAGGAGACTACCAAAGCACTACAGGCTCGCCTCGGGCAGAGACGACGAGAAAGCAGCCGCCGGCCTCACCCGTCGAGGTCGGAGAGGTCGAGAACGAACCGGTAGCGGACATCGTTGCGGTGCAGACGCTCGAGGGCAGCAGCGACCTGCGA
>DWZN01000086.1 GCA_019117545.1 Candidatus Brevibacterium intestinavium
CATTGCCGGCATTGATCCGTTCCCAATCCTCTTTGGTGTAGGCGGACACGTTTCGAGCAGCCTCGTCATATGCCGCGGTGTCGCCCCAACGGGCTTCTGCCTCGTCGAGAAGCTCGTGTTCCCTGTCGGCGAATTCTCCCCACTGCTCTCGTTTATCGGCGGCGGACATCGGCGATTGAATCCTTCTCTTGCCCATGGAGCTGCTTCCCTTCTGCCTATCGTGGTTCGACCGTATCGGTTGACGCGGCGGAAAGGTCAACGGGCGGATTCGAGACGTGCCCTCCGGACGCTCCTCAGCAGCCGGTCCAGATGACCGCGTGCCAGTTGCCCGCTGCGTCGCGGCTGGCTCCGGCCACCTCTCCCGACTCGGCGATCGTCTCGGCCTTGGACCCGCCGGCGGCCAGGTCCGGCAGTTCAGTGACTTCTTCGCCGTCGACGACAGCTGCGGAGCCGTCCTCGGCAGTGCCCGCAACGGCGCCCGAGCCGTTGACGTCGTTCGCGTCAATCGACTCCGGAAGCTCTGTCACGGTGTTTTCGGCCAGGTTCCACAGCACACCCGGGCTGCCGTCCGGGCTCGACCCCGAGGTTCCGATGGCGAAGTCACCGCTGATGCTGGAGACCACGCTGTGCTCAGCGCCGTCGAGCACGGGCAGCTCCCGGTACTCACCGTCGGAGTTCCAGATCACGGGAACGGTTACGCCGTCTTCGCTCTCGGCACTGCCGCCGACCGTTCCGGCATCGTCGATGCTCAGTGCCCGAGCCTGGCCGTGCGGTTACGACAGTTCGCGGGGCTCGTCCTCGGCATCCAGGCTCCATCGCAGCGCAGACCCGTCAGATGCGTGACCGACGCTCTCTCCTTCCGAGTTGATATCGAAGACTTCAGCTCTCTCGCCCTCCGACGCTTCGAGCTCGCGCGTCTCACCGTCGTAGTAGAGATAGGAGCTGCGCTCGACCTCGCCGGGCTTGATTCCGGTCCCGACGACGATGTTCTCACTGACAGCGGCGGCAGAGGCCTCCTCGAAATCGGGAAGCAGATCACTGACGTCACCGTTCGACCACCACGTCGCTTCGGTCTCACCGTCGACCCGCGCGTAGCCCACCTGTTCCGCCCCGTCGGACGAGCCGGCAGTCACCTCAGAACTCGTCGCCCCGTTCGGGCCGTCGAGCTTATCGACCGAGCATTGTGCGGAGGAAGAGCCTGCCGAGGCCTTTCCGGAAGCAAGCACGGGATCGACTGCCCCGCCCACTGCCGCCGCAGCTCCACACAGTGCACTGATGGCCATGAGCGAACCCGCTCGTGCCGCAGTGGCATGCTTCATCGTTCGGCTGTTGTGCATATCGAACTCCATTCGTCCCTCTCACATCGTTGTGGGATGTGGACCGGGTCCCCGATCGCGAGGTGCTCCCGCACACGACAGCTCATTCGCTGATATGCGACCAGCTCGCGCATCAGTGGACGTTGTCGGAATAATTCCGAACACGCTAGTCGCTGCCGCCGAGAGGCGTCAAGGCTTCGGTCAGACACCCTGGGCACACGAAGGGGCGGGATGCTGCCGCATCGGCAGTGTCCCGCCCCGTTCGAGCCAGCCGCTGCGTCGGCTCGGCGGCACCGACCGGGTCAGTCGGCCAGTGCTGCTGCGATGTCGTAGCGGAGGATCGCGCCGATCCCGTCGGCCATCGGATCATGGTTGAGACCGATCTCCGCTGAGGACATGATGGCCTGGGCCACGATCGCCGCTTCCGCGTCGGACCTTTCGGCGTCGTCATCGTCGAGCAGAAGGACCGCGACCGCTCCGCGCTGGACGGCCTTCTCGACTTCCGCACGTCCCTCGACGGCACGGTCGTGTGCCTTGCTCTCGGCCAGTCGCTCCGAGTTCTCGGCCTCACGTTCGGCAGCGAGGCTGGTCACCAAGGTCCTGATCGCCACGTCGATGGCCTCTTCGGCTCCTTCATCGTCGTCTCCGCCCTCGGAGATCTCGTGCAGCATCTCCTCGGCTCTGACCGAGAGTTCGGCCTTGACGACGGTTCTGCCTTGGACCTCTCCGGCCAGAATGACCGCATCGGGTGCATTGTCCGTGATCAGCCTGTCGACGAAGTCGGCGACGCTGCGCGCATGGTCTTTGATGATCTCGTCGACGCGGCGTCGGATCTGGTTGTGCGAGTACGCGCCTCGGCGGGGTTTGTTGATCTCTTCGTCGTTGTCGCCGGCGACGTGGACCCCGTCGTTCTCTCTGCGTTCGCGGTCCGGGGTCACGCTCAGTTCACGGACGGTCGCTCCGTCCTGGCCGGCGATGATGAGAACGACGTCGAACTGTCGGGACTCCTGCCGAAGGTAGGCTCCGAGTTCGGGCACCTCGGTGTAATGCGCCGCGTCCCCGTCTCCCAATGCCGCGTCCCAGTGCTCGTCGAGCAGAACACCCCCGGAGTTCGCCACGATGACCCGGCCATCGGTGTGGACTTCTGTGGGTTCCTCGACGAGGACGACAGAGTCGATGGTCTCCAGCACAGACTCCTCTGCGCCATCTGCCGACAGCTGTTCTCGCAGCTCTTCCCAGCGCAGACGGATCTGCGTACCAGCGTCAGCTGAGGGAGAACGACCTTCGAGATAGACCGTGGCGTACGGGCCGCCCTTTTCGTAGACCGTGCGCAAGTGACTGTAGTTCATCGCTTGTTCCTCCTCAGGATCTGCGGATCATCTGTCGGGGCCGCGAACGGAGCCCGACACGCTCTGCGCGGTGACCTCAGCCTGTCACCGTCGACGGCTCCTGTAAACAACCTTGACAACCACGGGCGGAGGTCTTAAAGATATGGTCGCATCAGCTTCTCGGGCCGGCTGGAGGTCCGCCGAGGAAGGCAGTCAGCATCGGACCGACGATGCAGGCGGCAATGAGGAAGACGATGCCCCATTTGTATTCCTTTCGGAACAGAGCGAGGACGCCTGACAGCGCTAGAATCCCTGCGATGACCCATAGGACGATGAGCATGGCACTCTCCTTCGCTCCCTGAGGCCGAACGTGCCGCTCGCCAGCGCACCCAACCACAGGGTGTGATCTTCATCGTGGCACGCCTTCATCCCCCTGACAATGGACCGTGGAGACTGGGGTGATGCTGTCGACGGCCCATCTTCCGCCACCACGGATCGGGCGAGGGCGGGTTCGGATGTCAGCCGACGATTGCCCTGACTGCGAAGAAGAGGACCGAAGGCGCCATCAGCAGACCGAGTCCGGTGTAGAACGTCGATGTCATGGCCCCATATGGGACCAGGCGCTTGTCAGTCGCCGCGAGACCGGCGGTGACTCCGCTCGTCGTGCCCAGCAGCCCACCGAAGACGATGGCAGAGCGCGGGTTGTTCAATCCGATGCGCTTGGCCACGAAGGGTGTCGCCACCATGGTGAGGACGGATTTCACGAGACCGGCACCGACGCTGAGTGCGATGACGCTGCTGCTGGCGCCCAGGGCGGCCCCGGTGACCGGGCCGACGATGTAGGTGGCCGTCCCGGCCCCGATCGTCGTCAGCTCGACCGGGTCGCGGTAGCCGAAGAACCAGGCGATGACGGCTCCGACGAAGAAGGACAGCACGACGCCGAGGACGAGGGCGATGATCCCGCCCAGGCCGGATTTCTTCATCTCATCGAAGCTCGCTCCGAACCCGGTCGCGACGATCGCCAGATTGACGAACATTCCCCCGCCCATGAGTCCGACCCCGGAGAAGAGGCTGACGTCTGCCAGACCGTCTTCGCCGCCAGTGGCGATGCCTCCGATGTAGGCCAGGACGAGGCCGAGGATGATTGCGATGGCCGAGGCTTGGAACTTGCCTCGGGTGAGCACCTTCGAGATCAGCACTGCCACCCCGGTGATCACGCCGACCAGGGCGAAGGCGACGACGAGGTCGTTGTCCGTCAGAGTCGAGATCAGAGCTTCCATCACCGCTCCCCTGCGAACTCTTCGACCGGCGCCTCGACGCCGGGTGTCTTCACCCGGCTGAGCACGGGCACCAGCGCAAAACTGACGATGACGGCAGCGGCCCCGGCGATGAGCGCGGTGGGACCGGCGGTGACGGCTCCGACGACGTTCTGTGTGGCGGCCATGGCCACGACGATCGGGATGTACATCCCGGACCAGAACGAGATCCCCGACGAGGTCGCCGGGGAGAGTCGGCCCGAGCGGGCCAGAAAGTTCGTGGACACGATGAGCACGATCATGGCGATGCCGACACCGCCGACGTTCGCATCGACCCCGAGCAGATTGCCCAAGAGACCGCCGATGAAAGTGCCGATCAGCAGACTGCCGGAAAGCAGGGCGACGCCCAGGATGATCACGCGAGAGCCTCTCTGTCGAAAAGTTGCCTGAGGCTCGACCGGAAACGAGCCCGGAACAGCTTAGCTTACGAGCCGCCTCTGCCGGGCACCTGTTTCAGAGTGTCGGCACAGACACCGACTGTCCGCGTCTCGGCCTGGTCCAGTTGGTGAAGAGCCTGAGCAGGTACTCTGCCGGACCGTAGCGGTGGCGCTTCAGCCACCACGCACTCAGTGCGGCCTGGAGAATGAAGATCGCCACAGCGAGGACGAGCAGCAGCGGCGGGGAGACTCGACCGGCCAGGCCGAGGCCGATCCCGGTGAACAGGAGGAGTCCTGCCAGTGACTGGCCCAGGTAGTTCGTCAGAGCGATGCGGCCCACCGGCGCCAGAGCTGTGCGCACCCATGCGCCCCGCGTGGTGTGCATCAGACGCACGAGAGTCGCAACGTACGCCGCGCTGAGGAACGGGGCCGAAACGACACTGGCTGCTGTGGCCCACGTGTTGACGTCCCCTCCGAGCCACGCATAGACCACCCCGCCGGGCAGGCCGACCGCGAAGCCGACCATCTGAATCCGCTTCAGGAGCCTCGCCCGGTCGCCCAGATCCGAGAACAGTCCTCGACGCGCGGCGATCATCCCGATGAGGAACATCGCCAGCGCCGTCGGCCCTTGAAGGGAGACCGCTTGGATGACGAGGAGGTCGAGTCCGGACAGATGCTGGCCCACGATCTCGGCCGGTGTCCCGAGCATCGCCTGAGTCTGCGTTGCGGCCTGGGCCAGCGCTTCATCATGGCTGGGCATGAACATCGAGCGGTCGAGGAACACGGCACTGATGATGAGGGACAGTGTCACGAACGCGTAGATGATTGCGCTTGTCAGCAGGGCGGTGCGATCACGGACTCGATGCATCGCCAGCAGCACCAGGCAGATCACCGCATAGGTCGTGAGGACGTCTCCGCTGTAGAGCAGCACGATGTGCCCGGCCCCGAGCACGAAGAGTCCCAGGGACCGACGCAGCATGCGCGGGACGAAGGCAGCGCCGGCTCGCGCGGCGGCGTCCATCTGCAGTACGAAGCTGTAGCCGAACAGGAATGAGAAGAGCAGGTAGAACTTCATCGAGAACAGTGCCGCCACCAGAAATCGGACGACAGCGTCGATCGGTGTCGAGAAGTCCGGATCATCGACGAGGTTGCCGGGGAATGCCGAGGCCATGAACGTGATGTTGACGACGAGGATCCCCAACAAGGCGAACCCCCTCAGGGCGTCGACATCATGCACTCGCCCCGTCTGCAGGGGTGCTGGGGAATCGGTTCTCTGAGTCATGCGGATGACAATATCACACAAACTATATCTCTTAAACTATATGGGGATGTAGAATTGGAACCTGTTCTGCCGGGGAGGGAGAGTGCATGAGCGACGACGCGGTTCCGGACTTCATCAGGCGACTGTGGAGGCTGCCGGAGACTCCGCAGCAACGGGGCCGAAAGTCCACCCTCGATGTCGAAACCGTGGTGGCCACCGCCGTTCAGCTCGCCGATCAAGGGGGCCTCGAGGCGGCGACCTTGCCCAAGGTCGCCGAAGAGCTCAACGTGACGGCCATGTCGCTGTACCGACACATCGGGTCCAAACACGAGCTGCTTCAGCTCATGATGGACGCGGCCAGTCAGCCACCTGGTCCGGAGCCGGCCGCTGCTGATTGGCGCGAAGGCCTTCGGTCATGGGCAATCGATCTGTGGACGCTGTACCAGAAGCGTCCGTGGATCCCCCGCGTTCCCATTTACCGCTCCCCCTCGGGACCGAACCAGACCGCTTGGCTCGAACGCGGCCTCTCGCAGTTGGCGTCCACAGCGCTCACCGCGAAGGAGATGCTCTCCGGGCTCACCCTGCTCAGCGGGTTCGTCCGTCAGTCGGCTCTGCTCCAGAGCGAACTCGAGGAAGGGCGGGACGGGCAGGACAAGGCCGAGAGCGAACGCGACTACGGTGCGGCTCTGTACCAGGTCATCTCCGCTAAGCGGTTCCCCCATCTGTCACAGGTGCTCGCTTCAGAGCCCTTGGGTGACGATCCGACCAACGACGACGAGCCCGACCGAGACTTCACCGATGGCCTCGAAGTGATCCTCGACGGCCTCTCAGTCCGGATCACCGCAGCAGCACTGTGACCGACCGCAGTTCGTGACTCGGCCACCAGAAGGCCAGGCACCTTGACAGTACATGCCCTGCCTGCGTGTCCTCATGCCGCACCCGAAGCACCACGGCCGTCGGCTGAGCTCTTGTCACGCCTTCAACGCCGCTTTCGCCTGATACTTCTCAATCGCCTCCCGAAGAGCATCGGCGATCGGCTTGCGCTGTTGCTAAAGTGCGAAATCGCAATTCTCTCGGGCGAAGCGCCGCGATCTTTCACGTCTTCTCCAATGCCTCGGCACCGACGACCGGCATGCTCCCAGCGCATCATTCCCCCGGTCATGGGTTCTCCGTACTCTCCATGGTCGACGGCGGCGTCGCTCTTCCCTCAGATGTCGAGGAGGGTGGCGATCGTGGCCCGAATCTGGCCGAGCTTCACCGGTCCGATATTGCCAAGACGCTCGGCAATGCGTGTAGTGGCAACCGCACGGATGTGCTGACACTGTGCGGCAGAATCAGCGGCAAGCTCGTTGAAGGCGTCAGTCTCGACGACGATCTCGGAAACGGCGTTTCGAATGGTGCGAGTCAGCGGGACCACTTGGATCACGTTGGGACCACCACGGAGGACCTCCTTGGCCGTGACAACGACAGCCGGCCGGCGCATGCCCGCTTCAGATCCAGCGGGTGTGCCGAGGTCAAGCGTGATGACGTCACCCGGCGTCAGCATCAAGCCAATCGCGTTCGTCATCTCGCAGCGAAGCAGAGAGCTCGACCCCGATTGCCTCCTGCTCGAGCAGTCTCACGGCACGATCGACCGTGGCAGTCACCGTCTCCCCACGCCGAAGTGCCAGCTCGGCGAGCGCGTCCCGTGTCGATCTGCTGACCCTGATCGTCGTTGTATCACCCATAACCCGATGGTATTCGAAGTAGATAAATCAGTCTACATGTGAGTCGGGGTGAAACATGGTCTTCGCCCCAGTTCCCTCAGAACTTCGGCACGTCGGCAATCAGCGCCCGCGTGTACTCATGCGTTGGGTTCTCGAGCACCTGGGCCGTCGGCCCGTAATCGACGATCTTGCCCTTGTTGAGCACCGCGAGGTTGTCAGCGATATGCCTCGACAGCGCGATGTTGTGAGTGACGAAGAGCATCGCCAGGTCCCGCTCAGCCCGCAGGGTCCGCAGCAGCGCCACGATCGAGGCCTGCACGCTGACATCGAGGGCCGAGGTGATCTCATCGCAGACCATCACCGACGGAGCGTTGACCAGAGCCCGGGCGATCGCCGCCCGCT
>DWZN01000001.1 GCA_019117545.1 Candidatus Brevibacterium intestinavium
GGCGTCCTGCAGGGTCGTGAGAATGGCATGCGAGCGGTAGGCGTAGCCGGAACGCGTATGCGGCAGGGAGTTCGTCAGCACATGCAGTGCTGCCGGCGGCTGAGTCGCCTCCGCCTGGCAGCGGGCCGGACGGGCCGTGACGTAGGTCGGCACCTCGGGCGACCAGCCCGGCTGCAGGCACAGGCGCTCATCGATCAGCCGTGTTCGACGGTCCCCCTCGGGCAGCACAGCGATGGCTTCGTCGATGTATCCCTTGGTCCATTGGATGCGCGAACTCAGTGCGGCAGCTTCCGGGACGGCGTGTGCGATGGCCTCGGCCTCGTCGAGGAGCCCGAGGTTGAGCGCGATCTCGCCGAGCAACCGGGACGGCGAGGGCGAATCGGCCACGATCCGCTTGGCCTTCGTCTCCTCACCGAGCAGCCAGGCAGACGCGGCTTGGACGGCGTCACCGGGCAGACGCCCGAGTCCGCGACCGACAGCTCGCGAGGCCGGTCCGGGCAGGCGGCGGGCCAGCTGCATGCCGAAGAAGACGCGGTCATCGGTGACATGACCGGCCGTCGTTGAGATCACGTTCGCGATCTGGCGGGCGAGGAAGGACAGATTCACGAGACCACCTGCCTGAGAATGCGGTCGTAGCCGTGGCCCATCGCCGCCGCCGAGGCATGCCGGATCACCCATTCGCGCGGGTCCTGACCGGCCGGTGGGTTGGTGCCGAAGTCGTCCCCGGCCTCGACGCGTTCGCGCATCCTCGTCATCGCCGCGGCCACGGAGTCGGTGTCGCCCGGGCGTGCGACCTCTCCGGCGGCGGTGGAGGTGATGATCTCAGCCGCCTCGCCGGAGACGACGCCGAGGACGGGGATCTGTCGGGCCATGAGCGAGTAGAGCTTCGACGGCACCGTGCATTCGTAGGACTCGAGCGGACTGAGACTGACGAGTCCGGCATCGGCCCACTCCCAGTGGGCGGCGAGCTCCGCCCCGGCATGCTGGGCATGGAACTCAACCGGCACATGGTGCGCAGCCGCCACCGCCTTGAGAGCGGCCGCATCCACACCGTCGCCGACGATGCGCAGGCGCACACCTTCGGTCTTGGCCAAGGCACGGATGGAGGTGCTCAGGTCCTGGGAGCGTCCGACGGTGCCCACGTAGAGCAGGTTGAGTCCGGCGGCGTTACCCCGGTTACCGCCGGCGGGTGTGGATTCCTCAACCGGCGAGATCAGGGGGATCGCTCCCGTAGCTGTCAGGCCTGAGGCACCGGCGAGCTCTGCCGGCGAGACTCCGCTGCGGACGACCTCAGCGGTGACTCCGCGCTGTTCGAGTCGGTGTTTGAATCCTTCGGTGGTGACGACGACGACCGCGGCACGGCGCTGGGCACGGGTGAGCAGATCGGGCAGGAACCGGTGTTCGAGCGACCCGGTGAGCGCGCCTGGCAGGTACTTGCCGAGCGCCCCGGTGATCAGCTTCATCTCCGAGATGAGATCCGGCCAGGCGTCGCGGACCTCGGCGACGTGGGGAACGCGCAGGAGACGCGACAGGGCGTCCCCGGCGAGCAGGAACGGCAGCGCCGGGGTCGTAGAGACGATGACGTCGGGCTTCATCCTGCCGCGCAGGCGGTCGATGACTGCCGACATGGCTCCGGTGGCCGAGACGGTCTGATCAAGCATCTGCCGGGCCATGGACGCACCGCTGTGCAGATAGGGCACGCGCAGGATCCGCTCCCCATCGACGCCGGTGTCCCAGGTGCCGCCGAGGCGCACGTCGACGCGGCGGCGGCCCCGACCGACTTTGGAGCCGAAGAACCTGTCCCGGTCCGGGTACGGGTAGTGCGGGTGCGGAGCAACCGTGATGATCTCATGACCGACAGCGCGCAGGTGGTCGACGAGGATCCGCCATCGCCGCTGCGGGGCGCCGACCTCCGGATAGTAGTAGTGACTGAGCAGGACGATTCTCATGCGTGGACCACCTCGGCGGAGCTGCGCTTGCGCAGCCACAGCGGCAGGAGGGCGTACAGGGCCAGCAGCACGGCCCAGAAGACGTGGGACGGGTAGGTGGATGCGGTGTTGCCGGCCATCAGGGTCGGCACGGCCAGGATGCAGGCGAGCACGCTGAGTGCGGCGTGGAAGAGTGAGACCATCCCGTGCGACCAGCCGGCCTGCTGGATGCGCTGGTAGATGTGCTGCCGGTGGGGCAGGAAGATGTTCTCTCCCCGGAACAGGCGCAGCACGAGGGTGAGGCCGACGTCGAAGACGATGAAGATCATGGGCGCGATGATCACGACGATGGGCACGCCGAGGACGAACAGCCAGATGGCGAGGACGAACACGGCGGCACCGATCCCGTAGCTTCCGGTGTCGCCGAGGAAGGCCCTGGCCCGGCCCAGGTTGAACGGCAGGAATCCGATGGCCGCTCCGGCCAGCGCCAGCGCCAGGAGCGCGAGGTCCTTGTCACCGATCCACGTGCCGACGAAGGCGAACCAGCCGGCGGTGATGATGACCCATTCGGTGACGAAGCCGTTGAGCCCGTCGACGAAGTTCACCGCATTGACGGTGCCGACCCCGATGACGGCGAAGGCGAGCACATGGGCGATCCCCTGGGTGGAGAACATCGCAATGGTCGCACCGAACAGCAGAGCCAGGACGAGTTGGCCGATCAGTCGTCCGATGGGTCGCAGCGAGTCGAGGTCATCGCTCATCCCGATCGCCGAATAGCACCAAGTGAGCACCAGGAATCCGATGGGCAGGATGATGCCGCCGAGTCCGAAGGCTCCGTGCTCGACGATGTTCCAGATCATCGCCAGCACGGTGGCGACTGTGATGCCGGAGCCGATGGCGATTCCCCCGCCGCGCACGGTCGGGCGCGTATGCGAGGACCGGTGCGAGGGGATGTCGACGATGCCGGCGCTGCGTAGCAGAGGGAAGGCGATGAGGGCGCTGATCGTCGTGACCGCTGCCGCCACGACGAGGATCACCAGCGACTGCAGATCCATCAGTGGCCGGCTCCGGTGTCCTGTGCTTCAACATCGGTCGGGCCCGCGATCGCCGGTGTCTCGGCGGCGGCAACCTCCGCGACTTCGGTGGACCCCTGTTCGAGGATCCGTGTCAGGCGAGCATCGAGCGCGTCCCTGTGGGTGAAGACCTGCGGGTCACGCGATTCGGCCACCAGGGCCTTGAGTCCTTCGAGTGCGATCGGGGTGATCGGCACCTGCGTGATCAGGTGGTGGTTGGGCCGATCGTCGACCTCGCCGGGAGACAGGAGCGCTTCGGTGAGCTTCTCCCCCGGCCGCAGTCCCGTGTAGACGATCGTGGCATCGGTGCGCCCCGATAGCGCGATGACGCGTTTGGCCAAGTCGTCGATCCTGATCGGTTCGCCCATGTCGAGGACCAGGGTCTCGCCCGGTCCGCCGATGGCCGCCGCCTGCAGGACGAGTTCGCAGGCTTCGTCGGCGGTCATGAAGTACCGGGTGACCTCCGGGTCGGTCACGGTCACGGGATCGCCCGCGGCCACCTGGGCGACGAAGGTCTCGAGCACCGAACCGCGGGAGCCGAGCACATTGCCGAACCGCACGGACATGTACCGACGCCCGGTCTCCTTCGCCACCGAGGCGATGGCGCGTTCGATCGAGAACTTCGTCCGCCCGAGCACCGAGGTCGCTCCGGCGGCCTTGTCCGTGGAGATGTGGACGAAGGATTCGACATCGTGGGCCACGGCGGCCTCGAGCAGATCGAGGCTGGCACCGACATTGGTGCGCACGGCCTGTTCCGGGAACCGTTCGAGGAAGGTCAGGTGCTTGAGCGCCGCGGCGTGGAAGATGATGTCGGGCTGAACCTCGGCGACGAGGGCGTCGATGAACGCCGGGTCGCGGAGGTCTCCGAGGACCAGGTCGTCGCTGGTCAGCAGGGCCGAGCCTTCGAGGCCGAGCTCCGTGGCGTGCAGACCGGATTCGTCCCGGTCGGTCATGACCAGTCGCGCCGGGTTGAAGCGGAAGACCTGGCGGCACAGCTGCGAGCCGATGGAGCCGCCGGCGCCGGTGACGAGGACGACCTTCCCTGTGATCGCCGAGGCGATGTCGTCGATATTGGTCGAGATCGGTTGCCGACCGATGAGATCTTCGAGGCTGACGTCGCGGAAACTGCGATGGCGCAGGTCGGCGACATCGTGGGAATCGGGCTCGGGCCGCGTGTAATCGGAGTCCGAGAGCTTCGGCATGATCTTGATCTCGACCGGCCGGGACTCGAGGTTCGAGGCGATCCGGGACAGCTCGTCGGGCTGCAGATCGGCGATGGCGATGATGACGACACCGGCACCGGTGCGATCGACCTGGGCCGCGATATCGCTGATCGGCCCGAGCACTCGCGTGCCGTTGTAGCGCAGGTGCCGTTTGGCCGGGTCATCATCGAGGATGCCGACGGCCACGAATTCGTTGCGGGTGTCCTGCGCGATCATGTCCAGGGCGAGCATCCCCTGGTTGCCGGCTCCCACGACGAGGGTCGGCCGTGACGATCCCGAGGACGTGAGGCTGCGCTGCCGCAGATTGCGGCGCACCCAGTTCTCCAGACTCTTGGTCACCACCATCAGGGCGCCAGCGGCTATGGGCACGCTGGTGGGGATGAGCAGACGACTGGCGAAGGCGAATTCGACCACCCACATGAGTCCGACACCCAGAGCGACGGTGCCGACGATGGCCGCGAACTGATCGGTCGACCCGCGGCGGTAGCGGCCGCGATAGATCGCCAGCGGCCCGCCGATGAGGAAGACGACCAGGGCGATCCCCGCGCACACAAGCATGCCGGGTGCGTTGACGCGGTCGGTGTGGAAGTCGTAGCGGACGAGCGTCATCGCTACGACGAGGAAGGCGAAGACGAGTCCGTCGATGAGGGACAGCGCCAAGGCTCTGCCGGTGCGCCTCATTGGGGTCCGTGAGGGAATGGGCTCAGAATTGCTTCCCACGGTCCTCTTTTCATCCTGGTTCCTCGTCCGGCTGCGCCGAGTCACTTGCAGCTTTCCGATTGTACTATTGGCCTTAACAGGTTTCATACAGGATTGACGTTGCGAACATTAAGAATCGGTTGCAATCGACCGTCTGCGGTTCGCTTCCCCGTTCCGCACCCCGGTCGCCGCTGAGAGGATTCACCCACGTGCCCCAGACACCGCTTCGCACCATGAGAACTGCCCTGTGGCACCTGCGCAAGGGCGGCTTCTCCCAGGTGGCGAAGTGGCAGCGTCGCCGGTCGGTCGCTCAGGGCAACGCTGAACCCCCGGCCGAGGTCGCCACCGGCAGCCTGTCTGCCGAGGTGCTCGCCGAGATGTTTCCCGCCCTGCCTCTGCCGCAGAGGAGGCCGGTGTTCTCCGAACTCGAGGTCGGCGTCATCCTCGATGAGTTCTCGGCCGAGAGCTTCGGCTACGAGTGGTCGCTGCGCCCCCTGTCGTTCACGGACTGGTCGGACGAGCTCGACGACCTCGACTTCGTCTTCATCGAATCAGCGTGGAACGGCAACGACGGAGCATGGAAGTTCAAGCTCACGGGTCCGTCCGGCCCCAGCACCGAGGTCACCGAACTGCTCAGCGTCTGCCGTCGACGGGGCATTCCGACGGTGTTCTGGAACAAGGAGGATCCACCGCACTTCGAGGACTTCCTGCCCCTGGCCGAACTCTGCGACGTCGTCTTCACCAGCGATGTCAGGCTGGTGCCCGAGTACCGATCTCGTTTGGGCCATGACCGTGTCGCTGCCCTGCCGTTCGCGGCCCAGCCGGCAATCCACAACCCGTCCCGGCCGGCGAAGAACGTCGCGGCCCGAGACATCGCGTTCGCCGGCATGTACTTCGCCCACAAGTACCCCGAACGCAGGGAGCAGATGGATCTGCTGCTGGGCGCCGCGGACGCGGTGTCACCTCGGATGCGGCACGGACTGGAGATCTTCTCGCGCTTCCTCGGCAATGACGAGCGCTACCAGTTCCCCGGCACGCTGGCGCAGCGTGTGGTCGGTTCCCTGCCGTATCGCAATCTGCTCACGGCCTACAAGCACTACAAGGTCTTCCTCAACGTCAACTCCGTCACCGACTCCCCCAGCATGTGCGCCCGCAGGATCTTCGAGATCAGCGCCGCCGGCACCCCCGTCGTCACCACCCCCAGCGCGGCGACCAAAGAGTTCTTCCCCACCGACGAGGTTCCTCAGCCGGAGACGGCCGAAGAGGCCCAATGGGTTCTGCGCGCCTATGTGCGCAGCCCTGAGCTGAGGGACCGCAGCGTCCACCTGGCCCAGCGACGCATCTGGGCCGAGCACACCTACACGCACCGGGCGATGACGGTGATGGAGTCGTTGGGCATCGACCATGCCCAACCGTTTCCCACCTCGGTGTCCGCGGTGGTGTCGACGAATCGGCCCGACCACCTCGGCGAGGTTCTGACCACACACGCCACCCAGCTGCACGGCGACAAGGAACTCGTCCTCGTCGCCCACGGCTTCCCAGCGCCCGGCGACCTGCGTGCCCGGGCCGCGAACCTCGGGATCGATCATCTGGAGATCGTCGAGGTCGACGCCGACGAGCCGCTGGGCACATGCCTCAACCGGGGCATCGCGGCGGCCTCGGGGGACGTCATCGCGAAGATGGACGATGATGACATCTACGGTGCCCACTACCTCAGTGACCAGCTCGCAGCCCTGCGGTACTCGGGCGCGGAACTCGTCGGCAAGCAGGCTCACTATCTGCACATGCGCGGGGCCGATATCGTCATCTGCCGCTTCCCCGAGCGCGAGCACCGCTTCACCGACCTCGTCATGGGCCCGACCCTGATGGCGCGACGTTCGACGCTGATCGACTGCCCCTTCGCCGAACGCACGCTGGGCGAGGACACGGAACTGCAGCAGCGCCTCATCTCCTCAGGTGCCCGGATCTACTCGGCCGACCGGTTCAACTTCGTCCAGGTCAGAGGCGACCATGCCCACACCTGGGCCGTCGAGGACAGCCGCCTGCTGGCCAACGGCGACGTCCACGCCTTCGGATTCGCCCCGGAGCACTACTGCTTCTGAGAGCTGTGCCAGGGCGAGCGCTCGGGTGTGAACTCATCGACGCGTTCGCCCACACCGAGGAGTGCCTCGATGGCGGCCACTGATCGAGCCGCTGCCCGGCCGTCGCCGTAGGGGTTGACCGCTCGAGCCATGGATTCGTAACCACGGGCATCGTCGAAGAGGCGAGACACCTCGGCGACGATGGCGGACCGGTCCGTGCCGACCAATGCGACGGAGCCGGCGGTGACCGCCTCGGGGCGTTCGGTGTTCTCGCGCATGACGAGCACGGGCTTGCCGAGGCTCGGGGCTTCCTCCTGGATGCCGCCTGAGTCTGTGAGGACCACGTCGGACGCGGCCATGACCGTGGTGAACTCGCCATAGGACAGCGGTTCGGTGACCAGCACATTGTCGAACTCGGCGACTCTGGGCAGCACAGCTTCGCGAACCAGCGGGTTGCGGTGGGCCGGCAGCAGGATGAGGAGTTCGGGGCGGGCGGCAGCCAGTTCTGCCAGTGCGTCTCCGATGCTCTCCATCGCCGAACCGAGGTTCTCCCGCCGGTGGGTGGTCACCAACAGCTTCGGTCGGTCCGTGGCTACGTAGTCGGCAACCTTGGGGTCGGCTGGTGTGACCTTCATCGCCACGGCGAGGTGGAGCGCGTCGATGACGGTGTTGCCGGTGACGGCGACATCGGCAGGGTCGATCCCTTCGGCGAGCAGGTTGTCCCGTGAGCGCGAGGTCGGAGCGAGATGGAGGCTCGAGACCTGGCTCGTGAGTTTCCGGTTCGCCTCTTCGGGGAATGGGCTGGCGATATTGCCTGAGCGCAGGCCCGCCTCGAGGTGGATGACGGGGACGCCGCGGTTGAAAGCGGCGATCGCCGCTCCCATGACCGTGGTGGTGTCGCCTTGGACGAGGACTGCGTCTGGGGCCGCCTCGGCGAGGACGGCATCGAGTTCGCCGATGACGCGGGAGGCGATCCCGTTGAGAGTCTGTCCGGCGGCCATGATGTCGAGGTCGAAGTCGGGCTCGACTCCGAAGAGGTCGTTGACCTGATCGAGCATCTCCCGGTGCTGGGCCGTGACGAGAGTGCGGGAGCGAAGGTTGTCACTGGCTTCGATGCCGCGGATGAGAGGGGCCACCTTGATGGCTTCCGGACGGGTGCCGAAGACGGTGAGGACTGTGGGGGACACGGACTGACTCCTGATAGGGAGAATCGGGCGCTCACCTCGGCGGGCACTCTTCTCGCATTTGATATTGGCGCTTGCACCAATGGTAAGTCTGGTCATCCAATGTTCATATGAAGTTGGCCGGGTCGTCGCTCGGGTAACATCAGAAGTCGTTCAGCCAGAGTTTGGAGCACCCCGCACATGCCGCCTACCGCGCAACGACCGTCGGTCGCCGTCATCGGCCTCGGCTACATCGGTCTGCCGACCGCAGCCGTCCTGGCCAGTTCCGGAGCGGAGGTGGTCGGGGTCGACGTCAATGCTGATGCTGTGACCACGATCAACGCCGGCCAGGTTCCGTTCGTCGAACCGGATATGGCCACGACGGTGGCCGGTGTCGTTTCGCAGGGCTACCTCCGCGCCACGACCGAGACTCCGCACGCCGAGAACTACATCGTCGCGGTGCCGACTCCGTTCATGGATGGGCACGAACCGGACCTGTCCTTCATCGAGACCGCCGGCAAGCAGATCGCGCCGCTGCTCGAGGGCAATGAGCTCATCATCTTGGAATCGACCTCGCCTCCCGGTGCCACGGAGTTCCTGGCCGACACGGTCATCAGGGAGCGTCCGGATCTCACGCTCAAGCCCGGCAGCGCACAGACGGTCTACTTCGCCCACTGCCCCGAGAGGGTTCTGCCGGGACGGATCATGATCGAGCTGCGCACGAACGATCGCATCGTCGGCACGCTCAACGGCAACGCCGGGGAGCGGGCACGGGACCTGTACGAGCTGTTCTGCGAGGGTGAGTTCCTCATGACCGATGCGCGGACCGCGGAGATGGCGAAGCTGACCGAGAACGCCTACCGCGACGTCAACATCGCCTTCGCCAATGAGCTGTCGATGATCTCCGATGATCTCGATATCAACGTGTGGGAGCTCATCCGGCTCGCCAACCACCACCCGCGGGTCAACATCCTGCAGCCGGGTCCGGGCGTCGGCGGGCACTGCATCGCTGTCGACCCGTGGTTCATCGTCGCGACCGCCCCGCAGCAGTCTTCGCTGATCAAGACCGCTCGCGAGGTCAACGATGCCAAGCCCGGGTATGTTCTCGACAAGCTTCTCCCCCAGGCTCGGCGGATCCAGGACGTGCGGATCGCAGCCTTAGGCCTGGCTT
>DWZN01000011.1 GCA_019117545.1 Candidatus Brevibacterium intestinavium
TGCGTCCCAGTGATGTCAGCGAGCACAACCCGTGCGAGCGGCACGAGACAAGGAGACCATCATGGCCAAGTACCTCATGCTCAAGCATTATCGGATGCCGGAGCAGTATATGGACTACACCCCGATGGACCAGTGGAGCCCCGATGAGGTCGAGGCCCACATCGCATACATGAATGACTTCGCCGACCGGCTCAAGGAATCCGGGGAATTCGTCGACTCGCAGGCGCTCTCACCCGAGGGCACCTTCGTCCAGTCCGGGGGAGCGGGCCGACCTCCGGTCACCGACGGCCCGTTCCCCGAGACCAAGGACCTCATCGCCGGCTGGATGGTCATCGACGTCGATTCCTACGAGCGTGCCCTCGAACTCGCCGCAGAGCTCTCGGCCGCACCGGGCAGGGGAGGGCAGCCGATCAACGAATGGCTCGAACTGCGCCCCTTCCTCGCCCAGGCGCCGAGCGTCGATGACTGAGGGCTGAGAGGCGGAATCATGCCCGACAGGGAACCATTCGCCGAGGCGGGCCTGCGTGACCTCGTCCCCGCCGTGATCGGCATCCTCGTCGGCCGTGGAGCGGACTTCGCGGCCGCCGAGGACGCCGTGCAGGACGCGCTCGTCGAGGCTCTGGCGACGTGGCCGTCCGATCCGCCGCGGGATCGACGGGGGTGGCTGGTGACCGTGGCGTGGAGGAAGTTCCTCGATGCCGTCCGCGCCGAAGGATCGCGGGTCAGACGCGAGGAACGGGTCGCGGCCACCGCGCTGCCCGAACCCGGCGCCGTCGTCGCGAGCGAAGATGACACCCTCGACCTCTACTTCCTCTGCGCCCATCCGGACCTGAGCCCCTCCTCAGCGGTGGCACTGACCCTGCGCGCCGTCGGCGGTCTGACGACGAAGCAGATCGCCGAGGCCTATATGGTGCCTGAAGCGACGATGGCCCAGCGCATCAGCCGCGCCAAACGCACCATCGCCGGTCAGCGCCTCAACCGGCCCGGTGACCTGCGATCCGTCCTGGCCACCCTCTACCTCGTCTTCAACGAAGGACACTCCGGCGATATCGACCTCGTCGCCGAAGCGATCCGACTGACCAGACGCCTGGCCGCGATGACCGCCGATACCGAGGTGAGCGGGCTGCTCGCACTCATGCTCCTCCACCACGCCCGCCGGGCGTCCCGGTTCGGTCAGGACGGTCGGCTCATCGCCCTGGCCGACCAGGACAGGGCCCGCTGGGACACAGCGCTCATCGCCGAGGGCATCGGGATCCTGCAGGCGGCGCTCGCCCGAGACGAACTCGGCGAATACCAGGCCCAGGCGGCAATCGCGGCTCTGCACGCCGATGCCGGAAGCGTCGAGACCACCGACTGGGCGCAGATCGTCGACTGGTACGACGAGCTCCTCAGACTCAGGGACACCCCGGTCATCCGCCTCAATCGGGCCGTGGCCCTCGGCGAGGCCGTCGGCCCGGCGGCCGGTCTCGCCGAACTGCGCAGCCTCGATGACGGTCTGGCCCGATATTTCGCCGTCGAGGCGCATCTGCGTGAACGCGCAGGAGAGGCCGGCCGGGCCGCCGAACTCTACGCACGGGCCGCCGAGCGGGCGGGCAGCGTAGCCGAGCGAGAGCATCTGAGCCGGCAGGCCGCGCGGGCGCGGGACCGATCCGACCGCCTCGGCGAGCGAGGTTGATCACTCCTGCGGGCATAACCGGCCCTCCGGTTCAGGGGTGCCATTACGATCGAATGGAGCCTTCGGCTCACCTTCTCCGAGACATCTGTCCGACACCGAAAGGGGCCGACCCCGCTTGAGCCACGTGCAGGAGTTCTTCCGCATCCCACCGGGCGAACGCGACCACATTCCCGCGTTCCGCATCGCTCTGGGAGTCGCCATCCCGCTCCTCGTGCTGCTGGGCATCGACCGCCTCGACCTCGCCGTCTATGCGGCCTTCGGCGCCTTCACCGGCATCTACGCCAGGTTCGAATCTCCCCGGTCACGGACCAGGCGGCAGTCGATCGCAGCACTCGTTCTCGTGATCTGCGTCGGCGTCGGTGCGCTGCTGGGCGCCGTGAGCGCCTCGATCTGGGTGCTCATCGTCGTCACCTCCCTCGTCTCGGGAGCAGGGGCCGCAGTGGCGCTGCGCTTCCGCCTCAAACCGGGCGGATCGATCTTCTTCATCTTCGCCACCGGGGCCGTCGGTTCGATCCCCGACGGCGCTTCCGTTCCGGTCGCCATGGCGATCGCGGCCGCCTCGTCGCTGGTGAGCATCGGATTGGGAGCGTTCGCCCATTTCGTCGGCGAGCGGATGCCCACCGGTCAGGAGACCTACGTCCGGGTGGGGCTGTCCCCGGTGGGTAAGAGCGATCTCGCCTCCCACGCCATCCGATTCACCATCGCCCCGTTCATCGCCGGGATCGCAGGCACCCTGCTCATCGACGTGCTGCCGCTGCTGTCGCACAGCTACTGGGCGATGGTCGCCGCCGTCGCCCCGATCACCCCGCCGAGGCGGTCGACCCGACTCAAACGCGGACTCCACCGTGTGGTCGGCACGCTCGGCGGAGTCGTCGTCACCTCGTTCCTGCTGTCGTTCCCCATCGAGGCCTGGCAGCTCGTCGTCTGGGTCATCCTGCTCCAGTTCCTCGCCGAGATCTTCGTGCTGCGCAACTATTCGGCGGCTCTGCTCTTCATCACTCCGCTGGCCCTGCTGATGACGCAGCTCGGTCACCCGCAGCCGGCGGCGGAACTGCTGACCTCACGCGCCGTCGAAACCGTCATCGGCGTCATCGTGGGCATGCTCGTCGTCCTCATCGGCTTCCGCAGGGAGAGGAAGAACCCCGTCGATGACGCGTCCTCACCGAATGCCGATGACGACGACTGAGGCGCCCTAGCCGAGGGTGCTCATCCCCTCTCAGCCTCTCGGATCCTGCGGATGGCGGGTGTGGAAGTCCGTGGCCTGCTGGAAGGCGTGACCGGCGGCCAGGACGAGCTGCTCCTTGAAGTCGCCGGCCACGAACTGGGCGGCCAGGGGCGTTCCCCGCTCGGTCCATCCCGCCGGAAGCGTGATCGAGGGCATCCCGCAGCTGTCGATCGGAGCGGTGGGGATCGTGACGGCCCGGAACAGCTTCGGATCGGTGCCGAGTTCGCCCATCTGCTCGATCGTCGGTGAGCCGACGCCGATCCCCGGCAGCAGCAGAAGATCGATATCGTCCATGAGTTCACGCATCCGACCGGTGAAGGCCCGTCGGGACTCGAGCAGTCGGTGGTAGTCGACGGCGCTGAGCCCGCGTCCGATCTCGATGAGGCCGGACAGGTCCGGTCCGTATTCCTCGGCTCGGGCCGGAAAGGTCTCGGCATGCACGCCGGCGGTTTCGATCCCGCACAGTGCGGTCCACTCCTCCGCCGCCTGGGCCAGTCCGGCGGCGGTGACGTCGACGACGCGCCAGCCTAAGTCGCTCAGGGTCTCGATCGTCGTCTCGAGCATCGCATTCGTCGCCTCGTCGAAATGGGCGTGCGCCAGTTCCCGGTCGAAGCCGACCAAGGGGGTGCTGCTGAGCCGCAGGGCCCGGGAGTACTCCGCGGTCGGTTCTAGCGAGGAGGTGGGGTCGAGTCGATCATGGCCGGCGATGGCCTCGAGGACGATCGCCGCATCGCGGGCGCTGCGGGTCATCGGGCCGATGTGGTCGAGGCTCGGGGCGAGGCCGAAGATGCCGTGTCTGGACACCCGGCCCCACGTGGGTTTGAGACCGGTGACGCCATTGGCCGCCGACGGCAGGCGGATCGATCCGCCGGTGTCCGAGCCCAGAGAGCCGAAACACAGTCCTGCGGCGGTGGCCACCCCGGATCCGCTCGAGGACACCCCGGACCAGGTTGCCGCATCCCACGGGTTGACCGGTGTCGGCAGGTCCGGATGGTGACCGGTGAAGGCGCCTTCGGTCAGGCGCAGTTTGCCGAGGATCACCGCACCGGCCCGCCGCAGCCGGGCCACGACGGTGGCATCGGTCTCGGGGCGGAAGTCCGCGTGGATGGTCGTTCCCGCTCCCGTCGGCGCATCGTGGGTGTTCGCGAGATCCTTCACCGCCAGGGGGACCCCGTGCAGATCGCCGAGCCAGTCGCCGCGCGCCGCGAGAGCGTCGGCCCGGTCGGCCTCGACCAGCGCGGACTCGGCCATGACGGTGGCGAAGGCCCGCAGGCCGGGTTCGAGGTCGTCGATGCGGGCCAGCATCGCCTCGGTGACTTCGCGGGAGCTCAGCGTCCGCGTGCGGATGAGGTGGGAGATCTCGTGCAGCTGCAGAAAGTGCAGATCGGTCGGTGCTGCCATTGTCATCAGCATGCCTCCTTGCGCCGGGTCCCACCAGCCTAGCCGAGGCCCTCGGCAGGCGGGGCCGGGCTCAGTCCCCGGCGAGTTCCCGCAGCGCCCGAACGTGGGATTCGAGCCGCTGGGCCCCGGCTGCGGTGATCGCGACCCAGGTGCGCGGACGTTTGCCCACATATCCTTTCTTCACCTCGACCGCCCCGGTCTTCTCCAGGGCGGTGATATGGCGGGAGAGCACCGAATCGGAGACCCCGAGGGAATCGCGCAGCAGTCGGAACTCGGCCCTGTCGCGGTTCTTCAGGCTCGAGACGATGCCCAGTCGGGTGGGGTTGGTCAGATCCGGCTCGAGTCGGGCCAGGGAGTCGCCGAGGTGGGGGATCGACTCCTGGTCGTCGGAGGCCGGCGGGTTGTTCTTCGCAGTCATATCGTGTCCGTTTCGGCTCGAGTGTCGGCGTGGGATCAGCGGCGCAGGCCGAGGAGGGCGAAGACAGGGGCCGCGAGCCACAGCGCTCCGGCGGTGGCCAGGGGCACCCAGTTCGCCGAGGACACCGTGTCGACGATGAGGCCGACGAAGAGTGCCAGCATGATCGTCAGCAGCCAGATCAGCAGCAGGGCCGTCGAGCGTCGGCTCCAGCTCAGGGCCTTGACGGTGTAGACGACCAGGGCCGGGAGCAGCCAGGCCAGGCCGGCGCCGAAGATGAGCAGCTGGGTGGTGTTGTCCTCGACCAGGCCGATGGCGACGAGTCCGACCGAGATGCCTGCGGTGAGGGTGGTCAGGAGCAGCACCAGCGGCCAGGCATCGTTCGTCCTGGCCTGAGCCTGGTTCGCCTCGACCTGGGCGAGAAGGGCGTCGGCCTGCTGCGGGGTGGGGTCGTCATTCATGTCGAATCCTCTGTTCGGGCCCGGCCGGACGGTCGGGGCTGGATTGCGAAAGTTATTCCACAATAACAACTGCTTTCCTGATTGGAAAGTAGTTGCGCAGAGAAAACCCCGGATGCGTGCCATGCGTTCGGGCAGGAGGAGGTGAGCGAGGCGCTCAGAGGGTCGAGGCGGCGACCGTGGCGGTGAGCTCGGTGGCTCGGGCGAGGTGATCGTCGGTGACCTCACCGGTGAAGACGAGGGGATCGAAGGCCAGGGTCCATCCCAGACCGGCCGTGATCTGCTTCATCGCCGTCTCGGCCCCGGTCGTGTCGTAGCCGCCGTGGATCCAGTACGAGAACGGTCTGCCGGCGGTCGGCTCGCGCACCACGTAGTAAGTGGTGTCGAAGAAGTGCTTGAGCGCTCCGGAGATGTAGCCGAAGTTCGCGGTCGTGCCCAGCACATAGGCATCGGCGTCGAGCACATCCTCGGCGCTGGCCTCCAGGGCGGGCCGGACCGTGACCTCGATGTCGCCGAGCTCGGGCAGTCGCAGCCCGGCCAGGGCCGCCTCGGCGATCCGGGCGGTCGCATCGGACGGGGAATGATGGACGAGCAGCACGTTGACCATGGTCCCAGCCTAGCCGCGGGAATGACTCGGGTCAGCCCCCACGATTATGGTGGGACCATGGCCGTCATCTTCGACCCCCTGCGCGGGCGCGTGCGCCCCGTGGCCAGCCATCCCGACGAAACGATCATCGACGTCCTCACCGACAGGTACACCGCCTCGGACTGGGCGGTGCTCACCGGGGCCGGGATGAGCACGGACTCCGGAGTCCCGGACTATCGCGGGCCCGATGCCGCGCCGCGGTCGCCGATGACCATCCAGACCTTCCTCTCCCACCCCGACCAGCGCGCCCGCTACTGGGCACGGTCGTGGATCGGCTGGCCCCGGATGCGCAGCACGCGACCGAACCCCGGACACCTCGGCCTGGCCGGTCTGGACGTGGCCGGGATCGTGACTCAGAACGTCGACGGGCTGCACCAGGCCGCCGCGAGGGCGGTCGCCGTCGAACGCTCCTCGCGTCCCGGCGCACCGGCTCCGAGTCCGGTCATCGATCTCCACGGCAGCCTCGACCGGGTGGTCTGCCTCGACAACGGGCATCTGATCGATCGGGACTGGGTGCAGCGGAGACTGAGCGCACTCAACCCGGACTTCGCTCATGAGGTCGGCATCGACCCCATCGACGTCGAGACCGCACCCGACGGCGACGTCGAACTCGAGGACACCGCCGGATTCATCGTCGCCGACTGCCCCGAATGCGGCGGCATGCTCAAACCCGATGTGGTCTACTTCGGCGATTCGGTCCCGCCGGCCAGGCTGCAGGAGGCGAACCGGATCTGCGAGGGGGCGCGGGGGATCGTCGTGCTCGGATCCTCGCTCGCGGTGCTGTCGGGACTGCGCTTCGTCCGCGCAGCGGCCAAGGCGGGCAAACCCGTCGTCATCGTCACCGATGGCCCCACGCGAGGCGACGAGCTCGCCGATTTCCGGTCGCTGTCCCGCGTATCCGACTTCGTCACGGCCTGGGCGTCCAGGTGAGTCCAAGCCGAGGATGGGAGACTGGCGGGCATGAAGGACAATCTGGCCCGTGCCGAACGCCTGCGACTCGTCGACACCGCCCGCCGTGCGGGTGAGGACGCCCCGACCCTGTGCGAGGGGTGGACGACCAGGGACCTCGCCACTCACCTGATCATCCGTGAACGCCACCCGACTGCCGCCCTGGGCATCTTCATGTCGACCTTCGATGACCGGAGGGAGGCGAAGGAGAACGACTACGCCGCGATGCCCTTCGCCCAGCTGCTCGGCCTCGTCGCCGCCCCGCCGAAATGGACGCCGAGCGCGCTTCCGGGCATCGGAACGGCGATGAACACGACCGAATTCCTCGTCCACCACGAGGATATCCGGCGGGCTGCCCTCGAATGGGTTCCGCGACGACTCTCGGAGGCGGAGAACCGGATCGTCTGGGCACAGACCCGCGTCGCGCTCCTGCCCTTCGCCGCCAAAGCCGACGGGCCCGTGAGGCTCTCGGCGCCCGGATTCGGCACCCGCACGGCAGGAAGCAGACGCAACGAGGATTCCGCGATCACGATCATCGGCGAACCCCTCGAACTCCTCCTCTACCTCATGGGGCGTGAGGACCACGCCCTGGTCAACGTCCGCTGAGGAGAGGCCGGGTCGGGGTTCGGGAAAACCCCCGCCGGCTCGGGGGATTGGCCCATATCACCGCTCGCGGCCGAATTCCTAGGCTGGTGACAACACCCAGCACAGAGGAGACCAGGCA
>DWZN01000087.1 GCA_019117545.1 Candidatus Brevibacterium intestinavium
GCTTTTCCATGAACGAGAGCAGCCAGGGCAATGAATTGGTCTTAAAAGAATAGGACAGAATCGAATTCGGCCAATGGGTGCTCAGGGCCCGACGAAAACGCTCGACAAACTCTTCGAGAATCGAATGGTCGATGACGAATGCGGGCGTTGGAGGCCCCTGCTGTTGGATTCCCGGCTGCAGCACCACGATCCCTCTCCTAGTGACGATGAGTCCGGAATCGACCGAACGGAACCGCTCCGCTGCACAGCTTTCCGGCCACCGCTGTCGCTCAATCGTCCGACATCGTCGTCCAGCTCGGTCGATATTTCGATTCGAGATTCTGAACGATGGCTGAAGCCTCGACTCCATTTCGTCTGTCTATACTCTAATATAAAATGGACAACAGGTGGGATCGAATCGCGCGAATTTATGTGAATCCGGTTTCTGCGCCTTGTTCCGATCGATATCCGCGACATCCGAACCGTTGACGAATGACTTCAGGAGGACTGCTTGACTTCGAAGGAAGCGACGGTCGTGATCAGTTCCGCCGGCAGGCGGCTGTACCTGATCGATTGGTTCCGTGAAGCGTTCGAGGCACTCGGAATCGACGGTCGCGTGGTCGTGGCGGAGAACGATGCGACAAGCTCATCGGCGTCCTATGGTGATGTGGCCAGGCATCTGCCGAGATACACGGACTCCGATTACGGGCCCGAACTCCTCCGGTTGGCCGATGAACTGGATGCGAAGATATTCATTTCGCTCAACGACTACGAGCTCATGCACATTCACGTCAATACCGGGCTCGCGGAATCGCTTCGCCGGCGAGGGGTCCTCGTCCCCGGTGTCTCGCCCGCTTGGCAGACAGGGTGCGCCGACAAGCTGCAGATGGCTCGGCTGCTTGATTCCGTCGGAGTGCCGACGCCGTCCACGGTCGCCGGCGGTGACGAGGCCGGGCTCGCCGAACTGACCTCCCGAGCCGATGAGTTCGTCGTCAAGCACAGATTCGGAAGCGGCTCGTCGGGACTCGAACTCGTGACGGGAAGCCACGTCAACCAAGCCGTGACCAAATCCCTGCTGTCTGCCCCCGCCACAGGTCGGGCACCCACTGCCGACGATGTGGTGGTGCAGCCGAAGCTTCCAGGAGTCGAACACGGGGTGGACATCGTCGCCGGCCTCAGAGACCGCGGTTCGCTCACAGCTGTGCTGGCCCGACGCAAGATTCGGATGAGATCCGGAGAGACCGACAAAGCCGTCACGGTGGACCGTGGCCCGTTCATGCGCGCCTCGGAGCTGATCGCTCGTGCCGCCGATCTCACGGGCCTGATCGACGTCGACATGTTCCTCGACGCAGCCGGCCGAGTCTCCGTGATCGACATCAACCCGCGCTTCGGCGGGGGGTACCCCTTCGTGCACCTCGCCGGTGCGAACGTGCCCCTCTACTACCTGGCGCAGGCCCTCGACCTCGATATCGATCAGGGTTGGAGCCGATACGACTCCGATGTCGTGTCCGCCAAATATGAAAGCATCCGTGTGACCGGGCCGAATCCCCGCTGAGGTCCGTGCCCGTCGGGGGCACTCCGACCACCCGGCGCGCTCGCGTCTTCCGTCCGGCGTTCCCCGCCGTCATCCCGCTCGCCGAGGCGAGCCGCGGGTGAGGGCTTTCGTGCATCCGCACTCCGCTGGCGGACAACCGCAGATCAGGTTCGGACGAGCACGAATGCTCACCGAAGCCGGGCACAGTAGAGACGAGGACAACACTGTCAGCTGCGCGCGGACAGGACCGGACAGCGAAGACCGTCAGGAGGAATCGACGTGTTCGTCGATGAACGCGACGCGGGCTTGATCCGCCGAGGTGGAGGACTGGTGACCATGGGCTCGAACGCCGACGGCGGGGTGGGGGACCCCCGCCGCAGTCTTGAAGACTTCGCGGCCGAGCTCGGGTTCTTCGATATGGATCCCGTCGATGCCGATCTGTGCGGCCGACTCTGGACGGCCTGCGCCGGCCGTGCTCGCTTCGCGGAGTCGGTGCTCAGGGCCGCGGCCGATGCCGGGGTCACCGTCGATCCGGATTCGGCGTCCTTCTCCGATTGGGTCGTCGGACTGTGCCCACGAGTGTCGCTGTCGCTCGGCCCCGGCGACGAGGCGGCGGCAGCGGTCCTCGCCCAGCTCAGCGCCGTGACCGAGACGACCGCGCTGCAGGCACTGACCGCAGTCGCCGACGACCTCCTCGGCGGGCTCGGCATCAGTGACCCCGAGGGAGTGATCGACAGGCTGCGCTCCAGCGGGGTGGTCACCGTCGTCGAGGACGAGGTCCGCGGCACGCTGCTGAAGGTCCCGACGCTTCTGGCCGCCAAGCTCCGCCGCGACCTCGACTCCGCCGCCGGCCCCGTCGTCGCTTCGCTGCTCGACGTGCTCGTCGAGCACATGGAGTCGACGGGGACTCTCGAGGCCGAACTCCTCGGCGATGTCCTGCTCCTGGCCAGGAGCGGAGGGCACTGGGCGCAGCTGCTGCGGATCGCCGAGGCGGTGGGGATCCCGATGTTTCTGCTCGCTCCCCGCTCGTCCTGCACGGCGTTCCGCCTGCTGCCGCCCAGGGCACGGGCAGCCGGGCCGGGACTCGAATTCTTCGGAACCCTGGCCGAGGACATCGCCTCCAGCGCCGACGGCTGCGGCGCCGACGGGATTCGGGCCGCCGCGGTGGCACAGACCGGTCCGGGGCTGTTGCGCTCGCGACTGCCCGGCGCCGGTGCCGGGATCGACTCCGTCGACAGCATCGCCGACGTGGTCGGACGCTGGGAACAGCGAGGCGAAAGCCTCATTGCGATCCGCTCGATGATCGGACTCGCCGACGCCGGTCGTCATGTCGAGGCGGCCTCGGTGGGGATGACGGCGGCCCCGATGGTCCGGAGTGTGCGAGCCCGCTCGGTCATCAGGCTCCTCACCGCGATCGCTCTCCACCACGCAGCCGAGCATCGGCGAGCTCTGTCGATCCTCAACGAGATCGAAGGGCCCGCCCGGTCAGGGCATGTCGCCGGCGATTTCCTTCTGCCGGCGATCATGGCCTGGACCGCACTGATCTCCGCGGTCAGCGGCGACCACGAACGTGCCGATGCGCACCTGTCGGCGATCGCCGAGTCCTCGGCTTCAGTCGCGGCGGAGGAATCGAACACGATCGTCGACGAGTTGGTCCGGCCGGCCAGGTACATCGCCTCGGCGCTGCGGGCTCTCGACCGGCTCGACCTCGATCGTGCCGGATTCGCGCTCGAGGCGCTGGCCGCCTATCCGGAGAAGCGGACTCTGTGGGTCTATCTGCCCTTCATCGCACGGACCATTGCGATCCTGTCGGCCGAGGGGGAGTCGGGACTGCTGTTCGTCAATGACGATGCGGAACGGTTCCGCGCCTCGGGGGTCCTGTCGGAAGCGGAACGGGATCTTCTGGCGCGAGGACGGAGCATGGTCTTCATCGCACTCGGCCAGCTGCGCTGGGCGGAGATCGAGCGGGAACGGCTCTCACCCTCATGCGATGCCCGCATCGTCCTCGACGTCAGGTCGAAGCTCATCGCCGACCGCAGCGCCGAGGCGATCTCGTGTGCGGACACCTGGTTCTACCATCGCTCGCTCAGCCCGCACGGGCGGGCAGAACTGGTTGCGATCAGGGCGGCGGCGCAGCTGCGCGGCGGGGACGAGGACGCGGCAAGGACCGATTTCTCCATGGCCGTGAGCCTCTCGGCCTGGGTGAGCTCCCTGCTGCCGCTCGCGCTCCTGCCGCAGGCCGACCGCCACCGCCTCATCGACCTCATCGCCGACTCTCCCGTCTGGGCCGAGGCAACGGTCGAGTTCTCCCGCTCCTTCGACTCTCCTGCCGCCCTCATCGCCGGACTGCGGAGCATCGGTCCCGTCTCAGTGGACGTGGCCGCGATGCCGCAGCTCAGTGCCGGGGAGGCGCAGCTCATCGACTGCTTGGCGCGCGGACTGTCCGTGGCCGAGATCGCAGTCGAGCTTCACCAGGTCACCGGTACGGTGAAGAATCGGCTGTCGGCCCTCTACCGCAAATTCGGAGTGTCGAACCGGGCCGATGCGCTCAGCCGCGCCCGCTCCTTCGGCTATCTCTCCGGTTCCTAGGAGCACTCGCAGGTTCGAGGGATTCGAGGGTTCCGAGGGGCTCGAGGGATCCGGGGGGGGCTCGAGGGGAAGAAGCCCGCGTGTCCGTGCGCAGGCGGCAGCCGAGCACCGCACTCTGCTCACGAGGCGCCGCCCGCGGCCCACGCACCGCCTCCTCAAGCCGTGGCCAGGTCGCGCCTGCGGAACCCGATCGCTGCCAGCCCCACGAGCACCGCGGCGGCCGCGAGGAACACCAGCGTCGCCGGGGCGGACAGGTCCTCGGCCGGGTACTGTCCGATATGCGTGTAGATCGAGGCATCGAGCACCGCCTCGTCGAGCTGGAGCATCTGCCCGAACAGGGCGAGCACCGCGGATCCTGCGAACACGATCCAGCTCAGGCCCATCAGACGCGGGGCGAAGCCGTAGAGCAGAAAGGACAGCCCCAGCAGGGCCCAGATCGAGGCCGTCTGCGCGAGGTGTCCGACAACGGTGGGCCAGAGCAGACTCCAGTCGTCCATCGACGCCGCGCCGCCGATGCCATCGCCGAGACCGGCCAGAAGCATCAGCCAGGCCGAGCCGACAAG
>DWZN01000088.1 GCA_019117545.1 Candidatus Brevibacterium intestinavium
GCCGGGTCCTGGAAGACGAATCCGATCCTGCGCCGGATCGTCGAGAACTCACGCTCCTTGAAGCCGACCATCTCGTGTCCGAGCACACTGAGGCTGCCGCCGCTGGCCCTGGTCAGGCCGGCGATCGCGCGGCCGATCGTGGTCTTGCCCGAGCCGGATTCGCCGACGAGGCCGTAGACCTCCCCGGCCCTGATGTCGAAGCTGACCTTCTTCACCGCGTGGAAGTCGGCGCGGCCGAATCCGCCCGGGTAGACGATGTCGAGGTCGCGCGCGGTCACGATCGACTCCCGCACCTGCCCCTGGCCTGCCTCGGCGGCGGACTGACCCGCCTCGGTGGCGCCGGCCGAGGGCTCCCCCGCCGAGGCGGCACCCGACGCACCGGAATCCGCCGCCGACGCACCGGATCCCCGACCCGCCTCGGCGGCCGCCGCCTTCCGGCTTCCTGCCACGGTCGAGCCGAGGCGCGGCACGGCCGCGAGCAGTTCGCGCGTGTACTCCTCCTTCGGGTCGCTGAAGAGCCGCTCGACCGAGGAGACCTCGACGAGGTCGCCGCGGAACATCACGGCCACCCGATCGGCGAGATCGGCGACGACGCCCATATTGTGGGTGATGAGCACGATGGCCGTGCCCGTCTCATCACGCAGCTGACGCAGCAGATCGAGGATCTCGGCCTGCACGGTGACGTCGAGGGCCGTGGTCGGCTCGTCGGCGACGATAAGCTTCGCCCCCAGGGCGAGCGCCATGGCGATGACGATGCGCTGCTTCTGGCCGCCCGAGAACTGGTGCGGGTAGTAGTCGAAGCGATTTTGGGCATCGGGGATGCCGACCTGCTCCATCGCGGCCACGACGCGGGTCTTGAGCTCGGCCTTGCTCGCCTTCTTATCGTGGGCCCGCAGCCCCTCGGCGATCTGCCAACCGACGGTGAAGACCGGGTTGAGGGCGGTCGAAGGCTCCTGGAAGACCATCGCCACATCGGACCCGCGCATGGCGCGCAGCTGCTCGGCGGAGACGCTGAGCACGTTCTTGCCGGAGATGACCACGGCCCCCGACCGCTGCGCCGTCTCCGGCAGCAGACCGAGGATGGACCGCGCGGTCACGGTCTTGCCCGACCCCGACTCGCCGACGATGGCGAGCACCTCACCGGGCGAGACCGACAGCGAGACATCCTTGACCGCGTGCACATCGCCGCCGTCGGTGGAGAAGGTGACATCGAGGCCCTCGACGTCGAGGATGCTGCCGGTGGCGGAAGCAGCCGAATCGTGTGTCTGCTTGCTCATGCCTTGACCTCCGCAGATGTGGCGTTCTTCGTCTTGGCCTTGCGCCGCACGCGCAGGCGCGGGTCGTTGAGGTCGTTCATCGACTCACCGACCAGGGTGATGCCGAGCACCGTGAGCACGATGGCCAGGCCCGGGAACACCGAGGTCCACCACACCCCGGACGTCACGTCCGGCAGCGCCTTGTTGAGGTCGTATCCCCATTCCGACGCCGAGGTGGGTTCGATGCCGAATCCCAGGAACCCGAGCCCGGCCAGGGTCAGGATCGCCTCGGAGGAGTTGAGCGTGAAGATCAGCGGCAGCGTGCGCGTGGCGTTGCGGAAGATGTGCTTGGAGATGATCCGCGCCTTCGAGGCCCCGAGGACGATCGCCGATTCGACGAAGGGCTCGGCCTTGAGCCGCAGGGTCTCCGCGCGCACCACGCGGAAGTACTGCGGGATGAAGACCACGGTGATCGAGAACGCGGCAGCGGCGATGCCGCCCCACGCGCTCGACTGCCCGCCGGAGATCGCGATCGACATGACCAGTGCCAGCAGCAGGGTCGGGAACGCGTAGACGGCATCGGCGATGACGACGAGGATGCGGTCGAGCCAGCCGCCGAGGTAGCCGGAGATGAGTCCGAGGATGACACCGGCGAAGATCGACATCACGACGGCCACGACGATGACGGCCACAGCGGTCTGGGCACCCCAGACGACGCGGGAGAAGACATCGTAGCCGCCGACCGTGGTGCCCCAGATATGGGTGCCGCCGGGAGGCAGCTTCGAACCGAAGTTGCCTTCGGAGGTGCCGAGCTGGTTGAAGCCGTAGGGGGCGATGAGCGGGGCGAAGATCGCGCAGATGAGCACGATCGCGCACAGCACGAGCCCGGTGATGAGCATGCCGCGCTGCAGGCCGACCGACTGCCGCAGATGGGAGATGATCGGCAGCCGCGAGAACCAGGACTTCTTGGCCCTGTCGTCGAAGGCGAGGGCGGGGGCACCGGATCCGGGGGCCGCCTCGGCGGGGGAATCGGTCGAATGTGGATTCTCTGGAGTGGACATCAGTACCTCACTCGGGGATCGATGAAGGCGGCGAGGACGTCGACGATGAAGTTCGTGATCGCGACGATGACGGCGAGGAACACGACGATTCCCTGCACGGCCACGAAGTCGCGGGCGGTGAGGTATTCGGCGAGCTTGAAGCCGAGCCCCTGCCATCCGAAGGTCGTCTCCGTGAGCACGGCGCCGGCGAGCATGAGGGCGATCTGCATGCCCATGACGGTGACGATCGGGATCAGCGCCGGACGGTAGGCGTGCTTGGTCACCAAGCGGTATTCGGAGATGCCGCGGGACCGACCCGAATCGATGTACTGCTGTTCGAGCGTGCCGATGAGGTTCGTGCGCACGAGTCGGAGGAACACGCCGGCCGTGAGCACGCCGAGCGCGATCGCCGGCAGCACCGCGTGGGAGAGCACATCGGACAGCACGGAGAAGTTGCCGATCCGCAGCGCGTCGATGAGGTAGATCCCGGTCGGATCGACGACGCCGGACATGATGTATTCGGTCTGCGTGGTCCCGCGTCCGGACACGGGCAGGATGGGCAGGAACACTCCGAAGAGGAGTTTGAGGATCATGCCGGCGAAGAACACGGGGGTGGCATAGCCGAGGATGGCGAGCACACGCAGGGCGGCGTCCGGGGCCTTGTCGCGGTGGTAGGCGGCGAGCATGCCCAGCGGGATGCCGAGGATGAACGCCACGATGAGGGCGTAGAAGACGAGCTCGACGGTCGCGGTCCCGTAGGTCATCAGGATGTGCGAGACGGGCTGGCCGTCGGAGACCGCCGTGCCGAAGTCGCCCTTGAGCAGATCGCCCATGTATTCGAAGTACTGGATGATCAGCGGTCGATCGTAGCCGGCCGCGTGGATGCGCTCGGCCAGCTGGTCGGGAGTCAGCCGTCCGCCCATCGAAGCGGTGATCGGATCACCGGTGATGCGCATGAGGAAGAAGACGAGGGTGGTGAGGATGAAGATGGTGGGAATGATGAGGAGGAAGCGGATGAGGACGTAGCGCCCCAATCCGCCCCCGGTGGGCTTCTTCACCGAGGTCGAGGTCTCGGCTGCTTCCGCCCCTGGTTCGCTGATGGCTGCAGACATGTGTTCCTTCGCAGTGTTCGTTTCAATGCCTGTGGGCACGTGCGGACGCAGGGGCGCGTCGGATCGCGACGGCCCCTCGGAGCGAACGCGCCACGAGGTGCAGGCGGCCCGGTCGGCTCACCTGCACCTCGTGCGAGTGCTCACTTGCTCAGCAGTGCCAGTCGGAACTGGAACGCGGGGTCGAGGGTGTCGTCGACTCCCTTGACGTCATTGCCTGAGATCGCGATCTGGCTGCCCTGCAGCAGGGGCAGGGTCGGCAGCTCATCGGCCAGCTGACCCTGGATCTTCTGCAGCGCTTCCGCCCGCTTGTCCTCATCGTCGATGGACGACTGAGCATCCAGCTCCTCGTTCATCGTCTTGTCACGGTAGTGATTGCCCAGGAAGGCCGGGGTCTCGTCCGTGTCATAGAAGAAGGGGACCAGGTAGTTGTCGGCGTCGGAGTAGTCCGGGAACCAGCCCAGCTGATACAGCGGGTAGGCGTCGTCGGTGCGGTCCTTGTTGTACTGGACCCATTCGGTCGACTGGAGGTTGACGTCGAACAGCTCGGTCTTGTCCAGCTGGTCCTTGATGAGTGCGTACTCATCTCCCGAGGACGGACCGTAGTGGTCCGGGTTGTACTGCAGGTTGAGCTTGACCGGGGTCTCGACTCCCGCGTCCTCGAGGGTCTTCTTGGCCTTGGCCACATCGGGTCCGCCCTCGCCGTCTCCGTATTCGGACTTCAGCGGCTCGCTCGAGGCCGGCAGACCGTCCGGAACGTGCGAGTACAGCGGGGTGAAGGTGTCCTTGTAGACTTGGGAGGCCACGGCCTGCCGGTCGACCGAATCGGCCATGGCCTGCCGGACCGCGAGCGCCTTGTCCTCATCGGCCTCATCGGTCTTCGCGCCGAAGGGCATGGTGTCGAGGTTGAACACGATGTAGCGGATCTCGCCGCCGGGTCCCTTGTGGACCGTGAGGTTCTCCTTCTCGCCGAGATCCTCGATGTCGGTGGCCGACAGCGACCGCCAGGCGACGTCGATCTTGTTCTCCTGGATGTCGAGCTTCATGTTGTTCGCATCCGAGTAGTACTTCATCTGCACGGTCTCGGTCTTTGCCGGATCCAGGTAGCCCTGGTAGCCGTCGTAGGCCTCGTACGTGATCAGCTTGTTGAAGTCGAAGCCGGCGATCGAATAGGGGCCGGCGAAGGCCTCGCCGTCCACGATGTCCTGATTGTCCGTGATGGCATCGGCGTCGAAGACGTCCTCGTCGACGATCGGGCCCGCGGCGCTGGCGAGCACGCCCGGCCAGGTCTGATCGTTCTCACGCTTGAGGTTGAAGATCACCGTCTGCTCGTCCGGCGTCTCGACCGATTCGAGACCGCCGAGCAGGGAGGACGGACCGTTCGGATCCTGGATCTTCACCTGGCGGTCGAAGGAGAACTTCACGTCCGAGGAGGTCAGATCGTTGCCGTTGGCGAACTTCATGCCCTCCTTGAGCTTGACCTCGTACTTCGTCGGCTCGGTGAAGTCCGCGGACTCGGCGATCGAGGGGTTGAGCTCGGCGGTGCCGGGCTTGTAGGCGAGGATGAACGGGTAGACCTGCTGCTCGACGAGAGAGCTGCCGTTGTCATAGGCACCTGCCGGGTCGAGCGCGACAACCTTGTCCGTCGTTCCGACCGTGAGCGTGCCGCCTTCGCCGTCTCCGCCGCTTCCTCCGGTCGTCGAGGTCGAGCAGGCGGAGAGGAGCAGAGCGCCGGCCGCGGCGATGGCCACGGCCATTGCACCAGTGCGTCGTTTCATGGTGTTCCTGTCATTTCCAAGTGTGCTCTTCGTGTCGTCTTTGCTCGAAGAGATCCGCACCACATCATACGTATCCCATCCCAAATAGTGAACTGCATCATATGCAGTGACGCACTTCGCAATGACATCGCAATAATTCGGACGAAGCAGCAGAAGACGGCGACTTGCGTCACACGTCACAATGGGCTTCACTTATGAGGTGCATCACAGGCGATTACCGAGGAACTCTCGAGAACCTGGCCGTTGACGCGACGGTCAGCGCAGTGGCGCAGACTTTCCCGCACCGAGGCGGCGATCCCGGCTCGGCGACTACGAATGGAGAACCGTGTCCGCTTTCATCGACTGGCTCAACGGGGTTGTGTGGTCATCTGCCCTCGTCTACCTGTGCCTCGGCGCCGGTGTCTACTTCACGATCCGCTCACGCGCGGTGCAGATCCGACAGATCCCAGCCATCTTCACCCAGATGTTCCGCGGCAAGAGCTCCAATGAGGGAGTCTCGTCCTTCCAGGCGCTGGCGATCTCGCTGGCCGGCCGCGTCGGAGTCGGCAACATCGCCGGCGTCGCCACCGCCATCGGCTTCGGCGGACCCGGTGCCGTGGTGTGGATGTGGATCTCGGCCCTGCTGGGCGCCTCGACGTCCTATGTCGAGTCCACCCTCGGCCAGGTCTTCAAGGAGCAGGATCCCCGCACCGGTGAGTACCGCGGCGGGCCCGCCTTCTACATCGAGAAGGCCTACCGGCACACGAAGGCCAAGGGGCTGTTCAAGGTCTACGGCATGGTGTTCGCGGCCGTGACCGTCCTGGCCATGTCCTTCATGCTGCCGGGCATCCAGTCCAATGCGATCTCCGGCGCGATCGAGAACGCCTGGAACGTGCCCACCTGGGCCACCGCGATCGCGCTTGTCATCATCATGGGCTTCATCGTCATCGGAGGGATCAAGCGCATCGCGCACTTCGCCTCGATGGCCGTGCCGTTCATGGCCGTCATCTACATCATCGCCGCCATCGCCGTGACCTTCATCAACGCCGACCAGATCGTTCCGGTCTTCGAGCTCATGTTCAGGTCGGCCTTCGGCATGGACGCCGGCCAGGAGGCGGCCTTCGGCGGCATCATCGGCATGGCCGTGCAGTGGGGCGTCCAGCGCGGCATCTACTCGAACGAGGCCGGGCAGGGCACGGGACCGCACGCGGCCTCGGCCGCCGAGGTCTCCCACCCGTCCAAGCAGGGGCTCGTCCAGGCCGGTTCGGTCTACATCGACACGCTCTTCGTGTGCTCGGCGACGGCATTCATGATCCTCTCGACCGGCATGTACCGGGTCTTCGACGCCGACGGCGAGACCATCATCGGCACCGGGCGCGGACAGATGGTCGAAGCGATCGCCGCGACCCCGGGCGAGAAGTGGCCGCAGGCGGGGCTGGACTCGATGATCCACGGCTTCGGTGCCGGGTTCATCGCGATCTCGATCTTCCTCTTCGCGCTGACGACGATGGTCGCCTACTACTACATGGCGGAGACGAACCTCGTGCACCTGCTCGGGCGGGCCAGGAACACCGTGGTGCTCGCGATCGGCAAGCGCGTGCTGCAGCTGCTCATCCTCGTCGCCGTCGCCGTCGGTGCGATCTCGGCCTCGGGCAGCACGTGGGCGCTCGGTGACATCGGCGTGGGCCTCATGGCCTGGCTGAACATCATCGGCATCCTCATCCTGCAGCAGCCGGCATTCAAGCTCCTGCGCGACTTCGAGCGCCAGATGAAGCTCGGTCTGGACCCGGTGTTCGAACCCGAGAAGATCGGCGTCCGCAACGCCGACTTCTGGGATCAGCGGGTCGCCCGCCTCAAGGCCGGCGATGCGGTCCCGGAGGGCTGAACGGGGTGCCGGCCGCCCGGACTGAGGCCCGGCATCGGTCGGCCTGAGGGCTGACGGTCAGCCGCCTCCGCGCAGCGGGACGAGGTACGAGTGAATGACGAGGTCCGGGACAATGGCGTCCCGGGCCTCGAGCCATTCACAGCGCTGTCCCGGCCGTCGTCACTCGCGGACCCTCTCGCGACCCCTTGCGCCTGGACCTCACGGCACCCCTGCACCCCGAGTCTCACGGCACCCTGCGCCCCGAGTCTCGCCGAGAAGTGGTCGTGAACGGACAGTTTCCAAGCGCCAAAGTATCCGATTGCGCCCAGCACTCGGGCAACTCCGCACAAGCAGTCCGGTTCTCACCCCCTGCACCCCGAGTCCCCTGCACACACGTCCCGAGGCGCCACTACCCAGCACACACGCGCCCCGAGACACCACCGCCCTGCACATGACTCGTCTGCGCGGTTCTCTGTGCTCGAACGCCTGAGAAGTCCCAGGACTTCACACCTTCGTACGCGACGAACTGATTCACCACGGCCTCGGAGCGAACCGGATCTGCACAGGCAGCGGCCGCCGCCCGGTTCCGGACGACGGCCGCTGCTGCGAATGCTCGGACTCAGACCACAGTCTGTGTGCCGGGCTCAGTTCTTCATGCTGGTCCCTGCCGAACCGAGGTTCTGGCAGGCCTCGACGACGCGTTCGGCCATGCCCTGCTCCGCGGCCTTGCCGAAGGAGCGCGGATCGTAGAGCTTCTTGTTGCCGACTTCGCCGTCGATCTTGAGCACGCCGTCGTAGTTGCGGAACATGTGCTCGACGATCGGACGGGTGAACGCGTACTGGGTGTCGGTGTCGATGTTCATCTTCACCACTCCGTGGCCGACAGCCTCGGCGATCTCCTCCGGGCTCGATCCCGAGCCGCCGTGGAAGACGAGGTCGAACGGCTTGTCCTTGCCGACCTGAGCGCCGACCTCGGTCTGGATCTCACCGAGCAGTTCGGGCCGGAGCCGGACATTGCCGGGCTTGTAGACGCCGTGGACGTTTCCGAAGGTCAGCGCGGTGAGGTAGCGGCCCTTCTCGCCGGTGCCCAGCGCACGCGCGGTGGCCAGACCGTCGGCGACGGTGGTGTAGAGCTTGTCGTTGATCGCGTTCTCCACGCCGTCCTCTTCACCGCCGACGACGCCGACCTCGATCTCGAGGATGGAGTGCGCGGCCGCCGAGAGTTCGAGCAGCTCCTCGGCGAGGACGAGATTCTCGTCCAGCGGGACCGCTGAACCGTCCCACATGTGCGACTGGAAGTAGGGCTCGCCGCCGTTCTTCACCCGTTCGGTCGAGGCCGCCAGCAGCGGCTTGACCCACTCCTCGACCGCCTGCTTCGGGGCGTGGTCGGTGTGCAGGGCGATGTTGACGTCGTAGCTCTTGGCCACCTCGGCGGCGAAGAGGGAGAAGGCGATGGCCCCACGCACGCGGTCCTTGACCGTGGGGCCGGAGATGTATTCGGCACCACCGGTGGAGATCTGCACGATGCCGTCGGATCCGGCCTCGGCGAAACCGCGGATGGCGGCGTTGATCGTCTGCGAGGAGGTGCAGTTGATCGCCGGGTAGGCGAAGCCCTGGGTCTTCGCCCGGTTGATCATCTCGGCATACACTTCGGGGCTGGCGATGGGCATATGAACTCCTTGGTCGTGGGGTCAGCCATATCTGCTGTCACCAGCCTACTCGTTCCACCCCGATGGTGGCAGGCGATTCCGCCGATGCACTCGCCCGCGCCGAGGCGACCGTCCACTGGCCGAGTTCGCCACCGTCCCGGAGAGAGGCACACCCCTGGGGGATCTGCTGCCGAAAGAGGCACAGCCCTGGGAGGGGCACGAAAGAAACCAGGGGCGCCGTCGTTCGGATAATCCGAACAGCGGCGCCCCTGATGGCGGCGAAACCGGATCAGTCGTCAGTGTCCGTGGGACCGTCGGGCCGCGAGGAGCCTTCGGTCGTCGACTGCGTCTGGGCAGCCGAGCCCTTGCGGCGGGCAGCCTTCGCCCTCTGCTTGCCCAGGATCCCCTGGCTGGCTGTGAGCCGGTAGTCGATGCGCTCGTCGACCTTCTCGCCGAGGTACTCGTCGAAGTCATCGGCCAGATGCTCACCGACCTGACGGAACCGGGCGGCCCGATCGATCGCGGCAGTGCGCTTGGCCTCCTTGCCGAAGGCCTTGAGCGTGGAGACGCAGATGAGGATGAGAACCACGCTGAACGGCAGCGCTGTCATCAGCGACCCCGCCTGCAGGGCGTCGAGCCCACCGGCGACGAGGAGCGCGATCGCGATGGCACCCTCGAGCAGGGCCCACAGCACACGCGACCACATCGGCGGATTCGGATGTCCGCCGGAAGCGAGCATATCGACGACGAGCGAACCGGAGTCCGACGACGTGATGAAGAAGATCGCCACGAGGATGATCGCGATGACCGAGAGGATCGAGCCCAGCGGCAGCGCGCCGAGGACGTCGAAGAGGACCCGTTCGGCCACAACCCCCTCGTCCGGATCGACCAGGTCGCCGGAGCCGAAGAGCTGCGTGTGGATGCCCGTGCCGCCGAGGACGGAGAACCAGAAGAATCCGACGATCGAGGGCACCAGCAGGACACCGGCGATGAACTCGCGCACCGTACGCCCGCGGGAGATGCGGGCGATGAAGACTCCCACGAAGGGTGCCCAGGAGATCCACCAGCCCCAGTAGAACAGTGTCCAGGTCGAGTTCCACTCATTGCCCTCGTCACCTGTGTAGGCACCGATGTCGAAGGTCATATCGAGCACGTTGGCCAGCCAGACGCCGAGGGATTCGACGAAGTTCTGGAACAGGAAGAGCGTCGGCCCGAGCACGAGCACGGTGACGAGAAGGACACCGGCCATCGTGAGGTTGATGTTCGACAGCCACTTGATGCCCGCACCCACGCCCGAGACCACCGAGGCGGTGGCGAGGAAGGTGATGATGACGATGAGGATGATGAGGAACGTGTTGTCGTAGTCGCCGAC
>DWZN01000089.1 GCA_019117545.1 Candidatus Brevibacterium intestinavium
GATAGGCGTCGACGTGGACGAGCGCGGGACCGCCGCCCCGTGAGGGGTGTACGCGGGCGATGATGAATGTCGGCGAGGTGATCCGCCCGGACACGTCGAGGGCCGCACCCAGGGACTGGGTGAAGGTCGTCTTGCCGGCTCCGAGGTTGCCGGTGAGGATGAGCAGGTCACCGGCGCGCAGGTGTCCGGCCAGCACCTCGGCCAGCGTGCGCATCTGCGCCAGCGATTCGACGATGATCCTCATCGGTCGACCTCCTCATCACCGGCGGCACCGTTCCCGTCGCCGGTCTTCACACAGCGTTGGACGCGAGCGCTGAGCTGGGTGACGATCTCGTAGTTGATCGTATCCGCCCAGGTCCCCCAATCGGCCGCGCTGGGGCCGCCGGGTCCGAAGATCACGGCCTCGTCGCCGATGGCCACCTCGTCGTTTCCGGCTCCTATGTCGATGATCATCTGATCCATGGCGATGCGCCCGACGACGGGGTAGCGGCGGCCGCGGATGGCCACCTCGGCGCGATTCGAGGCCGCCCGCGGAAGACCGTCACCGTACCCGCCGGGCACGAGCGCGAACCGGGTGTCGGTCGCGGCCGTGAACGTCAGCCCGTAGGAGGCGCCATGACCGGCGGGGATGTCCTTGAGATTGATGACGGTGGAGACCAGCCGCATCGCCGGCCGCAGCCCGAGGGCCGCCGCGTCGCCGTCGGCGAGCGGGGAGAGTCCGTACAGCGCCAGGCCTACCCTCGCCGAGGTGCCCGGGCAGGGTCCGAGGGTGAGCGCACCCGGCGAGTTCGCGATGTGCACATCGAGGGCCTCCGCATCGCCGAGGCGACCGTCGGCGGCGTCGAGCACGGCCCTCAGCTGCCCGTGGGCGGAGGAGAACACCGCGGCCTGGGCGGCGGTCTCGGGGCGTTCGGGTTCGTCGGCGACGGCGAAGTGGCTCATGATGCCGACGATGCTGATCGCCGCTGTCCCGACCTCACCGGCCCGGCGCAGCCATTCGAAGGCGCGCACGAGCGCATCCGGGGCCAGCCCGTTGCGTCCCAGCCCGGTGTCGATCTTGAGGTGGAGCCGGGCCGTGACGCCCGTGCGCTCGGCGGCGGCGGCCAGACGGTCGAGGCTGTCGACCGTCGAGACGCCGATCTCGATGCCGGCCCGCACCGCCTCGTCGAGGTCAGTGGTCGGTCCGTAGAGCCAGGCGAGGATCTCGGCCTCGTCGCCGAGCAGGCTGCGCAGCTGCAGGGCTTCGGGGATCGTGGCCACACAGAATTCGCGCCACCCGGCCGCGAAGAGGGCGGGAGCGACGAGGTCGACGCCATGGCCGTAGGCATTGGCCTTGACGACGCATCTGAGGCGGGCGGGGGCGAGTCGGGAGGCCAGCACTGCGGCATTGTCGCGCAGGGCCGCCTCGTCGATCTCCGCCCGGACCAGGGCCTCGGGAATGTCGAAAGATGTCACTGGACAAGAGTACCGCCGACACCTCTGACCGGAGTGTATCGGGACCCCGCGACGGTCCGTGGCCTCGGTTACGATGAGCCCCCACTGCCATCGATGACGAAGGAGAAGTCATGCACACCAGCACATCTGCCCGCACCGTGGCCATGGTGCTCATCGCCGTGCTCTGCGGCACCGTCCTCGCTCTCGCCGACCGCGGGCCGACGGCCACGGCCGCCGCACGCCACTGCACCGGCATCGAATCGGACTCGAGCGTCACGGCCGAGAAGGTCATCGAGGTCAAACAGCGGTCGACGATCACCGCTGACATCTATCTGTGCTCGAAGTCCGACGGCCGCTACGTCCGCGATCAGGGTCCGTACAAGGCTCGGCTCGGGTACAACGGGACGACGGCGGACAAGCGCGAAGGCGACGGGAAGACGCCGCAGGGCGTGTTCTGGATGCGAGAGGGCTTCGGCACCTCATCCGATCCGGGTCTGCAGAAGTCCTGGACGAAGGTCACCCGTGATCATGTCTGGGTCGACGGTGACGCGACCAGGGCGGAGGGCTACAACACGATGCAGCTGAAGTCCGAGGGGTACACCGGCGAATCGCTCTACCAGCCGAAACCGTACAAGTACGCCCAGGTCATCGGGTACAACGAGGCTCGCACCCCCGGCAAGGGCTCGGCGATCTTCCTCCACGCGAACACCGAGTCGATGAAGACCGCCGGCTGCGTGTCGATGTACGAATCCAGCCTCGTCAAGACGATGGAGTGGGAAGGGGCGACGAAGACGCAGATCGCCATCCACTGAGGTGAGATCCAGGTGGCACCCGCCGGGCCGGGCGTCCGCACACCCGGGCGCTGGACTCAGTCCGTGCCGTGGATGAGTGCGTCGGTCACCTCGGCGAGGGCACCGGCGACACCGGAGGCGGTGACCGCCTGCCGTCCTGCGGCATTGTGGACGAGCACGGCCAGACCGGCCAGGCGGGCCCACTGATGCGACGACAGCGGTCGGTCATCGCTGTAGCGGCTGCGGGCCGAGGCGACGGCGATCAGGGTGCCGAGGACGCCTGAGAGCACATCACCGGCCCCGGCCGTGGCCAGGCTCGCCGGGCCCGGTTCGGGCAGCACGGTGTGCCCGTCGGGGGCGGCGATGACCGTATGGTGGCCCTTGAGCAGGACGATCGCTCCGGTCAGCTCCGCCGCCTGCCGGGCCCATCCGAGCGGGTCCTGGCCGATCCTGCCCGCCGTGATGATCTCGCCGAGGAGGCGGCTGAGCAGCCGGGCCAGCTCGCCGGCGTGCGGAGTGATGATCAGGGGGCGACCGGCCAACCAGGTCTCGGTCATCGTCTCGGCGCGGCCGACCATGTCGAGGCCTCCCGCGTCGAGGACGAGCGGGGTCGTGGTCTCGGTCAGGGCGTCGATGACAGCCTGGATGTATTCGGGTTCGGGATCGCCGGGTCCGATGACCACGGCGTCGACCCGCCCGGAGGCGGTGACCACCTCGGGGTGCAGGCCGATGACGAATTCGGCCACGAGCGGGGCTCCCAGATAGCGGACCATCCCCGCCCCGGAATTGACCGCCGAAGTGGTCGTGAGCACTCCGGCGCCCGGGTACTCCTCCGATCCGGCGAGGATCCCGGTGATGCCGCGGGAGTACTTGTGCCCGTCCCTGCCGGGGCGGGGGAAGTCGGTGACGAGGTCATCGGCGTCGAGCAGCTCAGCGGTCGCCTGCGCCGGGTCGAGGTCGAGGCCGATGTCGATGACGTCGATGAAGCCGGTGAATGCGCTCACACGGGGGTCGACGAGTTCGGCCTTGAGGCCGCCGAAGGTCACGGTGCGATCGGCATGCATCCGCTGCTTCGCACCGTCGGCGTCGGGGCTGAGGTCGGAGGGGACGTCGACGGCGAGCAGGCCGGCGCTGCGCTGCGGTGCCCAGTCGGAGATGAGTCCGGCGATGTGCTCGGGCAGACCGCGGCGACCTCCGGTGCCGAGGATCCCGTCGAGGACGAGGTCGGCGCGGGTCAGCTCCCGCAGCGCCTCCGCTCGGGCGGGGCCGGCGGCAGCGGCGCGGCCGGCGGCAGTCGCGCGGCCGGCGGCTGTCGCCTCGGCGCGGTCGGCGGCGGTGAAGGACACGACCTGGGCACCGCTGCGGCGGGCGGCGGCCAGTCCCTCGGCATGGGTGCGGTCGAAGAGGGTGATGACCGACACGGCCGCGCCCCTCCCGGCGAGAGCGGCCGCGGCGAAGAGCGCGTCGCCGGCGTTGTTCCCCGGCCCGGCCAGCACGCACACCCGCGAGCCCGCGACGCGACCGCGGTCGGCCCGCAGCGTCTCGAGCGCGATGTTCGCCAGGGCGCGGGCCGCCCTGGCCATGAGCGGGACACCGGCGTCGAGCAGCGGCACCTCGGCCCGGCGGATGACCTCGCTCGGATAGGCGAACACACTCATCGACTGCTCCTTCACGTCTCGACGTCTCACTGCACCGTATCCCGTTTCCTCCGCTCAGGGCATCAGTTCTCCGCCCAAGGCATCAGTCCTCGGCCAGCTGCGCGAGTCGGCGGCCGGCCAGATGGGCCAGGAACAGCGCCTGGTCGGCCAGACCGTCGTCGCTGTGGCGGGCGCGTGGGGAATGGTTGGCCTCGCGTTCGTCGACCGGCAGGTTCGGCAGCGCCGCCCCGAAGTGTCCGTACGCGCCGGGCACGGCGTCGAGGACGCGGGAGAAGTCCTCCGAGCCGGGCAGCGGATTCGCCTTGCGCACCGTCCGCTCCTGCCCGAAGAGGTCGGTGAAGGTGGCGAGGAAGAATTCGGCCTCGGCGTCGTCGTTGATCGTCGGAGGAAGGATCTGCTCGTAGTCCACCTCGGCGGTGAGCCCATGGGCGGCGACGAGGTCACGCACCAGCTGGGGCAGCTCCGCCTCGGCGCGCGAGGTCACGGTCTCGGAGAACGTGCGGACGCTGACGACGAGGCGGGCCTCGTCGGGGACGACGTTGGCCGCGGTGCCCCCGTTGAACTGGCCGACGGTGACCACGATCGGGTCGAAGATGTCGAACCGGCGGGTGATGTACTCCTGCAGCTGGCCCACGAGCATGGCCCCGACCTGGATCGGGTCCTTGCCCGTGGCCGGGCGGGAGGCGTGGGTGCCCTTGCCGTTCACGGTGATCGTCATCGTCGAGAACGCGGCCATATAGGGTCCGGGGCGGCTGGAGGCGACTCCGAGCTCGGCATCGGCGGACACGTGCAGGCCGTAGGCGGCCTTGACGCGGGGTCCGGCGGCGTCGAGGACGCCTTCGTCGATCATCTTCCCGGCCCCGTCATAGCCTTCCTCCCCCGGTTGGAACATGAATACGACGTCGCCGGGCAGGTGCTCGCGGACTCGGTGGAGCAGCCCGAGGGCACCGACGAGGCCGGCCGTGTGCAGGTCGTGGCCGCAGGCGTGCATCTTCCCCGAGGTCGCGGCGAAGTCGAATCCGGTCGCCTCGGTCACGGGCAGTCCGTCCATATCCCCGCGCAGGAGCACGGCGGGCACGACTCCGGTCGAGTCCTCCTTCCGGGCACCGCCGCGCAGCACCACGACGATCGAGGACAGCCCCTGACCCGTGCTCACTTCGACGTCGAGGCCCTCGATGGCCTCGAGGACGAGCTTCTGCGTCACCGGCAGGTCGAGGCCGACCTCGACGTTCTCATGCAGGGCCCGGCGGAGGGTGACGAGTCCGGGGGCGATGTCCGCGGCGTCTTCGGCGGTGGGCAGGTGGATGGGGGTGGCCTCGGCGGAGGCTGTCGGATCGTCGGGAAGTGAGCTCATGCTCCCCAGTCTATGGCTCCAGAGTTCTGCCCATCTGTGCCCGACCGCCGTCCGGACCGTACATCGAGTGCGTGAAGTGCTCGGCGATCCCCTCGATCCCGGGGCTCAGCGACGGGCCCTCCCCTTCGGCGATGACGAAGGTCATCGTCAGGTGCGCATCATGGGTGATCGACAGGTGGATGTTCGTCCCGCCGATCCTCTTGAAGTGCTCGAGCACGAGCCCGCGCAGCCGGAAGGACGGGGCACCGGATCGGGCCGGAACCACCTCGGCGGACTGCCAGGGCAGCCAGCCGGGGAAGCCGATCGCCTTCTTCAGCGCCTCCTTCGCGGAGAACCGGGCCGCCAGAGACGCGTCGGTGCGGCGTCTGCCGTTGCGTTTGAGCTGTTCGGCCGGGGTCAGCAGCCGGTCGAGGAGTTCGGGCACGCGTTCGATGTGCTCGGCGAAGCGCGGCACATCGGCGATGTCCGTGCCGATACCCAGAATGGCCATCGTCTCGCCTTATTCGACGGTGACGGACTTCGCGAGGTTGCGCGGCTGGTCGACGTCGAGGCCTTTGGCCGTGGCCAGTTCCATCGCGAAGATCTGCAGCGGAACGGTCGTCAGCAGCGGTGCCATGAGCGTCGTGGTCTCCGGAACGGAGATGACCTCCGAGGCGAACTGGTCGACCTCTTCATCCCCCTCCTCGGCGATGACGACGGTGTTCGCACCGCGGGCGCGGACCTCCTGGATGTTCGAGATGACCTTCGCATGCAGTGAATCGCGTCCCCGCTTGGACGGCACGATGATGATGACGAGCTGGCCTTCGTCGATGAGCGCGATCGGTCCGTGCTTGAGCTCACCGGCGGCGAAGCCCTCGGCGTGGATGTAGGCGAGCTCCTTGAGCTTGAGCGCTCCCTCCATCGCCACCGGATAGCCGACGTGGCGGCCGAGGAACAGCACAGAACCGACGTCCTGGTTGCGGTCGGCCAGGGCCAGCACCTGCGACTTCGTCTCATCGAGGATGTGCTGGACCTTCTCCGGGATGGTCTGCAGCTCGGACAGGATGGTCGCGATCTCGTCGCGGAACTTGTTGCCGCGCAGCTGCGCGAGGTAGAGGCCGAGCAGGTAGCAGGCAACGACCTGGGACAGGAACGCCTTCGTCGAGGCCACGGCGATCTCCGGGCCGGCGTGCGTGTAGAGGGCGGCATCGGATTCGCGCGGGATCGTCGACCCGAAGGTGTTGCAGATCGCGATGACCTTCGCCCCCTGCTGGCGGGCGTGGCGGACGGCCATGATCGTGTCCATGGTCTCGCCCGACTGCGAGATCGCCACGACGAGCGTCTTCTCGGTCACGACGGGATCCCGGTAGCGGAATTCGTGGGCGAGTTCGACCTCGGTGGGGATGCGGCACCAGTGCTCGATCGCGTACTTCGCGACCTGGCCGGCGTAGGCGGCGGTGCCGCAGGCGATGACGACGATCTTGTCGATGGACTTGAGCACGGACTCGTCGATGCGCATCTCGTCCAGGGTCAGCCGCCCCTCGGTGTCGAGGCGACCGAGCAGGGTGTCGGCCACGGCCTGCGGCTGGTCGTGGATCTCCTTGTCCATGAAGGAGGCGAAGCCGCCCTTCTCCGCGGCCGCGGTGTCCCAGTCGACCTCGAACTGCTCCCCCTCGACGAGGTTGCCCTCGATATCCGTGATCGTGACCTCATCGGGGGTGATCGTCACGACCTCGTCCTGGCCGATCTCGACGGCCGTGCGGGTGTAGTCGATGAAGGCGGCGACGTCGGAGCCGAGGAAGTTCTCGCCCTCGCCGAGGCCGATGACCAGCGGTGAGTTCCGGCGTGCGGCCACGACCTGCCCCGGAGCGTCGGCGTGGACGGCGAGCAGGGTGAACGCACCTTCGAGTTCGCTCGCGGTGGCCCGCATCGCGGCGGTCAGGTCACCGGTGGCGCGGTAGTTCTTGGCCAGCTGGGCGGCGGCGACCTCGGTGTCGGTCTCGGAGAGGAATTCGACGCCCTCGGCGACGAGGTCCTTCTTCAGGTGGGCGAAGTTCTCGATGATGCCGTTGTGGATGAGCGCGAGCTTGCCGTCATCGGCCAGGTGCGGGTGGGCGTTGCCGTCGGTGGGTCCGCCGTGGGTGGCCCACCGGGTGTGGCCGATGCCGGTCTGCGCGGCCGGCAGCGGGTTGGCCTCGATCTCATCGGTCAGGGCGGAGAACTTTCCGGCCCTCTTCGCCGAGGCGAGCTCGCCGTCGGAGGTCACGAGGGCGACGCCGGCGGAGTCGTAGCCTCGGTATTCGAGCCTCTTCAGCCCAGCGAGCACGACGTCGAGCGCCAGATGGTCGGCATTGTCAACGGGGGCCTTGGATACATAGCCTACGATTCCACACATGAGGGAGATTTTACGCACTCGAGGCCGATCTCGTGCATCCCGGCGAGTCACGATCCCATCAACGTGATCAACTGCACGCGTTCGGGCTTCGACCGCGGCCGGGGCCCGCGACGATTCTCGGGGCCACCTCGGCGTCGGAGAAGAACATGACGCGTGACACAATGGGGCGCATGAGCACAGTCGATCCTCAGCTGGACCGCGCGCGCCGGCTCGCCGGACTCAGCACCTCCCGTCGCAGCGAACCCGACTCGACGTCCCCGTTCTGGGAATTCGACCGTGAGGTCTGGGGCACGCTCGCCCAGGCCACTCCCCTTCCGCTCAAGCAGCGCGACATCGAACGGCTGCGCGGCCTCGGCGATCGGATCAACCTCGACGAGGTGGCCCAGGTCTACCTGCCTCTGTCGCGTCTGCTCAATCTCTACGTCTCCGCCCGCCGGTCCAAACACGATATGACCCGCCAGTTCTTCTCCCCGCTGCACGAACGGGGCCTGGAACCGCAGGAGGCCAAACACACGCCCTTCGTCATCGGGGTGGCCGGCTCGGTGGCCGTCGGCAAATCGACCACGGCCCGTGTGCTGCGCGAACTGCTGGCCCGCTGGCCCGACACTCCCCGTGTCGAACTCATCACCACCGACGGCTTCCTCTACCCCAATGCCGAGCTCCAACGCCGCCGCCTGACCGGCCGGAAGGGCTTCCCCGAGTCCTACGACCGGCGCAAGCTGCTGAAATTCATCTCGGCCGTCAAAGCCGGATCCCCCGAGGTCCGGGCGCCCGTGTACTCCCACCACACCTACGACATCGTCCCCGGCGCCGAGGTGGTCGTCCGCTCCCCCGATGTCCTCATCGTCGAAGGCCTCAACGTCCTGCAGCCGGCCCGTCCCCGCCACGACGGCACCCTGGGCCTGGCGATCAGCGACTACTTCGACTTCTCCGTCTACGTCGACGCCCGCTCCCGGGACATCAAGCAGTGGTACGTCTCCCGCTTCCTCAAACTCAAGCACGGTGCCTTCCAGGACGAGGACTCCTACTTCCACCGCTACTCACAGCTCGACGACGACGAGGCCGTGACTCTGGCCACGGAGATCTGGGACTCCATCAACCTCCCGAACCTCAAGGAGAACGTCCAGCCCAGCCGGGGTCGGGCCGACCTCGTGCTCCACAAGTCCGCCGACCACACCATTCGGAAGGTCCAGCTGCGCAAGCTGTGAGCGGACTCGCCCGGGGGCGATGAAATAGTTTCACTCCGGAAACAGTTGCACTGTGTGCACTGTTGTTCTCTCCACCGGAGAGTCACCCGCCTTCAGCGGCGACCGGATGCGGGCGATCCTCGCATCGACACGGCTGAGACCCGTGCCGGCTCGGTCGCTTCGGCACCAGAAAGGGACCGGCTATGAGTATGCCCTCCGCGCACCGTGTGATGTACTCCTCGGTCAAGAACCAGAAGACGCCGCAGACGACCATCCAACCGGGCATCTACCGCAGGATCGGCGCATACGCGACGCGGCACAAGCACAAGCTCATCGTCTTCCTCATCCTCTCCGTCCTCACCGCGGGCATCGGCGTGCTCAACCCGGTGCTCGCCGGCGACGTCGTCAACGCGATCACCGGCGGCGGCCCCGTGGCCACAGTGGTGTGGCTGGCCGTGGCGATCGGCGGCCTGGCCATCGCCGATGCCGCGATCTCGATCACGAACAGGTACCTGTCCTCCCGAATCGGCGAGGGTCTCATCTTCGATCTGCGCACGGCGGTGTACGACCACGTCCAGTCGATGCCGATCGCCTTCTTCAACCGCACCCGCACCGGCGCCCTGGTCTCCCGGCTCAACACCGATGTCATCGGCGCCCAGCGGGCATTCTCGAACACCCTGTCCGGTATCGTGTCGAACTTCGTGTCCCTGGCACTGACCGTGGGCGTCATGGTCACGATCTCCTGGCAGGTGACCGTGATGTCGATCCTCCTGCTGCCTCTGTTCATCATTCCCACCCGCCTGCTCAGCGGGAAGCTCGCCGCTCTGCAGTTCGAGGCCGCGAACAACAGCGCGGACATGTCGACGCGGATGACCGAGCGGTTCTCCGCCGCCGGTGCCACGCTCATCAAACTCTTCGGCGATCCCCGCACCGAGAGCGAGGAGTTCGCCGACAGGGCCGGACAGGTCCGCGACATCGGCGTCAAGGTCGCGATGCTGCAGTCGACGTTCGTGTCCTCGCTGACGCTGGTCTCCGCTCTGGCCCTGGCTCTGGTCTACGGCGTCGGCGGAGCCCAGGCCGTGGTCGGCAACCTCAACGCCGGTCAGGTCGTGACCTTGGCGCTGCTGCTGACCAGGCTCTACACTCCCCTGACGATGCTCGCCAACGCCCGCCTGGACATCATGAGCGCCGTCGTGTCGTTCCAGAGGGTGTTCGAGATCCTCGACCTCGTTCCCTACATCAGAGAGCCCGAGCAGCCGCGGCGGCTGCCTGCCGGCGGTCTCGATGTCGTCTTCGACCACGTCGACTTCGCCTACCCCAGTGCCGAGCAGGTCAGTCTGGCCAGCCTCGAAGACGTCACCGTGCTCGATTCCCGCGGAGGCGACGAGGTCATCCACGACCTGAGCCTGACGATTCCCGCCGGTCACACCGTCGCCCTCGTCGGCTCCTCGGGGGCGGGCAAGTCGACGATCGCCTCTCTGCTGCCGCGCCTCTACGACGTCACCGGCGGGTCGATCCGGATCGGCGGAGTCGATGTCCGCGATCTGTCGTTCTCCGATCTGCGCGAGGCCGTCGGCGTGGTCACCCAGGACGGTCACGTCTTCCACGAGTCCATCCGCGCCAACCTCGCTCTCGTCAATCCCGATGCGACCGAGGAGCAGATGCGCGACGCGATCGATCGAGCCCAGCTGACGAGCGTCATCGACGCCCTGCCCGATGGTCTCGACACGGTCGTCGGCGAGCGCGGGTACCGACTCTCCGGCGGTGAGCGCCAGCGCCTGACGATCGCCCGGATGCTGCTGGCGGCGCCGGACATCGTCGTCCTCGACGAGGCCACCTCGGCGTTGGACTCGACGAACGAGGCGGCGATCCAGCGGGCGCTGGCCCAGGCGATGAGCGGCCGGACCGCGCTGGTCATCGCACACCGGCTGTCGACGGTGCGGCAGGCCGATACGATCCTCGTGGTCGAGGCCGGACGCATCGTCGAGGCCGGCACCCATGAGGAGCTGGTCCGCCGCAGCGGCCGCTACGCCGAGCTCTACGCCACCCAGTTCGCCTCCGCCTGAGCTCGCCGGGCCGGCACTGCGGCCTCGATCAAGGGCCCGCTCAGATATGCAGCGTTTGAACGCTCCACATCTGAGCGTAGCCTTGATCGAGCGGATTCCGGTTACGCGGGGGCTTTCGTGAGGTTCGTCGCGATCTTCCCCGTCTTCACGGCGACCACTACGCTGACTGGATGTTTGTGCGCGTGATGGGGCGCGTGGAGGTCCTCCATGATGGTGTCGCCCGCGGGGTGCAGGGGCGCACGCAGCGTGCCCTTCTGTCTCTGTTGGTTCTCCGGCTCCGCGTGTGGACGCCGGCCTCGCTCATGGTCGAAGCACTGTGGCCAGGCGATCGGTCCGAGCGTGCCTTCACGCGCCTGCACGTCCAGATCCACCGACTGCGCCGGCAGCTGGGGCACGGCGTCCTCATCAATTCGGCCGGCGGCTACCGACTCGACCTCACCCCGGAATCCATCGACGCGTGGCACTTCGAGCGCAGTGCCCGCTCCGCGCTCACCGAGGCTGCGCCCACTCACGATCTCGGCGCCCTCCGACGACTCGAGGCTGCCGCATCGCAGTGGGACGGTGCGCCGTTTCCCGGTGTCGAACTTCCGGACACCGTGACGTGGCAGTCCGAGCTGGCGGACCTGTACACGCGAGTGCAGGTCAAGCGCGCCGAGGTCCACTTGGAGCTCGGCGACGGACGCGCGGCGCTCGATCTGGCCACACAGCTGTCGCACGAGCAGCCGGAGAACGAGCGCGCACAGGTCCTGCGGATGTCGGCTCTGCAGCAGACGGGCCGGGACTCGGAACTGCCCCGGGCCTTCGGCGAAGTCAACCGCACCCTGACCGATCTGGGACTGGACCCGGGTCCGGACCTGCTCGCCGCCCAGCGCGTCCTGGCCTGCAGCCGGGAGGCGGAGATCCGATCCGAACTCGCCGTCGTCGATCCTGCCGGAGACCTGACTCCCCGCAGCGACGACGCGGCAGACCCGTCGATGCGCGGGACGGTGCTGCGCCGCGAGCTCGCCTACATCCTCATGGGCAAGGGACGCCACAGCGAGGCGCTGTCGCTGCTGGAGCGCCTGGAGGCCCTCCACTCCGGCCTCGGGCACGAGAACCTGTGCGCACTCCTGCTGCGGGACATGGTCGCGGTCATGGGCCTGACCGGAGACCTGCGCCGCGCCCTGCGCCTCCTGGGTGAGGCGTCGAGACTCGACGAGCGGACGACGGGGACCGACGCGATGCTGCGCATCGTCCGGGCCCTCGTCCTCACCCACATGCGTCGACTCCGCCGCGCCGCGGACTCGCTGACGGCCTCCGGCGAACCCGTCGGCGCGCGCTCCCGACAGCTCATGTGGTGGCGGGTGCGCAGCCAGATCGACAGGCGAGCCGGTCGGCCCCGCGACGCCGTGGCCGGAGCACTCAGAGCCTGGGACATCGGCAGAGCCGCCGACACCGAGGTCGACCTCGGCCCGGTTCTGCTCGACGTCGCCTGCTCGATGCGCGATGCCGCCGATGCCGACTGCTTCGACTGGTACCGGACCGTGCTCAGGCATGCTCACGACGCGGTGCGCGTGCCCTTGGCCGCGAGCGCGCATTCGTCGATGGCCAAGGCCCATCTGCTGTGGGGCAGCCCGGAGACGGCGGCCGTGCACTCCCGGGCGGGCCTCGAGCTCGCGCAGTGGTCGGGGTGCTGGCTGTTCGCCGGACGGGCCGCCGCTCGCCTCGCCGAGGCGGAGCAGCAGCTCGGAGACGCCCCCGCCGCCCTCCGCCACCGGCATGAGGCCCAGTCCTTCTACCGTCGCGTCGACTTCCCGTCGCCGAGTCCGGTCGGCGACGCCCCGCCTGCCCATACCGTGCTCACGCCGACGGCACGGGGTGGTTGGCCGCGAACACGCTCTCAGGATCATAGGCGGCCTTGACCCGGGTCAGCGTCAGCCACTCGCGTTCACCGTAGTTGTCACCGACATCGACCGGTGCCTCGGCGAAGTTGAGGTATCTGCGGCCCGTGCCCCACGGTGACAGGCTCTCGACCAGCCCGGCGGCGTCTCTCCGTCCGCGAGCCTCGTTCTCGGCGGTGTCGGCGATCGCCGCGGCGAAGAGCAGGAAGCTGCCGTCCAAACGGCTGAGCGCGCCGCCGTCGGGATGCCGGCGGGCCAGGGCTCCGCCGAGCTGACGCAGTTCGGCCGACAGCAGGCTGTGCTCGGTGCCGGGCCCGACGCAGGCGAGGAAGGCGTCGACGGCCTCATCCGTCAGCCGCCCCAGCAGAGCCGTATCGGCAGTGACGGGAGTCGGGCCTTCGGGGTCCATATGGAGTCGCGCGATCGAACTCGGCGGCACCTGCGCGAAGGTGTCGACCTTCGGCGACAGCTGCCGGAGCGGAGCGAGGATCCTCTGCGCACGGGCTTCGTCGGCCAGGACGGCTCCGTCCATGCACACGACGGGGCGGCCGCCCACCGTTTCGGGGATGTCCGGGGACTGAGGGAGGTTGAGGATGCGCATCGAGGTGGTGATCTCCTCGGCGGCCTCGGGGGCCCACTCGGCCCAGGCGCGCACGACCCTTTCGGCATCGTCGATGTCCCAGACCATCATTCCCGCATGGACGGTCGCCAGGGGGTAGAGCGAGAATTCGAAGGAGGTGACGATGCCGAAGCTCCCGCCTCCTCCGCGCAGGGCCCAGAACAGGCTCTGGTGCTGGGTGCGGTCGGCGCGGACGAGTTGGCCATCGGCCAGAACGATCTCGACGGCGGTGAGACTGCTGGTGGCCATTCCCAGTCTGCGCGCGTACAGGAAGATGCCGCCGCCGAGCAGGTAGCCGCCCACTCCGACATCGGGTGAGGAGCCGTGCAGGCAGGCCAGTCCGTGCTCCGCGGCGGCGTCGATGACGTCGCCCCACTGGGCTCCTCCCTGCACTTTCGCCATCGCGGTCATCGGGTCGATCTCGACCTTTCTCATGGCCTCGAGCGTGACCAGGACGGTCGAGGCGAGGTCGTGCTGGACCAGTGGGCCGGCGTTGTGACCCGTGCTCACCGGGGCGACCTTGAGCCCGAGCTGTCGCGACGCTGCGACGACGGCTGACACCTCGGCGGCGGTGACCGGTTCCGCGACCGCGGCCGGGCGGAGGTCGACGGCGGTGTTCCACAGGGTTCTGGCCCTGTCGTACCCGGCATCGCCGGGAAGGTGGATCGTCACCGACCCGGCCAGGGCGGCGAGCCCGGCGGCAGGATCGGCTGCGTCCTCACGTGCGGCACCGGTGAGGACCGACTGGGATTGCAGAGTCATGGGTCTCCGATCATTGGAAGAGGTGAGGTTGCACTCCAACGACGGTCGACTCATCCGCCGTTGGATGAGTCGATGCTCCCAGTCCGCGCTTACATCTGGCTTACCTCGCACTGCAGCCCCATGTCGATCAAGGGCCCGCTCGAATGTGACGCGTTTGAACGCGTCACATTCGGGCGGGCCCTTGATCGAGCGGAGAAGCGGGGACGAGCGGCAGAGCGCCTTACAGCGCCAGATGCTCCTTGACGGTGGCGGCGAGGCGCTCGGCCTGAGCCGTGGCGGTGTCCTCGGTGGCGGCCTCGACCATGACGCGGATGAGCGGCTCGGTGCCGGAGGCGCGCAGCAGCACCCGACCGGTGTCGGCCAGCTCGGATTCGACGGCGGCCACCTCGGCGGCCACCTGCGGGTGATCGCACCCGTGCTTGTCCACGCCTTTGACGTTGACCAGGGCCTGCGGCAGCTGCGGGATCTCCGCGGCGAGATCGGCCAGGGTGCGCTTGGCGTCGGCCATGCGCTTCATCAGGTGCAGTGCCGTCTGCACGCCGTCGCCGGTCGTGCCGTGGTCGAGCATGAGCACATGCCCGGACTGCTCACCGCCGAGGACGTAGCCGTCGGCGAGCATCCGCTCGAGCACATAGCGGTCGCCGACGGAGGTCTGGACGGTCGCGATGCCGTACCTGTCCATCGCCTGCTTGAGCCCGAGGTTCGACATCACGGTCGTCACCAGCGTGTTGCCCTTGAGCACGCCGAGCTCCTTGAGTCCGATCGCGAGAATGCCCATGACCTGGTCGCCGTTGACCACACGGCCCAGGGAGTCCACGGCCATGCAGCGATCGGCATCGCCGTCGAAGGCCACACCGAGGTCGGACTGGGTTTCGACGACGAGGCGCTGCAGCGGTTCGAGGTGAGTCGAACCGACTCCGTCGTTGATGTTGAAGCCATCGGGTTCGGCGGCGGAGACGATCACCTCGGCGCCGGCCTGACGCAGAGCGGCCGGTCCGACGATGGACGCGGCTCCGTGAGCGCAGTCGACGACGACCTTGAGCCCGGACAGCGGACGCTGCCCCTCGGCGTCGAGGCAGTCCACGAGGTGCTCGGTGTATTCATCGGCTGCGGCCGGGTAGCGGGAGATGCGCCCGATCGATGCCCCGGTCGGACGCTGCCAGTCCTCATCGAAGATCTCGAGGATGGCGTCCTCGACGGCGTCGTCGAGCTTCGTGCCGCCGGCGGCGAAGAATTTGATCCCGTTGTCGGGCATCGGGTTGTGCGAGGCGGAGATGACGACGCCGAAGGCCGCTCCGGTGTCCTTGACCACCTGGGCGATGCCCGGGGTCGGGAGCATGCCGGCGTCGAGCACGTCGACCCCGGTCGAGGCGATGCCGGCGCTGAGCGCGGCGGAGAGGAACTCCCCGGACACGCGGGTGTCACGCCCGACGACCGCGAAGGGCCGTCGCTGCCCGGTCCAACCGCGGCTGAGTACGCGTGAACCTGCGACGGAGAGCTGCAGCGCCAGTTTGGCCGTGATGTCGCGATTGGCCAGACCGCGCACTCCGTCGGTGCCGAAGAGTCGAGACATGTGGGGATCCTTTCGTCAATGTCGGAGTCGATCTTAGTCGATTCCCGCGCCGAGGCGGCCGATCGCAGCCGAGGCCCCGGCAGTCAGCGCAGCGATTGCGGCAAGTTGGGAGTTTGCGGCCCGTGAGGTGCTTGCGCTTGTTGCGGGCTTGCTGCGGGCTCGAGGATTTGTACGGGCTCGTTCAAGGCGGATCGCACATATCGACCGGCGGACCCTTCGATGAATGCGCGTCGGCTTGAACGACGGGTTGGGGCGTGTGGGCCGTTCGATAAGTGCGCGTCGCCTTGAACGACGCGTTTGGGCGACCGGCAACCGGCGATCGGCAACCGGCAATAGTCGACCGGCAAACGGGCGACCGGCAATCGCGCGCCGCAGCGGCTGCGCCGCCGAGTCCGGACATGAGAAAAGCGGCCCCGAACCAGGTTCGGGGCCGCTTTTCCATGTTCGTCGAACTGAACTGTCGATGACTGCGACTCAGTGGCAGACCAGCCGCAGCTTCTCGAACAGGTCGATCAGCGCTTCGAGAACTGAGGTGCCTTGCGGGCCTTCTTGAGACCGGCCTTCTTGCGCTCGGGGACGCGAGCGTCGCGGCTCAGGTAACCGGCCTTCTTCAGCTCGGGGCGGTTGGACTCCGCGTCGATCTGGTTGAGCGCGCGAGCCACGCCCAGGCGGACGGCACCGGCCTG
>DWZN01000090.1 GCA_019117545.1 Candidatus Brevibacterium intestinavium
CCGTCATCGTCATCGTCGTCATCCGACGCTTCCGCGGAGAACCGGTCGATGCCAAGGATCTCGCTGTGTCGCCGGTGATCCTGCTGGCGATCTCGGTCAAGGACCTGTGGGACTTCGACCACTGGACCGCGGCGAACGTCGTCTTCCTCACCGTCTCGATCGTCGTCGGGCTCGGTTTCGGCTTGCTGCGCGGAGCATCGACGGTCCTGTTCTCCCGAGAGGGAACCCTCCACCAGAGATACACCGCGAAGACACTCGTCGTCTGGGTGATCAGTCTGGCCGCCGGTGCCGGTCTGCACTTCGGTGCACAGTTCATCGGCGCCGAGGAAGCGGTCCGCCCGATGACCCTGAGCATCGGTCTGAGCCTGCTGGGTGAGGCGATCGCCTGCGGCTGGCGCGGCGTGCAGACGGGCATCCCCTTCAGCTGGCGGTCCTCAGGAGCGTAGGATGACTCAGGCAGCCGCGTCGACGACTCGGGCTCGCGGGTGACTCAGATGCTCGACCGCGAGCGCCGCCGCTGATCCGTGGCCGGCGGCTCCGATTCCAGGCACCGGATGAGCGCCGCTGCGGATCTCCCGAAGTGAAAGGGTCGGCGATCGGACGGTTCACGCACGCCCGTCGTCAAGTGCATCGAGGTCGCGGGTCGCGAACCGCAGGTGCTCCCACTCCTCCTCGAGTATCACCTGCACGCATCTGCGCACGGTCTCGCCCCCCTGACGGGTCATTCGGATTCGGACATTCCTCGTCGAGCAGCTGAGTCGTCGCGGCCGCGAGGAATGCGCGCACCTGGGCCTGACGATCGAACGTGGCGCCGCGCAGATCGGCGTCGGCAAAAACGGTGCCCGAGAGATCCTCGCCTCCAATGAACGCAACCATGACCAATTGTCACCCCAGCGCCTCGGCGCAGTCGAGGGCAACGGACTCGTGGATTTCGATGTATCCGGCCCGATCGGCACTTGCCTCCCGTATGCGGGCGCACTCCAGCCGGAACCGGCCCGACCGCTCCCGGATTTGCCGGGTTCTGCGCCTCTGGCTAGCCTGGAGACGGAAGGATCCGGCCGGGACGACCCGGTCGTGAGAGAGTCACGATGAGGACGGCCTCAAAGAGAGGAATCAGCCCTCATGACCGCCGCCCTCCGCAGCATCGTCACGCCGACTGCGATCATCCGCCTCATCCTCGGCTGGGGCACCTTCGTCGCCATCCAGCTCACCGGGCCGATTCTCGACCCGCCGGTGCCCATGCCCCTGCTCGTCACCGCGCTCATCGTCATCATCGCGGTCATCCTCGTCTGCGCCTTCGGCGTCGTCACCGAGGCCGAGCATCTGGCCGGGCGCCTCGGCGATCCCTACGGCAGCCTCGTGCTCACCATCTCGATCTGCCTCATCGAAGTCATCCTCATCTCCGCGGTTCTGCTGGGTCCCGGCGACCATGCCACGATCGCCCGGGATTCGGTCATGGCCGTATCGATGATCATCCTCGGCGCGGTCGTCGGACTGTGCCTGCTCGTCGGCGGTCTGCGCCACGGAAGCATGGCCCACAACCGCACCGGCGCGACGAACTACCTGACGATGATCATCGCCCTCACCGCTCTCGCCTTCGCCGTGCCCGCGCTCATCGGCACGAACGGCAGCTATGAGACCTGGCAGGAGATCCCGATCGTCATCGCCACGATCGGCATCTACGCCTTCTTCCTCTACCGGCAGATGGGTCCGCAGGCCCAGGAATTCACCGAGGTCGATCCCCGCGTCGCACCCGCTCCGCACATCTCCCCCGCCGAGGAGGAGCCACGAGCTCAGGGCATCGTCGAGATCCTCTCGGTCCACCGCACCGAGATCATCCTCCGGCTGGCACTGCTCGTGACCACGGTCCTGCCGATCGTGCTGCTGTCGCACGATATGGCCTCTCTGCTCGACGACGGGTTCGGTCGCCTCGGCGCTCCTGTGGCCCTGTCCGGGGTGATCATCGCGATGATCGTCTTCCTGCCGGAGACGCTCACCTCGGTGCGGGCGGCGTGGAACGGCGAGATCCAGCGGGTGAGCAATCTGTGCCACGGGGCGCATGTGTCGACGGTGGGGCTGACCATTCCGACCGTGCTGGTCATCGGCATGATCACCGATCAGCCGATCGTGCTGGCCGAATCACCGATCAACATGCTGCTGCTCGCCGTCATCGTGCTGGTCTCGATCACGGCGTTCGTCGGAAAGCGCGTCACCGCCGTCCACGGCGTCACCCATCTCATCGTCTTCCTCGTGTTCGGGCTCGCGATCTTCGCCTGAGGGGCCGCGGATTTCGAAACGCACTGACACGCGATGCCGGAGCCGGCCCGCAGGTCCAGCAGGATCTCAGCCCTTGAGCACCCGGTAGCTGTCGACGCTCGAGGTCACGGCTCCGCGGACGGAGCCGGACGGGGAGGCGGCGACGGCGGTGAGGAAGTCGACCGCCTCGGCGGTGATCTCCTCTCCGGGCATGACGTTGGGCACTCCCGGCGGGTAGGCGGCCAGCGAGTCCGCGGAGATCCGGCCCACGGCCTCGGCGGCGGGCACGATCTCGGTGGCCGCGAAGTAGCCCTCGCGGGGGCGCACGCGCACCGGCCCGGGAGCCGGCAGCTCCGGGAAGTCCGTCTGCGCGCGGCCGGTGCTCGACTGGGCCTGGCCCTCGTCCGATTCGATGACGCCGATGAGGGTGGCGAAGACGGAGTCGACATCGGGGGTCTTGCCCGCACCGATGACGGCCACCAGCGTTGTGTCGGTCGACATCTCGAAGTAGAGGTCGTGTTCGGTCATCAGCCGGTCGCGGATCCAGTGGGCGCTGATGCCGGTGGCCGAGACGTCGATGGGCACGCGCAGCAGATCGGTCTCGGCGATGTCGGGGAAGGCGGCGAAGCCCTCGCCGACATCGGCGAAGCGCTCATCGGTCTCGAGCAGCTCGCGGAAGCGGAGCGCCGTGTCGATCGAGGCGCCGATCGCATCCTCACCGGTGGCCAGGGCGCGCCGGGCGACGTCGAGCGAGCCCATGAGCAGCGCCGAGGACGAGGTCGAGGCCGTCATCGTCATCGCGCGGGCGATGAGGGGTTCGAGCACCTCGGCGAAGGGACCGTCACCGAGGTGGAGCATCGCCGACTGGGTCAGCGATCCGGCGAGCTTGTGGGTGCTGGAGATGACGAGATCGGCGCCGAGGCGGGTCGGGGACTCTGGCAGGCTCGGGTGGAACCCGAAGTGCGGACCCCAGGCGCCGTCGACGATGCGCGGTGCCCCATGGGCGTGGGCGACCTCGGCCAGGCCGCCGACGTCGGCGACGGATCCGAAGTAGCTCGGGGACACGATATAGACCGCCGAGGCGGGGCGACCGTCGTCCTCGGCGCGGCTGAGGGCCTTGTCGAGGGAGGCGACGGAGATGCCGTGGGCGATGCCGTTGGCGGAGTCGACCGAGGGCAGGACGTAGCTGGGGTTGAGGCCGGCGAGTACGACGCCGTCGCTGAAGCTCGAATGGGCGCTGCGCTGGGCGATGACGTTCTCACCGAGGCCGGCGACGGCAAGCGCGACGGTGCGGTTGGCCTGGGAGGCGCCGTTGGTGAGGAACCAGGTGCGGCGGGCTCCCCAGGCATCGGCGGCCAGGGCCAGGGACTCGGCGAACGGGGAATCGTCCTCGAGGTCGATGCCCTCGAGCAGCATGGGCACATCGAGATGGATCGCCTTCTCGCCGATGAAGTCGGTCAGCAGCTCGCTGATGCCGGCGTCCGTGCCGCCGTGGCCGGGGACCATGAGCTTGATCGAATCGCGGGCCGCCAGTGCACTCAGGGCAGCGGCATAGGGAGCCTGATCCTGATCGAGTTGGAAGCGACGGTGTCCGAGGCGGTGCGATGTGTCCAGAAGCGATTCGAGCATAGGGCCATCATCATGGTTGAAAGCAGTCG
>DWZN01000091.1 GCA_019117545.1 Candidatus Brevibacterium intestinavium
CTGTGGCAGAAGCTGTGTGAGCGCGGTGTGCTCATCCGCGATATCGGCATCGACGGCCACGCCCGCGTCAACGCCGGCACCGAGGAGGAGACCGACGCGTTCCTGCACGCCATCGATGAGATCCTCGCCGAATCCCCGGACATCCTCGCCGCCGGCCCGGCTGCTGCCGCCACCGACCAGGGCGCCCGCACCGCAGTCCCGACCGACCTCCCGACCCGGGACGATCCGACCCCGTCACCCACTTCGACGAAAGGCACTCCATGAGGCAGGCCCAGAACTCACGCACCACCTCAGAGTCCACGGTGTCCGTGTCCGTCGCTCTCGACGGCACCGGCACTTCGACCATCTCCACGAGCGTGCCGTTCTTCGACCATATGCTCACCGCACTGTCGAAGCACTCGATGATCGACCTCGACATCACCGCCACCGGTGACACCCACATCGACGTCCACCACACCGTAGAGGACACCTCGATCGTGCTCGGGCAGACCCTGCGTGAGGCCCTCGGCGACAAGGCCGGCATCCGCCGATACGGCTTCGCCGCCGTCCCGCTCGACGAAGCCCTGGCCCAGTGCGTCGTCGACGTCTCCGGCCGCCCCTACTTCGTCCACGAAGGCGAACCCGAGGGCCAGCAGTACCACCTCATCGGCGGTCACTTCACCGGCTCGATGACCTCCCACTCGCTGGAGTCCATCGCCTTCCACGGCGGACTGACCGTCCACCTCGACCTCGTGCGCGGTCGCGATCCGCACCACATCGTCGAGGCCCAGTACAAGGCCTTCGCCCGCGCCCTGCGCCAGGCCGTCGAAGAAGACCCCCGAAGCGATTCCGTCCCCAGCACCAAGGGAGTCCTGTGAGCACCACCGTCGTCGTGACCCCGTTCGGTCTCACCCAGCAGCTGGCCGCCGCCTGCGTGCTGTCGAACATCGAAGGCACCATCGTGCCGATCGGGGAGTTCTCCGGAATCGTCCTCAACGACACGGATGTCGCCACCGGCAACGAGGCGGCCGCCGCGATCTCGAAGCTCGCCGGCAAGCACGAGGTCCTCCTGCTCGTCCGCAGCGAGGAGCAGATCGACGCCGGCCACTACCGGCACGGGACCCGCGAATCCGATGTCCCGGCCGGCCTGGCGTTGAAGAACCTGCCCGATGTGCTCGAACAGCTCCTGCTCGAGACCGTGTCGGCCGAGGACGTCGAAGGCAGCATCCGCACGGACTCGATGACGAAGCTGCAGGCCAGCGCCGCCACCATGACACCGGGTCGGGCCGCCGTGGCCCGCACCGCTCTGCTGTGGATCATCGCCGCCGTCCTGGCCGGACTCGTCACCGCCTTCGGCATCGCCTTGGGCCTCGGCGGCAACACGCTGGCTTGGGTGGTCGCGGGCTTCGGCGTCATCGTCCTCGGCTTCTCCCTGTGGCGGATCTGGTCGGTGCTGAGCAAAGGGGCGAAACGATGACGACGGTCGCGGTCCTCGACTACGGAGCCGGCAACGTCCGCTCGGCTGTGCGTGCGGTCGCCGCCGCCGGCGCCGAGGTGACGCTGACGGCCGACCACGATGTCATCAACGACTCCGACGGACTCCTCGTCCCCGGCGTCGGGGCCTTCTCCGCCGTGATGGCCGGACTCGACAACGTCGGCGGCGTCGACCTCATCCGCGCCCGCCACGAACAGGGCCGTCCGCTGCTGGGCATCTGCGTGGGCCTGCAGGTGTTCTTCGCCCAGGGCCAGGAGCACGGGGTGCAGACCGAGGGCATCGGACTGTGGCCCGGGGCCGTCACCGCCCTCGAAGCCCCGGTCGTGCCGCACATGGGCTGGACTCAGATCAGCGCCCCGGACGATTCCGCGATGTTCGCCGGCATCCGCGACGAGCGCTTCTACTTCGTCCACTCCTATGCCGCGGTCGATCCTCCGCCCGGAACGAAGGCGACCACCGCCCGCCACGGCAGCGACTTCATCGCCGCGGTCGAAGACGGCACCACCTGGGCCGCCCAATTCCATCCCGAGAAGTCCGCCGACGCCGGAGCCCGTCTGCTGCGCAACTGGCTCGATTCCTTCGGCTCGGACGCACCCAGCGCCTGACCGAGCCCACCGACTAGCATTGCCCGAAACCCCGTGGCACCCCGTGCAGAAAGGTCACAATGACTGACACCACGAACAAGCTCGTACTCCTTCCCGCAGTCGACGTCGCCGACGGCAAAGCCGTCCGCCTCGTCCAGGGCGAGGCCGGCACCGAGACCGACTACGGCTCACCCATCGACGCGGCCCAGGACTTCGAGAACAGGGGAGCCGAATGGATCCACCTCGTCGACCTCGACGCGGCATTCGGACGCGGATCGAACTCGGGCCTGCTCAACCAGGTGGTCAAGGCCGTGGGCATCAAGGTCGAGCTCTCCGGCGGAATCCGTGACACCGAGAGCCTGGAACGGGCGCTGGACACCGGCGCCGAGCGCGTGAACATCGGCACCGCCGCACTCGAGAACCCCGAGTGGACGGCCGAGATGATCTCCCGCTTCGGCGACCAGGTCGCCATCGGCCTCGACGTCCGCGGCACCACTCTGGCCGCCCGCGGCTGGACCCGGGACGGCGGGGACCTCTACGAGGTGCTCGAGACCCTCGAGACCGCCGGCTGCGCCCGCTATGTCGTCACCGATGTGCGCAAGGACGGCACCCTGCAGGGACCGAACGTCGAACTGCTCAAGTCACTGGCGGAGAAGACCGAGGCCCCGATCGTCGCCTCCGGCGGAGTCTCGAGCCTCGAGGACCTGCGCGCCCTGCGTGAACTCGTGCCCTTCGGCGTCGACTCGGCGATCGTGGGCAAGGCCCTCTACGCGGGCAAGTTCAGCCTGGAAGAAGCCCTCGACGTCGCAGGACGGTGAGCCGGTGAGCACGCACGGGCCGACGGACTCGGCCGGTCAGGCCTGGGCCGGGCGGGAGCTGCGACCCAACCCGTTCTCCGGTGACAGCGGACTGGCCGATGCCGCCCTGCTCGAAGCGCTGCAGCAGGTCGCGGACTCGCCCCTGGACGCCCAGGCCCACCAGCGGGTCCTCGCCGCTCTGTCCGGAGCCCGGCTGTATGCGCCGATCGTGCCCATGGCCGTCGAACAGGAGGTCGGGGACAACGGGCTGATGGCCGACAACTCCTCGGAGATGGCCATGGTCCGCCTCCAGGCCGATGACGGACGCGAATGCACCCCGGGCTTCACCGGGATCCCGCCGCTGACGTCCTGGCACCCGCAGGCCCGGCCGGTGCCGATCGAATCCGAACGGCTCGTGCTCGGCGCGATCGAGGCCGAGTCCCAGCTCGTCGTCCTCGACCCGGGCGCCGAATCCTCGTTCCTGCTGCGCCGCCCGGCCATGTTCGCCTTCGTCCAGTCCCAGCCCTGGACCCCGGCCTGGGCCGACGCCGAGGTGGCCGACCGCCTGCGGACCGTCGCCGAAGCGTTCCCCTGGCTGGCCCGATTGGCCGTCAGCCCCGGCAGCAGCAGCGTCCACCTCGGCGGTCCGGAGGTGGGCATCACCCTCGGAGTCGAGTCCGAGGTGCCGCAGGAGGAGGTGCGCCGGTTCCAGGAGGCCGTGGCCGGCGATGAGGAGCTCGTGTCGAAGATCGACTCCCTGGCCATCCGCCTCGTCGAGAGCTGAATTCCGCTTCGTCGACAGCTGATCCGCTTCAGCGAACGGAATATGACGGATCCGGGTGTGTTCGGACCTCATGCCTCCTATGCTTGTCAGTCATGAGCGACCTCCGTGATCTCAGTCACCCCACCGCGCCGGATGAGAGCTATCTCGATGAGATGACGCGTCAGACCCGTGCGCGGGCCCGCCGGGCCGCCGACTGGGCCTCCGAGTTCACCGGCGCGCCCGACTCCAGCCGGACGGTGATCGCTGACAGTCTGGAGGCCGCGCAGGGGGAGCTGACCGAGCTGCTGCACACCATCCACGCCCTGGCCGAAACCGCCTACGCCGAGCACGACTCCGTCGCCGAGATCGCCTCGGTGCTGGGCGCCCGCGGCATCGACGTCGACACGGGACTGTACGGAGTCGAGACCACTCTGCGAGCGACGACCGGCTCCGGCAACGGCCGCACCATCGCCGTTCTGGCCGAATACGACGCCCTGCCCGAGATCGGCCACGCCTGCGGACACAACATCATCGCCACCGCAGGAGTCGGCGCCTTCCTCGCCCTGCACGCCCTCTATGAGGCCGACCCGGACTCCGTGCCCGGCACCGTCGTGCTGCTGGGCACCCCGGCCGAGGAAGGGCACTCCGGCAAGGAGGTCATGGCCCGCGCCGGCGCCTTCGACGGCCTCGACGCGGCCATCATGGTCCACGGCTACGGCTATGACTGCGCCGACCAGGTGTGGTTAGGCCGTCGCCTGCTGCGGGTCACCTTCTCCGGCATCGCCGCCCACGCCTCGGCGCAGCCGTTCATGGGCCGCAACGCCTTGGACGCGGCCAATCTCTTCTATCAGGGACTCGGCCTGCTGCGGCAGCAGATGCCGCCGATCTCGCGCCTGCATGCCGTGATCACCGATGGAGGCACCCGACCGTCGATCATCACCGAATCCGCCACCGTCCAGTGCTACGTCCGGTCGAAGTTCCCCGAAACGCTCAAGGAGCTCTCCGACCGGGTCGAGGACGCGGCCAAGGGCGCGGCGCTGATGACCGGCACCGGGGTCGAGGTCGACTGGGACGAACACCCGCCCTCACTGCCGGTGCGCACGAACTCCGCGCTGACCGCTCGCTGGGCCGAGCACGAGCAGACCCGCGGGCGCTCACCTCTGCCGGGCGGAGTCCTCGACGAATCGATCGCCGCGTCGACGGACTTCGGCAATGTCTCCTACCGGATCCCCGGCATCCACCCCTTGATCAAGACCGCCGACGCCGAGGTGGCCCTGCACACCCGTGAATTCGCCGAAGCCGCGAAGACCCCGGCTGCCGAGACCGCTGCGGCTGATGCGGCCTACGGACTGGCCTGCACAGCGCTGGACTTCCTGACCGACGACGCACTCGCCGCCGAGGTCGTCGATGAGTTCGCCCGCGACGGCGGGGCCATCGACGTCGAGAACTACTTCACCTAGAACCGGCACGATCCGACCTCCACGACCAGAGGAAGAGAGAAGACACATGTCAACTGAGGCAGAGGGCAAGGTCGGCATCGGCCAGCGGCTGTTGGACTGGGTCGAAGACGTCGGGAACAAGCTGCCCGAGCCCTTCACCCTCTTCCTCGGTCTGTTCCTCATCACCGGGCTCGTCTCGACGGCAATGGCGATGGGCGGAGTCTCGGTGACCATTCCCGGCGATGACGAGACCATCGCCGTCAAGGGACTGTTCACCGGTGAGGGACTGTCGTGGCTGACCACGACACTCGGTGAGAACTACCTCGGGTTCCCGCCCCTGGCCACGGTGCTGCCGATCCTCCTGGCCGTCGGCGTCGCCGAGAAGTCGGGCATGCTCGCCGCGGCCGTGCGCATCGCCTTCGGCAAGAGTCCGCGCTGGCTGCTGCCCTATGCCGTCGGCTTCGTCGGAGTCACCGGCTCGATCATGTCCGACTCCGCATTCATCATCATCCCGCCCCTGGCCGCCCTCGTGTTCAAGGCCGCCGGCCGCCACCCGATGGCCGGCCTCATCGGCGGATTCGCCGCCACCGGTGCCGGGTATTCGACCTCGATCGTCCCCACCAGCCTCGACGCACTGTTCGCCGGCATCACCACCTCGGTGATGGACACCCTGCCGAACGCCGATTACACCGCGGTCAACCCCATCTCGAACTACTACTTCAACATCGCGGCCTCGATCGTGCTCGCCCTCGTGGCCGGGTTCATCATCGACCGGCTCATCGAACCGAATATGATCCGCCGCGGAGTCCCGCGCGAGTACGCGAACGCCAGCGCCCAGGGGCTGGCGAAGAAGTACCGGGCGGACAACCCCTACGGTGACTCCGAGGGTTCGAAGGGCGGCGACGATCAGGCCGGAACCGAGGTCAGGGCCGAACTCGCACCGGAGGAGAAGCACGGACTGATCTGGTCGATGGTCTCGGCCCTGCTGCTGACCGGTCTCATCCTCTTCTCCGTGCTCATCCCGAACTCCCCGTGGCGCAACGAGGACGGCGGTTTCCTGCCCGAATCGCCGCTGCTGTCGTCGATCGTGTTCATCGTCTTCGCGTACTTCATGCTCATGGGCATCGTCTACGGCTTCGTCGTCGGCTCCGTGCGATCGATGAACGACCTGGTGAGAATGATGAGCCAGGCGATCATCGACATGATGTCCTTCCTCATCCTCGCGTTCATCCTCGGCCAGTTCATCGCCCTGTTCAATTGGACGGGCATCGGCTCGTGGATCGCCGTGGCCGGGGCCTCGGGTCTGGAGGCGATCGGTCTGACCGGCTTCGCCGCGGTCATCGGCTTCATGCTCCTGGCCAGTGTGCTCAACCTGTTCATCATCTCCGGTTCGTCCATGTGGACGCTCATGGCCGCGGTGTTCGTGCCCCTGTTCTCGCTGCTCGGATACGAACCCGCCTTCATCCAAGCCGGTTTCCGCGTCGGCGATTCGGCCACCCAGGTCATCACTCCGCTCAACCCCTATATGATCGTCCTCCTCGGGCTCGTCCGCCGCTACGAACCGGATGCGGGACTGGGCACCGTGATCTCGCGGATGTTCCCGTTCGTCATCCCATTCTGGATCGCCTGGGCCGCCCTGCTGGCCATCTGGTATTTCTTCGATCTGCCCTTGGGCCCGGGCAACGGGATCTTCCTCTGAACGGACTCATGCATCTGCGCCTCGTCGAAAGCTGAAGTCCGCTTCGACACCCGATGCGACGGTGCTCAGCCGCCCCGTCGGGTCCTGATCCGAGTGACAGGGGTGTACCCGGGCGACAAGTCTCCTATGCTTGTCAGCCATGAGCGACTTCCGTGG
>DWZN01000092.1 GCA_019117545.1 Candidatus Brevibacterium intestinavium
AGGGTCTGGGGAAGCCGGCGGCGGATGGCTTCGAGGATCCGTTCGGTGAGTTCATCGGCTCCGACCGAGGCGTCGAGGACGACATAGCGGTCGGGTTCCTTGTGTGCGCGTGAGAGGTAGGTCTGGCGCACACGCTGGTGGAACTGCTGATTCTCCTCATCGAGGTAGTTGCTCTGCCCGCGCTTGCCCATCCGCTCGGCGGCCGCCTCGGGTTCGATGTCGAGCACGATCGTCAGATGCGGGACCAGCCCCTGGGTGGCCCACCGGCTCAGCGCCAGGATGGTCTTCTCATCGAAGTTGCGACCGGCGGCCTGGTAGGCGATGGTCGAGTCGATGTAGCGGTCGGTGATGACGATGTTTCCCTCGTCGAGATTGGGGTCGACCAGGGACGCCACATGGTGGGCACGGTCGGCGGCGAAGAGCAGCGCCTCCGTGCGCGTGCTCGGACGATCGGAGTCGAACAGGACCGAACGGATCTTCGTTCCCAGTTCGGTTCCGCCGGGCTCCCGGGTGGACTCCACGTGATAGCCGTCATCGGCCAGGGCGCGGGAGATCCGCTTGATCTGGGTGGTCTTTCCCGACCCGTCCCCGCCTTCGATGGCGATGAAGAATCCCGCGCCGAGTCGCTCGGCGGAGTTGCCGAGTCCGCCGGCGGCGTTATCGTTCTGATTCGGTGGACGGAAGCCGTGGACGATGTCGACCGACAGACCCTGCAGTTTGTGCGGGTCGAAGGTGAAGAGTCCGATGATGCCGGCGACGAGAGCCGCGACTCCGAAGATGATATAAGCGACGTCGCTGGGGGCGAGCACCCAATCAGGGCTCGCCCCGACTCCGACGCTTCCGCCGAGGTCGAAGGCGTTGATGACGATGGCCAGGGCCGCACCGCCGACCGCTCCGTACCTGCGGGAGAAGTCGTAGGGCTGAGCTCGCACGCCGATGCCGACGAGGAATGCGATCGCCGCGGACAGGACCACCTTGCCGGAGAGCTCCGAGATGGCCCCGGTCGCCAGCAGCAGCACGCCGGAGACCAGCAGGGCGAAGGTCGATACGCGGGGCCGTGACATGCCGGGCGCGAAGGTCGGCCCCATCTCGAATCCGATCGCCCAGCCGACGAGGCAGCAGGCGATGATGAGCGCGAAGCCGGCCTGCCCGTAATCATGCCCGACTGCTGTGGGCTGGGCGAGGATGAAGGTGGCGCCGAGTACGGCGAAGAGTCCGATGCACACCCACGGATTCGAGATCGCCTCCGGGGGGCGGGCCACGCGCGCCTTGAGCTCGGGGAAGGCCCCGGTCGTCGCGGTCTCCGCGTGCAGAGCGCGTTCGGGAGTGAGGAAGATGATGATCGATCCGATGGACATGCCGATGCCCACCAGCAGCGACATCCATCCGAGCGCCTGGGTCCCGGCGGCGGAGCCGCCGAGGATCTGGAAGGCGCAGGAGACGAAGACGAGGACCGCGGCGGGAATGCCCACGCGGCGCCACGGCTTCTCGTTCGTGAACGGGTTGATGCTCATCAGCAGCCCCACGACGGCCCCGAGGAAGAGGGCCGCGACCCAGGTCAGCCAGGCGCTGGGCGCCAGGCTGAGGACGATGAGCAGGGCCGCTTCGATGATGGCGGAGATGCTCAGCGCGGTTTTGCGCACGGCGGGCGGCCGGGTGGCGAAGACCTTGCTGGGGATGAAGAGTCCGGTGCAGGAGAGGGCGAAGACGATGAGCAGCGACAGGCTGCCCATGCGATTGTCGAACCCTCCGGCGCTGATGGTCTCGGCCGTGGTGATGAACGCGCGTCCACCCACCGTGGCGAGGAATCCGCTGGTTCCTGCCACCACATAGCTGATCGCAACCAGAACGATCAGGGCTCCCCAGGCGGCGGTCTCGGTGACCAGGCGGCCTGGGGCTCCGGGCAGTCGGTGTCCTGTAGTCGTCAACATGCTCACAGCCCTACACTATCGGTCCCGACTGACATATCTCTTGGAACCCGGTGCGATCTCGGACAACCCGAACCGCGATCGCCCGCCGTCATCCTCTACTCTTGTTCTCGTGCACACAGTCAAGACAGCGATGACCTCCGTGGCCGCCCAGGGGCTGGGTCCGGTCGAGGAACTGGCCTTCGCCCGCATCCTCCTCGATTCCGTCAAGGCCGGTCGCAGAGGCGCGACGCTGCGGATGTATCGTCCCGCCCCGACCTTGGCCTTCGGTGCCCGCGACCGGTTCCTGCCCGGCTTTGCCACCGCCATCGAGGCGGCCAAGGACCACGGGTTCACTCCGGCGCTGCGCAGCCTCGGCGGTCGGGCCGCGGCGTACCATCCCGGCTCTCTGGTCATCGATCACATCGAACCGAGTGATTCCTTCATCACGAACACGACCGCCCGGTTCACCGGCTTCGGTCTCGACTACGTCGAGGTGCTGCGCGGGATCGGAATCGACGCCCGCCTCGGCGAGATCCCGGGCGAGTACTGTCCCGGTGAGCACAGCGTCAATGTCGCCGGCCGGATCAAGGCGATCGGCACGGCTCAGCGGGTGGTCTCCGGGGCCTGGCTGTTCTCCTCCTCGGTCGTCGTCGAGGACCCGGATCCGATCCGCGCCGTCCTCACGGATGTGGAGGCCGCCCTCGGCATCGAGTGGGACCCGTCCACGGGCGGTTCGATCAGCGAGATCCACCCCGAGGTCACCGTCGATGCCGTCACCGAGGCATTCGCGACCCACTATGCCTCGGCCGATCCGCTCTCGCCCGTCTCCCCCACCGCCGAGGAGCTGGCCGCGCTGTCCGGCTATGTGGGCAAGCACCTGCTCTGAGCTCACAGGAGGAAGAATGTCCGTCACCATCCGCGAAGCCGTCGAGGCCGATCTGCCGCAGATCCTCCGCCTCGTCCATGCGCTGGCCGTCTACGAGAGGGAACCGGACGCTGTCGAGGCCACCGAGGCGGACTTCGCCGCGGTGATGTTTCCGACCGAGGGCAGCCCGAACACGTTCGGACTCATGGCCGAAGTCGATGGGACAGTCATCGGCTTCGCCATCTGGTTCCACACCTTCTCGACCTGGACGGGCAGGAACGGTATCTGGCTCGAAGACCTCTTCGTCGATCCCGAGTACCGCGGATACGGTGCCGGCAAGGCACTGTTGGGTCGTCTCGCACAGATCTGCCGTGATCGGGGGCTGACGCGCCTCGAATGGTGCGTGCTGACGTGGAACACACCCTCGATCGGGTTCTACGAATCATTGGGCGCGAAGCCGCAGGACGAATGGGAGACCTACCGCCTCGACGGGCGGGCACTGGCCGAGTTCGCGAACTCGGCACAGCCCTGAGACCCGGCCGGTCACCCCGGCAGGTGCCGGCCGGTTCGGGGCGCCGGTGCTTCGACGTGAGGAAGGTTCGTCAGTCGTCTCGACTCACGGAGTCTTCGGCTTCGCCGTGGACTTCTTCGCCGCAGTGGACTCGGACGCCGCGGACTTCGACGACGCCGTCTTGGACGACGTTGATTTCGCCGTGGACTTCTTCGCCGCAGTGGTCTTCGACGCCGTCGTCTTCTTCGCGGTCGTCTTCTTCGCCGGGGACTTGCGCGTGGTCTTCTTCTTCGCCGGCCCCTTCGCCCGCTTCTCGGCCAGAAGGGTCGCCGCACGCTCGAGCGTCACGGCTTCGACGGAGTCGTCCTTGCGCAGGGTCGCGTTGGTCTCACCATCGGTGACATAGGGTCCGAAGCGGCCGTCCTTGACGACAACGGGCTTCTTCGTCTCCGGGTCCTCGCCGAGCTCCTTCAGCGGTGCTGCGGCACGACGGCCGCCGCGCTGCTTGGGTTCGGCGTAGATCTTCAGGGCCTCTTCGACGGTGATGGTGAAGATCTGCTCCTCATCGGTCAGCGACCGCGAGTCCGTGCCCTTCTTCAGGTACGGCCCGTAGCGCCCGTTCTGGGCGGTGATGTCCGTGCCCTCTTCGTCCTGACCGACCACGCGCGGCAGGCTGAGCAGCTTGAGAGCGGTCTCGAGATCGATCGAGTCCAGGTCCATCGACTTGAACAGGGATGCCGTCCGCGGCTTCGGCTTCTTCGCACCGCGCTTGGGTTTCTCCGCGGGCTCGGGCAGAACCTCGGAGACATAGGGACCGAAACGTCCGTTCTTCGCCACGATCGTGTGACCGGTCTCCGGGTCGACGCCGAGCTCGCGGTCCTCGCCGCCCTGGGTCTCGATGAGTTCGGCGGCCTTGGCCGCAGTCAGCTCGTCGGGAGCCAGATCATCGGGCACCGAGACCCGCTTCGGGTCTTCTCCCTCCGTCTCGGCCACGACCTCGAGGTAGGGTCCGTAGCGGCCGACACGCAGGTTCACGCCCTCGCTGATGGCGACGGTGTTGACCTCTCTGGCGTCGATGTCGCCGAGGTCGTCGACGATCGCCTTGAGACCTTCACGATTCTGGTCCTGATCGCCGAAGTAGAAACCGGCCAGCCAGTCGTTGCGGTCCTCTTCGCCCACGGCGATCCGGTCGAGTTCGGATTCGAGATCGGCGGTGAACGCATAGTCGACCAGTCCGGTGAAGTGCTCCTCGAGCAGCCGCACGACCGAGAACGCCAGCCAGCTGGGCACGAGGGCATTGCCGCGAGTGAACACATATCCGCGGTCCTGGATGACCGAGATGGTGGCCGCATAGGTCGAGGGCCGCCCGATGCCGAGCTCCTCGAGCTGCTTGACCAGGCTCGCCTCGGTGAAGCGCGGCGGCGGAGCGGTGGTGTGACCATCGGCTTCGGCATTGATCACCGACAGGGCCTGCCCCTCTTCGACCTGGGGCAGACGCGACTCCCCGGACTTCGTGTCGTAGCGGGAGGCGTCCTGCCCCTCTTCGTAGGCGGCGAGGAAGCCGCGGAAGGTGATGACGGTGCCGCTGGCGCTGAACCCGGCTTCGTGGCCGTCGGCGAGTGCGGCGCTGACCTTGATCGTCGCGGTCTTGCCCTTGGCGTCGGCCATCTGGCTGGCCACGGTGCGCTTCCAGATCAGGTCGTAGAGACGGAATTCGTCACCGGACAGCTGTTTGGACACCTGTGCCGGGGTGCGGAACGAGTCACCGGCGGGGCGGATCGCCTCGTGGGCCTCCTGCGCGGACTTCTGCTTGCTCGCGTACTGGCGCGGCGACTGGGGCACGAATTCGGGTCCGTAGAGTTCGGTCACCTGCTTCCGTGCGGCCGCGATGGCCTGGCCCGACAGTGCCGAGGAGTCGGTGCGCATATAGGTGATGTAGCCGTGTTCGTACAGCGACTGCGCCGTGCGCATGGCCTGACGGGCGCTCATGCGCAGCTTGCGTCCGGCCTCCTGCTGCAGCGTCGAGGTGGTGAATGGTGCGGCGGGACGGCGGGAGTAGGGCTTCGACTCCACCGAGGTCACGGACAGCGAATCCTTGGCGCCGCCGTTCAGTTCGGCGGCGAGGGCTTCGGCCCGGGCCTGATCGACCACCGTCACCGAGGTGTTCTTCAGCTTGCCCTTGTCGTCGAAGTCCCGGCCGGTGGCCACACGTGCCCCGTCGAGGGTGTTGAGGTTCGCGGCGAAGGGGTTCGACCCGTCGGGCAGTCCGAGGTCGATGTCGAGGTCCCAGTAGTCGGCGGGCACGAAGGCCATGCGTTCGCGTTCGCGTTCGACGACGAGGCGGGTGGCCACCGACTGCACACGTCCGGCGGAGAGTCCGGCACGGATCTTGCGCCACAGCACGGGTGAGACCTCGTAGCCGTAGAGGCGGTCGAGGATCCGGCGGGTCTCCTGCGCGTCGACGAGCGAGGTGTCGATGTCGCGGGTGTTCTCCAGTGCCCGTTCGATCGCCTCGGGCGTGATCTCGTGGAAGACCATGCGTTTGACCGGGATCTTCGGTTTGAGCACCTCGAGCAGGTGCCAGGCGATGGCCTCTCCCTCACGGTCCTCATCCGTTGCCAGATAGAGTTCGTCGGCGTCCTTGAGCAGACGCTTGAGCTCGGTGACCTTCTTCTTCTTGCCCGGGTCGATGCGGTAGTAGGGATCGAAGCCGTTGTCGACGTCGACGGCGAACTTGCCGTAGGGCCCCTTCTTCATATCGGCGGGCAGTTCCGAGGGAGTCGGCAGGTCTCGGATATGACCGACGGAGGCCTCGACGTCATAACCATCGCCGAGGTATCCCACAATCGTTCGCGCCTTCGTCGGAGACTCGACGATGACGAGGCGACGGGGTTTCTTCTCGGTTGTGGTCACGCTTTCACATTCCTCTCACGGCACCTGTTGCACACTGCAACGGACGATCCGGCCCAATGTAACACTGTTGATTGGGCACGATACTCATCGGGCCGTTCGACCCGGACACGGCATCAACGGTTTACGATCCTATCCCTATTCCCGGCCGGCCCAGGGCACCTCGGTGTCTCAGGAGGCGCTGTCGGGCAGCAGCACGCCGGCCGCGGCCAAGGCTCTGACCTGGGCGATGAGCTGGTCTTCCAAGGCTGTGGAATCCACGTCGAGCAGCTGGGCCAGAGCCCCTGCCGTCTGGCGGACGGTCAGTGATCCGTCGGCGACGGAGACGAATCCGGCCAGCGCCGTGTCGAGGTCGAAGACCTGCCCGAATCCGATGCCCTGCTCCAGCGTGATCGAACTCGGTTCGGACTGGCCGGGCACGAAATGCCGGTGTTCGACGAGGCCCGGGGACCGGGTGAAGGCGGTGGCGGCGATCTCCTCCGGGCCGGCCGAGGCCAGCCAGGACCTGATGGCGAAGACCGTGGTGAGGAACTCGGCGAGTCCGTGCGGGTTGTTCGCCGGCGCCGAGGTGACCCGCTCCCGCGCCCGGAACACGCCGTCGTCCGCGCTCTGCGACCTGGCCATGAGCACATAGCCGAAGACGACCTGTTCGACGCTGCGGGAGGCGAAGTCATCGAGCCAGTCGGCGATGGCGCAGTCCCAGGCCGGTGTGGCACGGGCGATCCCTCCGTCGCGGATCCACGTCTCGGCGTAGGCGACCGGGTCGAGGGCCTCGCGTTCGATGACGAGCACAGAGGTGTCGGCCTCACCCACCCAGGCCTCCGGTCCCTCGTCGTTGCCCGAGGTGGTCTCCCAGTTGCCCAGGCACACGCTGCGACCGCCCGGGGTCAGGACCGCGGGGACGGCGGTGAACAGCCGTCGGACCAGAGCGTCTCCGGTCATCCCCGCGTCCCGGTACTCGAAGGTCGTGTCCGTGCTGCGCGGAGTGATGACGAACGGCGGGTTCGATACGAGCAGATCGACACGCTCCGTCAGCGGGTCGAGCAGTGACCCGTGCCGGAACTCGATCGTGCTCACCCCGTTGATCTCGGCCGACAGCGCAGCCAGTGACAGGGCACGATGTGAGATGTCGGTGGCGATGACCCGTCTGCTGTGGCGGGCCAGCAGCAGGGCCTGGATGCCGCAGCCGGTGCCGATGTCGGCGGCCACGTCGACCTGGTCTCGCGGGGTCAGGTTCACCAGGGTCCGTCCCGCCCCACCGAGGCCGAGCACGTACTCGCGGCCGAGGGTCTCCGGGGTGACGAGTGTGCCGTGATCGGCCACCAGGTAGAGGTTCTCGTCCCCGGTGCGGAAGCCGCGCGGCACACCCACCGGCAGGTCATAGGGGGTGAGAGCGAACGGGGCGATCGCCTCGCCTGCCTCGATGTCGATCAGCCCCGCCTCGGCGGCGGTGTCGACGGTCTCGCCCAGCACCTGCCGAACGTCTGTGACAGCGACGCGGCGGTGGAAGTGGAACAGCAGCGCCAGACTCGCCAGACCGCGGTCGAAGGCGCCGGCCGTCTTCGCGGCCAGCACGTCGGTGCAGTGGTGGATGGCGGGAGCGGCGTTATTGCGCGTCAGCGCCTCGGAGGCCGCAGAGCCCCAGAACTGCCGCAGCCGCGGTTCGGTGTATCCGGCACGGTAGAGGGCCTCGCCCAGGCGGGTCAGCGGAAGATCAGTCACAGAAGAATCCTAACGACTGCGCCATAATTGACCCATGGCCTCCTCTGCTCTCCTCGACATCGTCACCGGTTTCGGTGCCCGGGATGAGCGCATCGTCCACGTCCGCGACATCCCGCAGCGCTTCGAGTCCGACGCCGAATGGCCCGAATGGATCGATGAGGAGCTCCGGCACGCCTGCCACGCCATCGGCGTCGACTCCCTGTGGCAGCACCAGCTCGAGGCCGCGGCCACGGCCAGGGACGGCTCCGATGTCGTCATCGCCACCCCGACGGCATCGGGCAAGTCCTTGGGCTTCTGGCTGCCGGTGCTCGAATCGATCCAGGCCAGCCGTGACAGGCTGCGCACCGACTCGGCCATCTACATCGCCCCGACCAAGGCGCTGGCGGCCGATCAGCTGGCCAAGCTCGAACGGTTCATCGTCCGCGGGATGCGTCCAGCCGCGTATGACGGGGACACCTCGCAGGCGTCGAAGGACTGGGCCAGGCGGCATGCGAACATCGTGTTCACCAATCCGGACATGCTCCACCGGTCCATCCTGCCTCAGCACGAACGCTTCACCCGCCTGTTCAAGTCCCTGCGCTACATCGTCGTCGACGAGGCTCACCGCTACCGCGGAGTGTTCGGCTCCCATGTGGCCCTGATCCTCCGCCGTCTGCTGCGCATCGCCGCCCACTACGGTGCCGCTCCGGTCGTGATCGGCGCCTCGGCGACGATGGCCGAACCCGATGCGGCCTTCGCCAAGCTCACCGGCCGCGACGTTCATGCCGTGACCGCCGACTCCTCCCCGCGGGCCTCGGGCAGCTTCGCCCTGTGGGAGCCCCCGGTCTCCCCCGGCGGGGACCGGCGCAGCGGTCTGGTCGAAGCCGCCGACGTCATCACCGATTCGATGTGCGCCGGTTACCGGTCGATCACCTTCATCGCCTCCCGTCGCGGCACCGAGGCGCTGGCCCAGACCGTGCGCGACCAGCTCGGGCAGATCGACGAGTCGCTGACCGGCAAGGTCGCCGCCTACCGGGGAGGCTATCTGGCCGAGGAGCGACGAATGCTCGAGACGGCTCTGCGTTCGGGCCAGCTTCTGGCCGTGGCGTCGACGAGCGCCTTGGAATTGGGCATCGACATCTCCGGTCTCGACCTCGTCATCATCTCCGGGTGGCCGGGGACCCTGGCCTCGCTGTGGCAGCAGGCGGGGCGGGCCGGTCGGGCCGGACAGCGGTGGATGGCCGTGTTCATCGCCCGTGACGACCCGCTCGACACCTATGTCGTCCACCACCCCGAGGTCATCTTCGACTCGCCCGTCGATGCCGGGGTCATCCACCCGGGCAATCCGCATGTGCTCTCCAGTCATCTGTGTGCAGCCGCCGCCGAGGTGCCTCTGAAGTCGGCGGATCTTACGCACTTCCCGGTCAACTCGCCCGAGGTCGTCGATGACCTCGTCGAGAAGAGGATGCTGCGGGCCCGTCCGACCGGATGGTTCTGGGCCAAGGACACCCCGGCTGCCGATCTGGCCGACATCCGCGGGACCGGGGGCGGCCAGTTCACCCTCGTGGAGGCGAGCACCGGGACGCTGCTGGGCACGGTCGACGAGTCCGGAGCGCACACGGGCGCCCATCCGGGAGCCGTCTACACTCATCAGGGCGTCGACTTCATCGTGCTCGATCTCGACCTCGAGGAGAAGATCGTCGCGGTCGAACGCACCGAGGTCGACTACACCACCCAGCCGCGGTCGCAGACGGAGATCGCGATCGTGAGCACCGACTCCCAGCGGGTCCTGCCCTCGGGCACGGCCGTGTGCAGCGGCACCGTCGACGTCAAGGACCAGGTCGTCGCCTACCGGATGCGGGCGAAGAGGGGCGGTGCGATCATCGCCGAGCACGAACTCGATCTGCCCGAACGCACTCTGCAGACGAAGGCCGTGTGGTGGACGATCCCGCAGACGGTGCTCGATGACGCCGAGGTCGCCTCCGGCGACCTGCCCGGAGCCGTGCATGCCGCCGAACACGCCTCCATCGGTCTCCTGCCGCTCTTCGCCGGCTGCGACCGGTGGGACATCGGCGGGGTCTCGACGGCGCTGCACGCGGATACGGGGCTGGCCACGGTGTTCGTCTACGACGGGCTGGCCGGAGGCGCCGGCTTCGCCGAACGCGGCAGCGAGGTCATCGAGGACTGGCTGTCGGCGACGCGGTCGGCCATCGCGGCCTGCGAATGCGTCGACGGGTGCCCGTCCTGCGTGCAGTCACCGAAATGCGGAAACGGCAACGAGCCCTTGGACAAGGACGCCGCACTGCGTCTGCTGCGCACCGTGCTCGACTGAGCGCGTCATTTTCCGGCCACGGCCTTCTCCCTGACCTTCGGAAGCGGACCCGGTATGTCGACGTCGACCGCGACATAGGCCGACTGTTCGCTCAGCGAGGCACGGCAGTCGCTCATCTGGCCACCATTGCGTTCGACCACCTCCTCGGCGATCTCACAGGGCTCGCCCGTGGCCAGTCCGCGCACGGCATCCGCGGCAGCCAGTGCTGCCAGGTCCGCGGCGTTCTGGGCCCGGCTGTGGGCGACGAAGGCCTGACCGAGGCTGCCGATCGCGGTCACGAGCACGAACACGATGGAGCAGAGCCCGACGACGATGTTCGTCATGACGGTTCGCCTCTGTCCCCTTCGTACCTGGCAGTGGCGGAGGCATCGACGGTGTCGAGGAAGAAGATCGCGGCCGGCAGGCTGATGGTGACCGTGACGACCGAGTACCCGCCATCGGCGCGGACCGACACCGTCGATGACGTCCCCGCATGCTTCCTCGCTTCGGCCACGACGGCAGCCTGGGGCTCGCCTCGGGCGATCTCGCGGGCGGCCGATCGTGCCGCGTCGAAGGCGCGCAGCTGGGAGAAGCCGACCGCGGCGGCTCCCGTGAGCAGAACGACCAGGACCACGATGGCCGGCATGACCACGGCGAATTCGGCGGTCGCCGTGCCCGAGTCCTGCTCCTGGTCCGTCAACCGCTGACGGGAGCGCCCGCGTTCCATCTCGGTTCAGCTTCCCATTCCGAGTGCCGTCTGGATGACCCCGGTGACGAGTTCCTTGATCGGTTCGGATTTGAGGATCACGACGAGCAGGGCTGCGAATCCGCAGGCGGCAAGCGTGGTGATAGCGTATTCGGCGGTGGTCGCTCCGGTGTCGGCTCCCCAGAACTCGTCGGCGGCCTCGTGGTCAGCGACCGGTTCGGCGGGTGGGGCCTCGGTCTCCGGTGCGGATGACGTGGTGCTCATGCTCTCCTCCTTGGCAGCGGATCCGTTCGCACTCTGCGAGCGGATCTTCAGCCTGCGAGGCAGGACGTGAGCCTGTCCAGAGGAGAGAGCCGGCCTGTGGATACCGTTCGGCCGTCCACAGGCCATGGACGTTCGAGTGGTGATGCCGTCCACAGTCGTCGGCGTCGAAGTCGCGGTTCAGGAGTTGCTCGCCCAATCGTCGCGGAGAATGCCCATGATCACCTCGTCGTGGCGGCGCCCGTTGAAGAACACGGCCTCACGGCGACGGCCTTCCTCGACGAATCCGGCCTTCGCATAGGAGGCGATGCCGCGGGTGTTGAACGCCCAGGTCTGCAGCTCGATGCGATTGAGTCCCAACTGCAGGAAGCCGTAATTCACGGCCAGGCGCACGGCGTCGGAGCCGTAGCCGCGGCCGTGGAACTCAGGGCCGAGCACGATGGCCAGAGTCGCGGACTGGTTGATCGGATTGCGTCCGTAGAGGGTGACATGGCCGACGAACTCCTCGGTGTCGATGAGTTCGATGCTCAGGCCCACGGCGTCGCTCGAGGTGTTCGCACTCCACTGGGAGAACTGTTCCGAGACTCCCCCTTCGGGCCGCGGCAGGACCGTGTGGTTCTGCAGCACGACGATCGAGGGGTCGTACCACCACTGTTCGAGATAGGGCAGGTCGTCCTCACGCAGGGGACGCAATCGCACGGATCGACCGACGAAGAGCTTCTCAGCGTATTCTTCCGCCTGTTCGACGCTGGACAGTTGGCTGAAGGGTGTGACCGGTGACATGTGTCGAGCCTATCGGCCGTTCCTGAAAACCGGTTCAGCTCCCGTTCAGAAGAACACGGTCTCCAGATCCGACAGGAGGGAGATGACGACCGGCACGACGGACAGCAGCAGGAAGGCCGGCAGGATGCACACACCCAAGGGCAGGACCAGCCGCACCCCCAGCGCCGCTGCGGCCTCCTGCTGTCGACGTCGGGAGGAGTCACGCAGCTCCTTGGCCACGGATTCGATGAGCGGAGCCGGACCGACTCCGGTGTGCTCGGAGAATTCGAAGACCTCGAGAACCGGCAGCAGCCGGTCGTCCTCTGCCAGTTTCCGACCGCCGATCGTCATCGCTCTCCCGATCCGCTGGAGCCCGGAACGGTCCTCGGTCGCCTCGGCCGTCAGAGCCAGGGCGACGGGAATCGGCAGGCCCGAGGTCAGACAGATCGCCACGAGGTCGAGATCGAACGCCAGCTGATCATCGGCCACGGACGGGCCGGTGCGCTCTGAGACCGAACCGGTCCCGTGGTCTGTTCCGGAGCCGGGCCCGTCACCGGGCCGGCCGAGCAGCCCCTGCAGGCGGGACTGGGTCGTGTCCGACCACAGCAGCACCCCGATCGCGACGAAGGCTGCGATGAGCACGGGCAGCATCACGATCACCGCTGCGCCCGCAGCATCATCGTCCTCATCCACCAGCGCCCGAGTGCGTAGAGGGCCACACCCCCACCGAGGCTCAGCTGCCCGGGCAGGCCGGTGGCCAGCTGAGCGGGTTCGACTCCGATGAGCAGCCCCAGGCCGATGCCGATGAGCGGCAGCCAGCTGAGCACCCGCACCGTCGACTTCGGTCCGGCCATCGCGATCCGGCGTTCGCGTTCCGCGTCGAGCGCGTCGCGCTGGGCGGAGGCGTAGCGCAGGATCATCTCGGCCGCGGGCGCTCCGGAGCGTTCGGACACGGTCCACACGGCAGCCATCCCCGCCAACACTTCGGCGGCGGGCCCGGGCAGTGCGGCGCTGCGGGTGGCGATGGCCCGGCCCGGCTCCTCCCCCAGGGAGATCGCTCGCGAGATCGGTGCCAGGGCCTCGTTCTGGCGGCTCAGGGTCGCCATCACCGCCTGCGGGGTCATTCCGACCCTGAGCAGATGGGCGCAGTACTCGACCGCGGCGATCGCCCACAGTCTCTCGGCCTGCGAATCCGCCGGCGTCCCGCCTCGGCGAAAGAGCCCACGTGCCGGCCGCCCGGCATCATCGTCGTCACGGGGCAGAAGCTGCCGCAGACGCGCGCCCGGGTCCGAGGGGGCGGCAAGAACGATGCCTGCGACCACGAGGACGGCGGTGAGGACGATCATCCGGCCGACTTCTGCTCGAGCACGGCTTCGAACCGTGCCAGTGCCCGCCGGTTGACGGTCCCTCCGGACGATGGTGAGGGCCTGCCCCACACCGGTTCCATCACCACCCCATCGGCTCCCGTCCGGGTCGGGATCGCCAGTTCCGTCACGCCCCGCTCGGAGCCGGACCGGCGCAGATGGACGACGAGATCGATGGCCGTGGAGAACTGCGAATACACTGCGGCCGGGCTCATGCTCGCCAGCGCCCCGAGGGCGGCGACCCGGCTGGGCACGGCATCGGCGGTGTTCGCATGGATCGTCGCACACCCTCCCTCGTGGCCGGTGTTGAGAGCGGTGAGCATGTCCCTGACCTCCGCCCCACGGCACTCACCGACGACGAGGCGGTCGGGCCGCATCCGCAGGGCGTTGCGCACCAGATCGGTCAGGGTCACTTCCCCACCGCCTTCGACATTGGCCTGCCGGGCGGCGAGCTGGACGACATGCGGATGGGTGACGATGAGTTCGCGGGAGTCTTCGACGATGACGATGCGCTGATCGGCCCCGACCTGTGAGAGCAGGGCACCGAGCAGGGCCGTCTTGCCCGTCCCGGTGCCTCCGGAGATGAGGATGTTCGCCCGTGCCTCCACCGCCTCGGCGAGCAGGGGGCTGATCTCGTCGGGGACGAACCCCTCGGCGCACAGCTGGGAGAAGGGGAATCCGGAGCGTTTGGGCACCCGGAACGAGATCGTGGTCGTCTCTGCCGAGATCGGTGGGACGATCGCGTTCATCCGCACCCCGTCGGGCAGGCGCACATCGACATAGGGGCTGGCATCGTCGAGGCGACGTCCGCCGAGCGCGGCCAGCCGCACCGCCAGGGACCTCACCTCGTCCTCGGACCCCAGGGACAGGTCGAGCAGCTGGGGGCCGTCGCCGGTGTCGGCGAAGATCTCCCGGGGACCGTTGACGAACACGTCGGTCGTGCCCGGCACCTCGAGCACGGACTGCAGGGGCCCGGCCCCGGACAGCTGTGCCGACAGCCGGGTGACGAGCTCGAGCAGGGCGGACGAGCCGAGGACGCGTCCGGTGCGTTGGACCGCCTCGGCGACGGCCGCAGTGGTCACGGGTCCCGGTTTGTCGAGCAGGGTCTTGCGGACCTCGGCGACGAGGGAGGCGTCGAGCCATTCGCTCATTCCACCCACTCCCCCAGCAGCCGATCGACGAGGCGGCCGAGGTGAGCGCCTCCGGGGATGCCCTCACCGCGGTCGACGGCGGCGGACAGTCCGCGGTCATCGCGGATGCTGCCGGCCAGGCTCAACCCGATGGAATCGGCGAGGAGTTCGGAGTCGAGGCCTCCGGCTCCGGTCTCGCGGACGACGAGGCGGACATCCGGGTGCGCCTGCGAGAGTCGTTTGGCGACCTGGGAGGCGGCCACAGCGGAGCGGACCCGGGCCGGGGATACGAGCAGCACGTGGTGGCAGCGCCGGGTCCACTGGGGTGGGGCGTGGCGGGGCAGGTCGACGATGACGAGGTCGAAGGCCTGACCGGCTGCGGCGAGGAAATCGTCGAACACGTCCGGATCGAGGTCGACGGTGTCATCACGGCCCCAGGACAGCAGAGCCAGTCCATCATGGCGGGGCAGCGCATCGGCCAGCGTCGAGGGGCGCAGCTGTCCGCGGGAGGCGCTGAGGTCGGTCCAGCGGGGTCCGGGGACCTGCTCGGCTCCGAGGACGAGGTCGAGGCCGCCGCCGAGCGGATCGGCGTCGACGAGCACGGTGCTGTGATCGGCACCGGCCCGTCGGGCGAGCGCACAGGCGAGGACGGAGGCTCCGGCACCGCCGCATCCGGCGACGACTCCGACAGTGGTGCCCGGGGCGACGGGAGGTTCGATGGCCGCGATCATCCGTCCGCTCAGCCATTCTGCGGCCGCCGGCAGCACGGCCAGTTGGTCCACGCCGAGCTGGGCCGCCTTCGCCCAGGTCGAGCCGGGTTCGTCGTCGTCGAGGACGACGAGGATGCGGTCGGCGCGGTCGGTCACGGGGGCTTCCCTGACATCCTCGCCGAGGAGGATGAGAGAAGCCGACTGCCATCCTCCTGAGTCGGGAGGCAGAACGGTGAGCATCACCCCGAGGCTTTCGGCCACCCGGGCGCATTCCTCGGTGATCGCGCCGAGGTCGGTGATGAGGGCTACTTGCATGTGCCGAGCCTGTCGCGGGCCTCGATGTGAGCACCAGATCAGGGTGGGCCCCTGTGGATACGACGGCGAAGGGGCGCCTCCTGTGAGTTCGAGTCACAGGAGGCGCCCCTTTCGGTGCACCTGGGTCGTCGCCCCTGGTCAGCGTCGATTTTCGTCTCGGGCCTTCGCAGGGTGCGGGGCCTGCCCGCACCGTCTGGCCCACGCTGTGTCCACAGCTGCGACGTTCGAGTCGGTGCTCACCGGTTCGACGGCACCCGCCGGTTCAGCCGCGCTGGATTCCTTCGATATTGCGCAGGATCCCTTCCTTGCCGTCGGTGTCGCGGACCTTGAACCAGGATCCGTTGTCCTCGAGGCTGAGATACCAATCGCCGGGGTAGATCGTGAACACCGGCATTCCCGTGGTCGGGTCGACGGCTTCGCGAGGTTCGGGCACGGCGAACCAGAACGCCTGGATGATGGGGCGACCGGCGTCCTGACGGTTGTCCTGCCCGGCGTCGCTGGGCACCGGTTCGCTGTCGATGGCCGTCTGCGCCACGGTGTCCTCGTCCGTCCGGGCGGAACCTGGTCCCGCGTCGTCATGTGCTCCCGCCCGGTCGCCGTAGGAGGCGACGGGCACGTACTGAGTCGGCTCCTCGCTCTCGGCAGCGGCCGTCGGCTCCGCGGCGGCAGTCGACCGCCCTTGAGAGGTCTGACCGCTTGACGACAAGGATTCGTCGCCGGCGGCGTTCGTGTCCGAGGACTTCGAATTGACCTTCGACACGAGGTCGCTGCTGTCCGCCGGAGAGACGACTGTCGAGGCTTCCTCGTCGGTCGAGTCCGCGTCTGCGACCGGCTCGTCTGTCTGCGGGCTGCCGGCCTCGTTGGCTGCCTCGGAGTCCGGGGCGGCGTGGCGACCGCGACGACGTTCGGAATCCGAATTCGCCGCGGCTCCGGCGACTGCCGCTCCGGCACCGAGGCCACCGGCTCCGGCGGCTGCCGCCGCACCGGAGGGCGAATCGTCACCGCTGTCCGCGACCTGCTGCTCGGGTGCGGAGGACTGAGCGGAGGCGAAGGTCTGCTCATCACGGGCATCGGCCTGCTCGCGGCCCGCGCCGAAGCCGAAGGCCTGAGTGGGCTCGGCCTGCGAATGCTGCGGGGCATCCGAATCGCGTGCGCCGAGGTAGGTCTGACCGTCACCGGTGCTGTGCGTCGGCTGCTCGGACGAGTCGCCCGACGCCTCTGCCGAATCATCGGCAGCCTTCGCTTCACCGGCCGGCGAAGCGGAGTCCTGATCGGCGGTTCGGCCCTCGGCCGGTGCCGAATAGGCGCTCGCCTGGCGCTCAGCATCTTGTTCCTGCGGCGGTGCGTAGGGGCTGGGACGCTGACCGTCGTCCGGCTGCCCGAACCGCTGGTGGTCAGGCTGCCCGTATGCCTGTGCGCCGGGCTGCTGGCCGACAGGCTGCCCGTACTGCTGTGCGCCGGGCTGATCGGGAGCGGCGAACTGGCTCTGCTGCCCGAACTGATCGGGTCCGGGCTGGCCGAACTCACCGGGTCCGGGCTGGCTCGGCCCACCGGGCTGGCTCGGCGCACCGGGCTGGCCGGGTCCGGGCTGGACGGGTCCACCCGGCTGACCCGCACCGGCTGGGGCCGCGCCGTAGGGAGCGAATCCGGGTGCACCGCCGGGCACATTGGCCACGGGGGCCGGGTGAGGCGTGTGCTTGGACACCGGTCGAGCCTTCGGGTGGCTCTCGATGTCTTCGCGACCGGTGAATTCGCGGGCGAAGAAGGGGATCATGGTGAACACGCCGGCGAAGAAGGCAAGCAGCGCGGCGAAGAACGCCAGGTAGGCGCCCACATGCCAGTAGATCGCCGAGGTGAGCAAGTCGATGAAGGCGTAGGTGAAGGCCATCGCCGAGAGCACCGAGATGAACTGGTCGAGGCTGAGCGAGCCGACCCGCAGTCGCCCACTGCCGAGCTTGTTGACGAGCACGGCCGTCGCCAGCAGCAGAATCGCCAGAACGTTGAAGACGAGTGCGCCCATGTCCGCGACGTTCCAGTGCCACAGGGTCATAGTGTCGAACCCGTAATCGCGGTACGGCACGAACAGTGTGATGAGGGCGAGCAGACCCGCGAAGAGAAGGAACAGATCACGCAGAGTCAACGGACCGATGAGTCCGGGGCCCGACGCCTGCTTCGGCGCAGGTGCCGCGCCGAACTGGCCCGGCGCAGATCCGTAGGGTCCGGGGGCGGACCCGTAGGGACCCGGAGCCGAACCATAGGGCCCGGGCGCAGATCCGTACTGGGCAGGACCGGAGCCGTAGGGGGCCGGGGCCGAGGCGTTCTGACCGGGTGCAGAACCGAAGGGCGCAGAGCCGTACTGCTGCCCGGGTGCGGAGCCGTAGGCCGGACCGGGAGCCGACCCGAACGGCCCCGGCCCCGGGCCCGGTCCGTGGGCCGGTGGCTGGCCGCCGGGCTGGGGCATGTTCTGCCCCGGCTGCTGCGGGGGCTGATCCTGCCACGGCTGTGGTCCGGACCCGGTTGGATGCTGCGGCGAACTCATCGCTTACTCCACTCGATCTCGGGGAAAGGGAACAGTGTTGCTGTATCTGTCCGGGACACGGATCCCGACAGACTCTGGTCCCATCCTTGCAGAACACAGGGCCCCTGTGCACTCATTCATGCCCTCCGCGCCCTCCGGATGCTCCGTTTCGCGCGTTGCGGATGCCCGTTTGTGACCCTTACCACGTTCGGCCCGCTGTGGCTACCCCCACCTCCCCCGCTGATCGCCGAAAACTTCGCTGTTCGGCCCAGGCAGGCGGGTATACAGTGCAACTAGAATTTTCAATCCACCAAAGGAGTCGGAGGGAAGAATGACCGAAAGCACCGCTGAGCAGGCCGAGACCTTTGCCCCACCAGAGCAGTTCGCAGCCACCGCCAATGTCGGCGCCGATGAGTACGAACGGGCCGAGGCCGACTACCTGAGCTTCTGGGCCGAGCAGTCCCGCGATCTCGTCGACTGGCACGAGGACTTCGGTGAGGTCCTCGATTGGACGAACCCGCCGTTTGCGAAGTGGTTCGTCGGCGGCAGACTCAATGTCGCCTACAACTGCCTCGACCGCCATGTGCTCGCAGGCAATGGCGACCGCGTGGCCATCAATTTCGAGGGTGAGCCGGGAGACTCCCGCATCTTCACCTATGCCGAGCTGCTCGCCGAGGTGTCGAAGGCGGCCAATACGCTCACCGACCTCGGTGTCCGAGCCGGCGACCGCGTCGCCATCTACCTGCCGATGATCCCCGAGGCGATGATCTCGATGCTGGCCTGCGCCCGCCTCGGCGCGGCTCATTCCGTCGTCTTCGGCGGCTTCTCCGCCGATGCGCTGCGCTCACGCATCATCGACGCCGAAGCGCGCGTGGTCATCACCGCCGACGGCAGCTACCGCCGCGCCAAGCCCACCAGCCTCAAGCCCGCCGTCGACGAGGCCCTGTCGTCCGGCGACACCCCGGTCGAGCATGTCCTCGTCGTCGAGCGCACCGGGCAGGACATCGACATGACCGATGGGCGCGACCAGTGGTGGCACGACACGGTCGGGCAGGCCAGCCCGGAGCACGAATGCGAGTTCTTCGACTCGGAGAACCCGCTGTTCATCCTCTACACCTCCGGTACGACCGGCAGGCCCAAGGGCATCCTCCACACCTCCGGCGGCTACCTCACCCAGGTGCTGTACTCGATGAAGGCCGTCTTCGACATCAAACCCGAATCCGACGTCTTCTGGTGCACCGCCGACGTCGGCTGGGTCACCGGGCATTCCTATGTCACCTACGGCCCGCTGGCCGCGGGCGTGTCCCAGATCGTCTACGAGGGCACTCCGGACACCCCGCATCAGGGCCGTTGGTGGGAGATCGTCGAGAAGTACAAGGCCACGATCCTCTACGCCGCGCCCACGGCGATCCGGACCTTCATGAAGTGGGGCGAGGAGATCCCGGCGAAGTACGACCTGTCCAGCCTGCGCCTGCTCGGCAGCGTCGGCGAACCGATCAACCCCGAGGCCTGGCGCTGGTACCACCGGGTGATCGGCGGCGAGCGCTGCCCGATCGTCGACACCTGGTGGCAGACGGAGACCGGCGCCCACATGATCGCTCCCCTGCCCGGGGTGAAGTCGACCAAACCCGGTTCCTCCCAAGCGCCGATCCCCGGCATCTCGGTCGACGTCGTCGACGATACCGGTGAGAACCCGGCCGGCCCCGAAGGCGGACTCCTCGTCATCCGCCAGCCGTGGCCGGCGATGCTGCGCGGAATCTGGAAAGACCCCGAGCGCTTCAAGGACACCTACTGGTCGCGGTTCCCGAACACGTACTTCGCCGGGGACGGTGCCCGTCGCGACGCCGACGGCGACATCTGGTTCCTCGGACGCGTCGACGATGTCATGAATGTCTCCGGTCACCGTCTGTCGACCGCGGAGATCGAGTCGTCCCTCGTCGCCCATTCCAAGGTCGCCGAGGCGGCCGTGGTCGGTGCTGCCGATGAGACCTCGGGTCAGGCCGTCATCGCCTTCGTCATCGTGTCCAACGGCATCGAGGACTCCGCCGAGACGGCAGAGGAGCTGCGACAGCACGTGGGCAAGGACATCGGTCCGATCGCGAAGCCGAAGAAGGTCCACATCGTCACCGACCTGCCGAAGACCCGCTCGGGCAAGATCATGCGGCGTCTGCTCAAGGACGTCGCGGAGAATCGCGAGATCGGCAATACGATGACCCTGGCCGATGCCTCGGTGATGGAGACCATCGAGAAGTCGGTGGCGGAGGTCTGAGCCGACCGGCCCCAGTGATCGCGACGGTGACGCGGCCCGCCGGGGACGGATCGATGCGGCGAATCGGTCCGGATCCGGCGGGTTCGCCCGCCGATTCGCCTTGGCCGCAGGGCGCCTTCAGACTACTCTTAAGTTAGATTGTCCCCGTTCTCGATTTAGGAGCACTCATGGCCGAGAGGTCGATCAGCGAACTGATCAAAGGCATCAGCGACGATTCCAAAGCGATCGCCGAGGAAGAGATTGCGCTGGCCAAGGCCGAGGCCACTGCCGGTGCCAAGAACCTGGGCATCGGGGCGGGTCTGGCAGTCGCCGCCCTCTTCCTGCTCTTCCTGTCGTCGTTCATGGTGATCTTCGCCGGTGCCGCCGCCTTCCATGAGGGCCTCGGCTGGCCGTGGTGGGGCAGCTTCCTCATCGTCTTCGGCATCCTTGCCGTCATCGCGATCGCCCTCGTCCGCGTCGCGCTCCCGCTGTTCAAGAAGGGCAATCCGGTCCCGGGAACAGCGATCGGTTCGGCCAAGTCCCTGATCGCCTCCGTCAAGCGGGCACTGAAGAACCCCTCGGGACCGCGATACTGAGACCCGATCACAGACAGCGGCGCCGACCACACGGTCGGCGCCGCTGTCGTCGTCTCGGCCGCTCCCGGCGCCGGTGACCTCCTCTCAGGCTCGGTCCGGAGACCGAGCCGAGGTGCGCTTCAGCGGCGCTTTGCGACTCGTTCCTTCGCCTCGCGCAGCGTCTGACGTTCTCGTTTGCGCGCCTCGGCCAGGACCTTCTGCGCCTGCTTGACCGCCTTCTGAGCCTCTCTGAACTTCTTGTCCGCCACGACATCGGGGTCATCATCGCTGATCACGGACGAGTCCTCTGCGTCGTCCGAGCTGCTCCCACTGCCCCGCCCGCCCTGCGAAGCCGGATCCTCGGCCGGCGGATCGGTCAGCGCACCGCTGCGCTCGCGAGCGACCCGATCGATATAGGCCTCCAGGCCGTCGAGGCCCCGTTCGAATCCGAAGTCGAAGGGATCGGGCTCCGAGGTGAAGACGCCGGCGTCGATCGCCCGCCGCAGAGACGGATATCCGTCGACGGTGATGACGGCGTCGAAGAGCCGAGCCTCCCGCGCGGCCACCTCCTCGGCGCTCAGACCGCTGGTCCGGCTCTCCTCCTCGTAGCCGGCCATGACCAGCCCCTTCCACCGGGCGGCACCGGTGACGAGCAGAGAGGCGGCGATGCGCTCGTCCTGCGTCAGGCAGGTCTCCGCCAGCGCTGCGAGCCCCGCTTCCAGCCAAGCAGAGCTGTTCGGCGTGATAGGACTGCCGGTGATCGGCAGGGACAGCAGCCAGGGCTGACTGACGTAGACCTGGGAGGCCGCCTCGTAGAGCTCTCGCAGTCGGGTCCGCCAACCGGGCGATTCCTCCCCCGCCTCGGGCGGCAGTCCGGTCGCCTCCTCCTGCATCAGCAGCAGCAGATCGTCCTTGGAACTGACGTAGCGATAGAGCGACATCGGCGTATAGCCGAGCCGTTTCGCCACTGCCGACATCGACACCGCCTGGATGCCCTCCCTATCGGCGAGCTCGATCGCGGCGTCGACGATCTTCTCCACACTCATCTCACGCTTGGGTCCCCGCTGCGGAGTCGCGGCCACACCCCACGCCAGAGCGATACCGCTGGGAAGCTGCTCGATCGGATCATCTGTGCTCATTTCGCCATCCTATATTGTGTACGTCATATATTGCGTGTTACTGTCATATACAGTTTTCGACATACACAGATGCCTCCAGAGAGAGACTTCTCGAGAAGGGACGCAGCCATGGCCGATCGCGACATCACCGGAACAGCATCGGGCGGAACCGACCGCACCCAGATCTCACGACACGCACGCGCACCGTCTGCGGACGAAGCCCAGCATGCCGCAATCGCCTTCACCGGCGTGAGCAAGGCGTTCGGCGCGAAGACCGTCCTCGACGGACTCGATCTCCAGGTCGACAGGGGCGAGGTGTTCGCTCTGCTCGGAGCCAACGGAGCCGGGAAGACGACCTGCATCAACGTCCTCACCACCCTGCTCCGCGCCGACGCCGGAACCGTCCGGGTCATGGATGTCGATGTGCACGCCGACCCCGCCGAGGCGAAGCGACTCTTCACCGTCACCGGCCAATCAGCCGCCGTCGACGCCCACCTCACGGCAGCGGAGAACCTCGTCCTGCTCGGCAGGCTCTCCGGTCTGGGACGGCGGGAGGCGAAGGAGAGGAGCGAGACGCTCGCCGACAGGCTCAGTCTCGCGAGCTTCATGAGGACCCGCGTCGGCACCCTCTCCGGTGGTATGCGACGCCGGCTCGACCTCGCCCTCAGTCTCGTCGTCCCGGTCGAGGTGCTCATCCTCGACGAGCCCACGACAGGGCTCGACACCCGCTCACGGCAGCAGCTGTGGAACGAGGTCGACGAGCTTGCCCGGGGCGGAGCCACGGTGTTCCTCACGACCCAGTATCTCGATGAGGCCGATGCTCTGGCCGACCGGATCGGTCTGCTCGATCATGGGCGCCTGGCGGGGCTGGGAACTCCGAAGGAGCTCAAGGCCCGGGTCGGAGAGGACACTGTGGCCATCCGCGCCGCCGATGGCAGTCACTTGGCCGATTCTCCCTCGGACGGCACGGTCCGCGGTCTCGCCTCGGCGTTGGAGCCATGGGTCGAAGAGTCGCCCGAGGCCTCCGTGTCACTGCACAGTCCCAGCCTCGACGATGTCTTCCTCACCTTCACCTCGGCGACTTCGCCTCACTGAGCCCTCGCCGGCCGCCGTGTCGATTCGACCGCCGCGTGCCAATCGTCATTTCAACGCCTGTCAGAGAGGTCACCACCATGCCAGACAGTCCCCCGACCGCCACGACCCATCCCGCCTCGCCACCTGTCGCAGATCCCGTCTCCCCGCCGTCGGTTCGGAACATCCGCACTCGGCCGCACGGCCTCAGTGCCGAAGCGATCTTCATCGGCAGGAGCCTCAGGCACGCCCTGCGTGACGTCGAGTCCCTGCTCATGGCGGTCGCGCTGCCGGTCCTGCTCATGCTCATGTTCACCTTCGTCTTCGGAGGCGCGCTTGACCCCGACGGAGGCTACGTCGACTATGTGGTTCCGGGGATCGTCCTGACCTGCGCCGGATTCGGTGCGGCGTCGACATCGCTGTCGGTGGCCACCGACATGACCTCGGGATTCGTCGACCGTCTGCGGACGATGCCCGTGCGTGCCTCTGCCGTCATCACCGGACATGTGACGGCGAGTCTGGTGAAGAACCTGTTCGCAACCGCCATCGTCATCCTCGTTGCCGTCACCATCGGCTTCCGTCCCTCGGCCGGATTCGGAGATTGGCTGATGGCCATCGGACTCGTCGCGCTCTACATACTGGCGATCACCTACCTCTTCGCAGCTATCGGACTGGCTGCGAGATCACCCGAATCGGCGAGCGGCTACGGCTTCATCCTGCTGTTCCTCCCCTACGTCTCCAGCGGATTCGTACCCGTCGAGACCATGCCGAGATGGCTGGAGGCCTTCGCCGACAATCAGCCTCTCACTCCGGTCATCGACGCCCTGCGAGCACTGCTCATCGGCACAGAGATGGGCAGTTCCGGGCCCCTCGCCGTTGCCTGGTGTCTTCTCATCCTCGCCCTGGCCATGGCGTGGGCCGGCGCGCTGTTCCGCACGAAGGCCGGTCGGCGGTGAGGCGGGATCACGGCCCGAGCGGTCAGTCGTCGATCTCGATCGGGACCCCGGCGTCCCAGTCGCCTGCCCAGCCGAGGTGGTCGAGTGCGTAGTCGAGGACTCCTGCTGTGAACCCCCAGACCTTGAGCACGCCGACGTCGAAGGCCGGAGTCGTGATCTTCAGGTCCGGGCGGGAGAACGTGCCGCGGTTGGCCGGTGCGACGAGGTCGGCGATCGAGACCCGGTAGACGGAATAGGACTCCCGTTCGTCCATCACCTGCACAGCACCCGGCTGCGCCCAGTATCCGATGACGGGGGTGACCTCGAAACCGCTGACGGGGATGTAGAGAGGGTCCATGGTGCCGAGCACCTCGACGGTGCTCGGAGCGATTCCGGCCTCCTCCTCGGCCTCGCGCAGTGCCGCAGCGGTGATCGACGGGTCCTCCGGATCGCGTCCGCCGCCGGGGAAGGCGACCTGACCGGGGTGGTGGCGCAGGGTGGCCGCTCGCTGCAGGAGGACGATGTCGACATCGGCGACGCCGAGCTCGGTCAGTCGCCTGTTCTCGGCCCGCCCCGCCTCGGTGCGGGCCTGTCCCCCGCGACCGAAGAGCATGAGCACGGCGGCGTCCCTGGCCTCGGCCTCGGCGGCCTTCTGCATCCTCCGCATCCACGGCGGGGACCCGTGCGAGTGCGCCAGGGTCTCCAGCTGGGAGCGCAGGGCGCCGTCGGCGATCGTCGCGGACTCACGAGGGATCTGCGGGATCTCGCCGTCCCAACGTCCGTCGGACGAGCGTGCGGACCGGCGGTCGGCCTCGGCGCTCATGATCGTGCCTGCGACGTCGCCTCGGGGGACATTTCGAACCGGAGGAGGGACCGGGCCTTCTCCGGATCGAGTTCGCCGATGCCGAAGGAGGGGCACAGTGCGGTGAGCGGGCAGGCGCCGCAGGCGGGTCTGCGGGAATGGCAGATGCGGCGTCCGTGGAAGATCACTCGGTGCGAGAGGACGGTGAGTTCCTTCTTCGGGAACAGGGCGGCGATGTCGTTCTCGGCCTTGACCGGGTCGGTCTCCTCGGTCCAGCCGAAGCGTCGGGCCAGGCGCCCCATGTGCGTGTCGACGGTCAGGCCCGGGGTGTCGAAGGCGTTGCCCAGAACGACGTTCGCGGTCTTGCGTCCGACGCCGGCGAGCTTGACGAGAGCGTCCATATCGTCGGGAACCACACCGTCGTGCGTCTCGACGAGGTCATCGGCGAGCTTGACGATATTGCGGGCCTTGGACCGGTAGAAGCCGGTGGAGCGGATGAGTTCCTCGACCTCGATGAGATTGGCCGCGGCCAGGCTGTGGGCGTCGGGGAAGGCGGCGAACAGGCCGGGCGTGACCGCGTTGACGCGGATATCGGTCGTCTGTGCCGATAGGACGGTGGCGATGAGCAGTTGGAACGGGGTGTCGAAGTCGAGTTCGCACTTCGCGTTCGGGTACACCTCGGCGAGGATCCGATTGATCTTCCGTGCCCGCCGGGTCCGGCCCAGCGGGGTCTCCTGCGCGAACTTCCGCGCACTCTTCTCAGCCACCGTCAACACAGCTCACCATCCTAATCCGTGCCCCCTGTTTCCGCAGTGAGGCCCCTCACACCCGCCAGCTGGCCGATCATGGCGGCTGTACGGTGTCGATGGCACGGTGACGAGCAGGCCCGGTTTTCATATTGGTGGGCCACACTCCCGCGTCTTTGCTGGTATCGATGCAGTTGACCAGGTAGATTTATGTGTGATTATCACGACAAGGAGGAACCAGTGGATATTGAAGTGGTGCGGGGCGCGACGCTCTTCGCAGGTCTGGACGACGAAGCCACCAGTGCATTGATGAAGTTCATGAACCCGCGGAGTCTCCGTCGGGGAACCGTGCTCTTCAACGAAGGCGATGCCGGCGATGAGCTCTACATCGTCTCCACGGGCAAGCTCAAGATCGGTCGTGAATCCTCCGACGGCCGCGAGAACCTGCTGTCCGTGGTCGGACCCGGCGAGATCATCGGCGAACTCAGCCTCTTCGATCCGGGTCCGCGGTCGACTTCCGTGACCGCGGTCTCCCAATCGGAGCTGCTCAGCCTCAAGCACGAAGACCTGACGACCTGGCTCAACGAACGCCCCCAGGCGGCCATGAACCTCCTCAAGGCCCTGGCTCAGCGTCTGCGCCGGACCAATGAGACCGTCGGTGACCTCGTGTTCTCCGATGTTCCCGGCCGTGTGGCCAAGGCTCTGCTCGATCTGGCCGCACGTTTCTCGAAGCCGGCTCCGGACGGCGTCCTCGTCGCCCACGACCTCACCCAGGAAGAGCTCGCGCAGCTCGTCGGTGCCTCGCGTGAGACCGTGAACAAGGCCCTCGCCGATTTCGCCGCTCGCGGGTTCATCCGCCTCGAGGCCCGTTCGGTCGTCATCCTCGACATGGACCGCATGCGCAACCGCGCCCGCTGACCCTCCTGCGTCTCCGGCGGGCCAGCCCACCGGCGCCGCTGACGCTCGAACGCCCGGACACTTCGGTGTCCGGGCGTTCCTGCGTCGGTCGCGGTCTCAGGCGTCGGCGGCGGGCAGAGCGTCGAGGTAGGCCAGCTGGGCCTTGACGATCTGCTCGGCGGCCGGCCGCACACCGGCGTCGACGTCGTGGTAGACGATGTCGCAGACCGCGGCCGCGGTGGTCGCTCCCCGGTCGAGTGCGGCCCTGACCTGGTCGATGCGCTCCAAACGGTGGGCCCGGTAGTAGTCGATGGCCTCGGCTGGGTCGTCGATGCGGGGGCCGTGGGCGGGTTCGATGATCGCGAACGCTTCGTCGTCGAGCAGGCTGCGCAGCCGGTCGAGGGAGTTGAGATAGTCGCGCAGAGACCCTTCGGGGTGGGTCACGATCGTCGTTCCCTCCCCCAGGATCGTATCGCCGCTGTAGAGGGCGCCGGCGTGGATGAGGCTGATGCTGTCGCTGGTGTGGCCGGGGGTCGACACCACACGCAGGACATCGGCAGGGGCGTTGCCGAAGGCGATCCGGTCGCCGTCGGCCACCGGGTCCGCATGGCGGGCGAAGCGGTCGAGTGCGGCGTAGACGGGAACTTCGGGGGCCCATCGGTCGACGCTGCCGAGCATCTCCGAGTGATCGGCGTGCTGGTGGGTGAGCACGATCGCACGCAGGCTCCGGTGCCCCACCTCGGCGAGGAATGCCTCCCGGTGCTCAGCCGACTCCGGGCCGGGGTCGATGACCACGGCCGCATCGTCGTCCTGGCTGGTGAGAACGTAGGTGTTCGTCCCGGACAGGGTCATCGGGCCGGGATTGTTCGCACGGATTCTCATGAGTCGTCGCTCTCCTCGTCGATTGTCTCGTCATCATCGTCGTCGCCGCGGGACAGGAATCCGGGGCTGTGGTCGGTATCGTGCTCGCCGACGGCGATCGCCCTGTCGCGCAGGGTGCCCTTGCTGTGCGGGTCCCTGCCGGTCTGGATGACGATCTTCCAGTCGCCGTCGTCGCGGGTGACCTCCGGGCGCAGCGGGTGGACGTTGCGCACCTGCGCCATGGCCGCACCCACGGTCGCGACCTCGGTGAGGCTCTCGACGATGAGGCGGGTGCTGGCACCGATGCTGTTGGGATCGCCGCCGACTTCGTCGAGCACCTGAGCCGGACGCTTCCAGCCTCCCGAGGTCTCGTTCGGGGACAGGAAGTCGACCTCTTGGCCGAAGGGCACGGTGGCGATGAAGAAAGTGGTGTCGAAGCGGTGCAGCTGGGTCGGTGTGTTGATCCAGCGCAGCCATGGTTTGCACAGGTCCGCGCGCAGCTTCAGGTCACGGTCGCGCAGAACCTGTGACCAGGTGATCTCGTTGGAGAACAGCCGGGACCGGGTGGTGCGCCAGTCCGTCTGCGGGGCGGCCACGAGTTCTCGGTCGACGTCCTCGGCCAGCAGGATGCCGGTGGCGGCGAAGGCGATGCGCGCGGCCGCGGAGAAGTGGTGGAGCGCTCTGGACCTGTTCTCGATGCGCAGCGCGCGGGCGCAGCGGGCGGAGTTCCATCCGGTCAGCGGGAGCTTCCGCGCATCTCCCGGGCGCAGACTGCTGGTGGGGAAGGCCCACCGGTTGCGGTCCTCGACGCCGCGGGCGTCGAGTTGGCGGGTGATGAAGACTTCCAGACCATCGGAAGCGTCCCTGATCAGCACGATCGCCGAGGTGGGTCGAGGGGCCTCGGGGACGGGCCACCGCCCGTCGGACTGCCAGTGGTCGAGCAGCCACCGCAGTTCCGACGAGACGGGCAGTGTGCGTCCGCTAGGCGGCATCGCCTGAGACTTCGACGACGACTTCGACCTCGACGGGGGTGCCCAGGGGCAGGGTGTTCACTCCCACGGCGCTGCGAGCGTGCTGTCCGCGATCGCCGAAGATCTCCCCGTAGAGTTCGGAGACGCCGTTGATGACGGCGGGCTGCTGGGTGAAGTCGTCGGCGGAGTTGACGAAGCCGGTGACCTTGACGACGCGGACGATCCGGTCGAGGTCCCCGATGACTCCCGCGATCGCGGCCAGGGCGTTGAGGCCGGCGGTGCGAGCCAGCTGGTAGCCGGTGTCGACATCGACATCCGTGCCCAGATGTCCGGTGGCCGGCAGTTTTCCGTCGACGACGGGCAGCTGACCGGAGGTGTAGACGTAGTTGCCGGTTCGCAGCGCCGGGACGTAGGCGCCGGCGGGGGCGGCGATCTCGGGCAGATCGAGGCCGAGCTCGGCGATGCGGTCAAGGGTTTTGGACATGGGTCCTCTTTCGAAGTGGGTTGAGTATGTGCTGTCCTCACTCAGGAGCGAAGCGGGCGGATCATTCCTTCGGGCGCTTGAGGTAGGCGACGAGTCCGTTGTTGTCCGGACCCGGTACGACCTGCACGAGTTCGTATCCGTCCTCGCCCCACTGATCGAGGATCTGCTTCGTCGCATGGACGATGAGCGGCACGGTGACGTATTCCCACTTGGTCATGATTCTCCTCGGTAGGGTGTGCGTCGACGCGCGGATTCTGCCGGGCATGTCCCAGGCACGGTCGACGACGCGGTTCCGTCCCCAGACTAGCTCAGTCCGAGTCGAGTCAGCACTCCCGCCGAGGAGCGGGACAGCATGGATGGCCGAAGGCGGGGAGGAATCGGCTCCTCCCCGCCTTCTTCACGGGCTGCTGCACTCGGCAGAGACGCCCAGTCCTTCGGCTCGCTCAGCCCTTCGGCTCAGTTGGTCGGCTCAGTTGCCGCCAAGGCCGGGTGCCTCATCGCCGCCGCCGTCGCCTCCGCCGCCGTCGCCACCGCCGCCGGTGCCGCCACCGCCGTCGCCACCGCCGCCGGTGCCGCCACCGCCGTTTCCTCCGCCGCCGGTGCCGCCGCCACCGCCGCCGCTGCGACCGCTGGTCGAGGAGCCACCCCCGCCTCCGGATCCGCCTCCCTTGAGGTACTTGCTGCTGGGCTTCGGGAATCCGGTGTTGCCCTTGGTCTCCTTGACCGCCTGGCTCATATAAGCCTGCCAGGTCTTACCGGAGATCGTGGCACCGTAGACGTGACCACTGACCGCACCGGCACCGTCGTAGCGCCAGTCCCTGGTGCCCGATGGATCACCGGTCCACACGGCCGTGGACAGGGTCTTCGTGAAGCCGAGCAGCCAGGTGTGGCCGACGTCGAAGTTCGTCGTACCGGTCTTCGCGCCCGCAGGGACTCCGATGCCCAGACCGGAGGTCGTACCGCCTTTGAATGTCTGCGTCAGCGCATAGGCGACGCCCTTGGCGACGTCCTTGTCGAGGACGCGTTTGCAGCCCTCGCCCGGCAGGTCGAGCTTCTCGCCGTTGCGGTCCTTGATCTCGGTGATCGGCTTGGGCCCGCAGAACTCGCCTTCGTTCGCGAAGGCCGCGAAGGCCGCTGCCATGGCGATGGGTGTAGTCTCCGTCGTTCCCAGGATCGACGAGGGGGACAGCGCCTGGATGAACCCGTTCTCATTCTCGTAGTCCAGCTTCTCACCGCTGCCGTAGCGGATGCCCAGGTCCATCGCGGTGTCCATGATGTCGCACATGTTCATTCGGTTGCCCATGGCAGCGTAACCGGTGTTCACCGAGTTCTTCGTCGCCTCGAGCGCGGTCATCGAGCCCTTGCCCTGACCGTCGCCGGCGTTGTTCGGATCCCAGTCTCCGGCCATGCTCGGGCAACCGTCGTAGGTCCATGAGCTGGCAGGGAAATTGCGTTTCGTGGCATTGACAGTGGTATTGAGGCTCTTGCCCTCCTTGAGCCAGGCCGCGAGGACGAAGGGCTTCCACGTCGAACCGACCTGGAAACCGCCGCCGCCGTTGTGCTTCTTGTCGACGGTGTAGTTGATCGAGGTCTTCTTGTTCCTGTCCTTCTTCTTGACCTCGCCGGCCGTGTACTCGCGGTTCTCGGCCATGGCGATGACCTCGCCGGTGCCGGGTTCGATGGTGACCAGGGCGTGGCCGGCGCCGGAGGGATCGCCGACGGGCACACGCTTCTTGACCTCTTTGTCCGCGATCTTCTGGATATCGGGATTGAGACTGGTCTTGATCGTCAGACCACCCCGCTGGAGGAACGCGAGCCGTTCATCGGCCGTATCCCCGAAGGTGTCGTCGTTCATGATCACGTTCTGGACGTAGTTGCAGAAGAACTCCGCATTGCTCTTGGCCGCCGTGCAGCCGTTCGGTGTCTCATGCAGATCGAGGTCGAGATCGGTCTTGACCGCCTTGTCGTATTCCTCCTTCGTGATGTGGCCGTACTTGTGCATCTGCCCCAGCACGGTGTTGCGACGCTTGAGCACCTGATCGGGGAACCGCTGCGGGTTGAAGGCCGATGGGTTCTGCACGATGCCGGCGAGCATCGCCGACTGCTGGATGTTGAGGTCCTTGGCGTGGATGCCCCAGTACCGGTAGGCGGCGGCTTCGACGCCGTACACGTTCGGTGATCCCGAATAGTTGTTGATGTTCATATAGCGGTTGAGGATTTCCTTCTTGTCGTACTTCTTCTCAACCGCGACCGCGAGTTTGGCCTCACGCAGTTTGCGCGCATAGCCTTCGACTCCGTCGGACTCCTTCGCCGCCTCGACGCCTTCGGCGTCCTCTTCGGCATGGGCGTTCTCAGCCAGCACGTTCTTCACGTACTGCTGGGTCAGCGTCGATCCGCCCTGCGTCGTCGAGGACACCATATTGTGCACCGCTGCACGTGCGATGCCCTCGATGTCGACACCGCCGTGTTCGAAGTACCGGTAGTCCTCGACGGCGATCGTCGCGTTCTGCATGTCCTCGGAGATCTCGTCGAGCGGAACCTCGACGCGGTTCTGCCAGTAGAACTCCGCGATCTCGGAACCGTCGGAGGCGAGCATCGTCGACTTCTCGCCGAGATCCTTGATCTCCAAGGTGGCGGGAAGCGAATCGAAGATCTCAACCGCACTGTTCGCACTGGCTGTGGCTACGCCGACTCCGGGGATGGCCAGACCGGCGGCGACGATCCCCGCCACCGCGCTGACGGCCACGAACTGCATGAACGCGCCCATTTTGGTCGGTGTGGGATTTGACTCAGGAGACACCATGAGAGCCAGTTTAACGAATTCGCCCTGTGCAGACCTTCAGAAACCGCTGAGCGACTGGGTTCTGGGCACGAGGGTGAGCAGACTGACCTCGGGTCGGCAGGAGAAACGCACAGGTGAGTAGGGGGAGAAGCCCAGCCCCGCCGAGATCTCGACGAGGGTTCGCCGGTACGGAAAAACACCCCTCGCGCGTGTTCGGTCGAGATCGCAGTTCGTCACCGGAGCGCCCCAGAACGGCACCCGGATCTGTCCACCGTGCGTGTGCCCGGCCATGACGAGGTCCGCCCCCGCCGAGGCGAACGCCGCCAATGTCCGCGAATACGGAGCGTGCGTCACGCCCACCCGCAGACCGGCCTCGGGGTCGAAGCGCGGATAGTCCAGGCGCCCCTGGCCGGGCGTGCCGCTGCTCCAGCGGATGTCATCACGGTCGATATGGGCATCGCCGAGTCCGCAGAAGTCGATGCGGGTGCCCTTGACGCTCAGGCTCGCCTCGGCGTTGTCGAGGAAATGCCAGCCCCGAGCGGTCTCTGCAGGCTGCGCGGTCGCACCTTCGAATCCGCGGATGAGCGCCTTGACGTCGAGATCGGGTTCGACCCGGTGCTTGACCTGGGACGGCGAGCGCAGATACGTCGCCGGATTCTTCGCCTGCGGGGAGAAGAAGTCGTTGGACCCGAGGACGAAGACACCGGGGACGTCGATCAGTTCGTCGAAGACGTCGAGCACACGCGGGACGATATCGGCCGAGAGGTTGTCACCGGTGTTGACGACGAGGTCGGGGTCGAGTCGGGTCAGAGCCTTGACCCAGGCGGCGCGATGCTTCTGCCAGGGAGCCAGGTGCAGGTCGGAGACGTGGAGGACCCGGATGGGTGCGGCACCGGCCGGCAGGACCGGAAGGGTGTGTCGGCGGACGGCGAAGAGGTGCGGTTCGATGACCGCGCCCCAGATGCCGGCGGCCGCGGATGCGGCGAGGCCCCCGGCGAGGAGTGCACGCTTGTTCATTCCCCCAACTCTATCCGCTCCCGCAGTTCCGCCTGACAGCCACGGGGCACGAAGCGGTGCCGTCGTCAGGCTGCGGCCAGCGACGTGTTGTGCTCTTCGGCGGCGCGAGCGACGCGGCGACGGTCCAGCGCCTTCATCCGGCGGCTGCCGACGAGTCGGCAGACGAGGTAGATGAGGAAGGAGATCGTCGTGACGAACGGGCTGATCGGGACCACGGGTGAGCCGAGCGCGATGAGGATGCCCCCGACCGAGGCGGTGACGGCGAAGATCACGCTGAGCACGGGCACCCACACCGGGGAGGCCGAGAGCTGTGTGGCAGCGGCCGCCGGGGTGATGAGCAGGGCGAGGACGAGCAGGACGCCGACGACCTGCACACTCAGGGCCACGGCCAGGCCGAGGGTGAGCATGAAGACGATGGTCAGCGCCGAGACTGGCACGCCCTTGGCCCTGGCCACGCCGGGGTCGAGGCTGGCGAACATCAGCGGTCTCCACACGATGGCCAGGACGACGAGCACGGCGAGCGAGCAGAGGATGAGGGTGAGGATCTGGCCCGGTGTGATCGCGACGATCTGACCGGTGAGCAGCCCGAACTTGCTCGCCGCGCGGCCGTCGTAGAGGGCGAGGAAGAGGATCGCCAGTCCCAGGCCGAAGGGCATGAGCACACCGATGATGGCGTTCTTCTCCGAGGCCTTGGCTCCCCCGACTCCGATGATCAGCGACGCCATGATCGAGCCGATGATCGACCCGGCCACGACGTCGAAGCCGATGAGCAGGGCGAATGCGGCCCCGGCGAAGGAGAGTTCGGAGATGCCGTGGACGGCGAAGGGGATGTCCCGAGCCATGACGAAGACGCTGATCAGGCCCCCGACGACTCCCAGCAGTGCCGCGGCGATGAGCGAATTGGCCAGCAGTGCGACCAATTCCCCATAGTCTTCGAAGGTGAAGAGGTTGGCGAAGATCTCTGCCGCGCTCATCGGCCCACCGCGCTTTCCGGTTCGAGTTCGTTATCGAGGTGATGATGGTCGACGCACTCCTCCTCGCCGCCGACGACGACGAGGCGGCCTCCGACTCGGACCACCTCGACCGGAGAACCGTAGAGGCGGGACAGGGACTCGGTGGTCATCACCTCGGCGGGGGTGCCGACGAGGAAATGCCCGCCGACGATGTAGAGGATCCTGTCGACGTAGGGAAGGATCGGGTTGATCTCGTGGGTGACGAAGACGACGGCGGCGTCGCGCTTGACCCGCTGTTCGTGCAGGAGTGCGGCGACGACCTTCTGGTGGTGCATGTCCAACGACAGCAGCGGTTCGTCGCACAGCAGCACCGAGGGGTCGTTGGCCAGGGACTGGGCGACTCGCAGCCTCTGCAGCTCACCGCCGGAGACGGTTCCCGCAGGAGCATGGGCGTAGTCGGTGGCACCGACGGCGGCGAGCAGCTCGTCGACCTTCTTCTTCCGTCCCCGCGAGAACAGCCCCGTCCCCCACTTGTGTCCGTCGATGCCCATCCGCACGAGGTCGCGGCCGCGCATCGGGGTGTGCGGGTCGATCCCGCGCTGCTGGGGGATGTAGCCGATGGCCGGGTTGCCCGAATGCACTCTCTGCCCGGCCACCTCGGCGGTGCCGGCCGACAGTGTGTTCTGCCCGAGCAGCACCTTGAGCAGGGAGGTCTTGCCGGTGCCGTTGGGGCCGAGGACCGCCACGAATTCACCGGGTGCGACATCGAGGTCGAGGTCATGCCAGAGCAGGCGGGGACCGAACCGCAGTTCGGCACCGCGCAGACGAATCACCGGCTGCTGCGGCGTCGTCGGGGCGACGAGTTCGGATTCCTTGACCATTGTCAGTGCTTGTGTCCTTCGAGTGCTGTGGAGATGTCGGTGATGTAGCCGCCCATCCAGTCGATGTAGTCCTCATCCGCGGGCATGGTCTCGGCCAGATCGATGATCGGGACCTCGGACTTCTCGGCCGTGGACTTCAGCTGCTCCGCTTGGGGACCGGCCGCCTGAGTATTGTATCCAAGCAGCACGGCCTCCCCGTCGGAGATCTGCTTCTCCGCCTCCCTGAGCACCATCGGCGGCACATCGTTGCCCTCTTCGACGGCGGCGAGGAAGTCATCGGAGGTGATGTTCTCAAGCCCCATATCGGCGAACAGCCACAGCGGCACGGGTTCGGTCGCGGCGACCTTCTCACCACCGTGGTCGTCCTTGACCGTCTCGATCTGCCCCTGGAGTTCGTCCAGCTCGGCCTTGTAGTCCTTCGCGTTGGACTGGAATTCGTCTTTGTGTTCGGGCAGGGACTCGCCGAGGTGGGTCGCGACCTCGTCGACGAGTTTCGTCATCGTCGGCACCGAGTACCACAGGTGCTCGTTGAAGTCTCCGTGGTCGTGGCTGTCATCATCGTGAGTGTGGCCGCCGGCATACGCTTCGTCGTCACCATGATGGTGCTCGTCGCCTTCGCCATGATCGTGGTCGTGGGGTTCGTTGCCGAGGTCGTCGGACCCGGGAAGACCGGAGATCGAGACCGTGTCGATGGTGTCGATTTCGGCCCCGGAGGCCTCGAGCATCGTGGTCATGAACGCGTCGTAGCCGCCGCCGTTCTCGACGACGAGGTCGGCCTTCGACAGTTTGAGGCGGTCCTGGGTGGTCGCTTCGTAGGAGTGCGGATCCTGATTCGGATCGTCGATGACCGCAGTCACCTCGGCGAAGTCACCGGCGATCTGGGAGACGATATCGGCGTAGACGTTCGTCGACGTCACCACCGAAAGCTCCCCGGATTCCGCGCCTGAGGCCCCGCTCCCGCACCCGCTGAGGACCAGAGCCGCCGATGCGGCGATGGCTCCGGTGGTGAGGACTGTTCGGGAAGGAGTCATGTCGGGCCTTTCAGGGCTTCGGGGTGCGTTCGACACCGTCGACGATACTCAGATCAACGGCCCGGCACTAATATAAATATTTATATATAGAAACGCTTTTATGCGTCACCGCGCGCTCCCCCCGTCGGGCGTACCCCCGTCGCGCGCTCCCCCGTCGGGCGTACCCAGGCGCCCTCGTTCAAGGCGACGCTCTTCGTTCAAGGCCGCGCTCTTCGATCGAGGCGGCGCACCCTCGATCAAGGCCGCGCGCAAAAACGAAACGTTCCTCGGATCCACATGCGAGCGCGCCCTTGATCGACCGTGGTTGGCCGCCTCGTAAGACGACGAACCGCTCGGGAGGATTCTCCCGAGCGGTTCGTCACGGCATCACAGCCGATCACTGACGGCCGCAGCTGATGGGCCAGGTGCCGATCAGGCTGCCTGCGCCTCGAGCTTCGCGGCCAGCAGCGCGGCGATCTGGACCGTGTTCAGCGCTGCGCCCTTGCGCAGATTGTCGTTGGCGACGAAGAGGACGAGCCCCTTGCCTGCCGGTGCCGACTGGTCGGCGCGGATGCGGCCGACGAAGCTGGCGTTGGCCCCGGCGGCCTTGAGCGGGGTCGGGACCTCGTCGAGGACGACGCCGGGAGCCTCACCGAGCACCTCTGCTGCGCGCTCGGGGGTGATCTCGGAGTCGAATTCGGCGTGGATGCTCAGGCTGTGCCCGGTGAACACGGGCACCCGCACGCAGGTGCCGGCGACCGGGAGGTCGGGCAGATCGAGGATCTTCCGGCTCTCGTTGCGCAGCTTCTTCTCTTCATCGGTCTCGTTCTGACCGTCGTCGACGACGCCGCCGGCCATCGGCAGGACGTTGAACGCGATCGGTTCGACGTAGTTCTCCGGGGCCGGCAGCGACACGGCGGAACCGTCGCGGGTGAGCTTGCGGGCATCGGGGATTCCGGCCTCGAGCTGACCGGCGAGCTCTTCGACGCCGGCCAGTCCGGAACCGGACACCGCCTGATAGGTCGAGACGATGAGTCGGCGCAGTCCCGCCTCGGCGTGGAGGGCCTTGAGCACGGGCATGGCGGCCATGGTCGTGCAGTTCGGGTTCGCGATGATGCCCTTGGCCACTGCGTCGAGGGCCCCGGGGTTGACCTCGCTGACGACGAGCGGGACCTCCGGGTCCGAACGCCAGGCCGAGGAGTTGTCGACGACGGTGACGCCGGCGGCGGCGAACCGTTCGGCCTGGGCGCGGGAGGTCGCTCCGCCGGCGGAGAACAGGGCGATGTCCAGTCCGCTCGGATCGGCCTCGGCGGCGTCCTCGACGGTGATGGGCTGTCCCTTGAAATCGATGGTCTTCCCAGCAGAACGGGCCGAGGCGAACAGCCTCAGGGTGCCGATCTCGAACCCTGGGTCCTCGGCCAGGAGGTCGAGCATGACGCCTCCGACCTGGCCGGTTGCTCCGACTACTCCGATATTGACACTCATCGTCCGGTACCTCCGTACACCACTGCTTCGTTGTCTTCACTGTCGAGTCCGTAGGCGGCGTGGGCGGCCCGGACCGCGTCGTCGAGCAGGTCTGCTCGGGTGACGACGCTGATGCGGATCTCCGAGGTGGAGATCATGTCGATGTTGACCTGGGCGTCGCTCAGCGCTTCGAACAGCGTCGCGGTCACACCCGGGTGGGAGCGCATTCCGGCGCCGACGACCGAGAGCTTGCCGATCTGATCATCGTAGCGGACCTGGTCGAAGCCGATCTCGGTCTTCACCGCGTCGAGGGCCTCCAGCGCCTTGGCGCCATCGGCCATGGGCAGGGTGAACGAGATATCCGTCTTGCCCGGATCACGGGTGGAGATGTTCTGCACGATCATGTCGATATTGGCCTCTTGCTGGGCCAACGTGTTGAAGATCTCAGCAGCCTTGCCGGGGACATCGGGAACGCCGACGATCGTGACCTTGGCTTCCGAGCGGTCATGGGCGACGCCGGAAATGATTGCCTGTTCCATGGTGGACTCCGTTTCTGATTCCGCTGCTGCCGGGGTCGACTTTCCCCGACCCTGTCGGAAGGCTTCGGGGATGGGTGAATCGGTCACCCAGGTTCCTTGATTGCGAGAGAATGAGGACCGCACGTGCACGGGCACGTTGTAGCGGCGGGCGTACTCGACGCACCGGAGCATGAGGACCTTGGCGCCCGAGGCGGCCATCTCCATCATCTCCTCATAGCCGATCTCGTCGATCTTGCGTGCCGAGTCCACGATGCGCGGGTCGGCGGTGAAGACACCGTCGACGTCGGTGTAGATCTCACACACATCGGCGTCGAGGGACGCGGCGAGCGCCACGGCCGTGGTGTCGGAGCCGCCGCGACCGAGCGTGGTGATGTTCTTCGCGGTCTGGCTGACGCCTTGGAATCCCGCGACGATGGCAACGTATCCCTCGTCGAGGGACGAACGGATCCGACCGGGTGTGACATCGATGATGCGGGCCTTGCCGAACTGCTCATCGGTGATGACTCCGGCCTGTGAACCGGTGAATGATTGGGCTTCGAACCCGAGATTGGCGATCGCCATGGCCAGGACCGCCATCGAGATGCGTTCACCGGCAGTCAGCAGCATGTCGAGTTCGCGGGCGGGGGGCATGGGAGAAACCTGTTGGGCCAAGTCGATGAGATCATCGGTACTGTCACCCATGGCCGACACCACGACAACTACTTCGTGGCCGGCTTGACGGTACTCGACAATTCGTTTGGCCACCCGCTTGACCGATTCCGCATCGGCTACCGAGGACCCACCGAACTTCTGGACGACTATGCTCACTGCAGTATCTTCCTTATCGCTGATAAGTTCCGTGCCAGGTGATCGATTCCATGGTTCCAAACATGGAGGTCTCGTGCTGCATCGATCAGGATTTCAGCCGTGTCGGGCTCCCGGCACCTCGACCATTGTATGAGGTAGATCATCTCGGTTCACCTTCGCCCGCCATGTGGGCCGCTGTTCTGCCCGCCTCCACCGGCCGGGTCGAACCGGCACCTCAGGCGCGCTCGCGGGCGAGAAGCGGCCCGTCCGCGCCCGCGCCTGACTTGTCTCCGATTCCGCTGACAGCCTGGTGGTCCGGTCGGTCCAGACAGTCCGGCAGTCGGGTCAGTCCTGATCGCGCGCTCGGTCCTGACGGGGTCGCACGGTGAAGAGGTCACCGGGCTGACAGTCGAGCACTCGGCACAGCGCGATGAGGGTGGAGTACCTGACGGCTCTGGCCCGGTTGTTCTTGAGCACCGAGAGATTGGCCAGGGAGACTCCGACGCGACGGGACAGCTCGGTCAGACTCATCTCCTGTCGCCTCAGCAGGGCGTCGAGGTGACAGACCACGCGGTGCGAATCGAACTCCTCCACCATCACACGAGCCCTTCGAGCTCTTCCTGGGCCGCCTGTCCCGAGC
>DWZN01000012.1 GCA_019117545.1 Candidatus Brevibacterium intestinavium
GGAGTGTCGTCGAACTCACTTTTGGGTGAGGTCGGCGTGCGCTAGAATTGAGAGCCTGTGCGTTCACGCGCTGTGACGGCCGCAAGCGGTCGCGGAAGCGTGTGCGAACAGTCAGACGAGAGCAGAGAGGAGGCCGGTCATGCCGAAGGACACTGGCAAAAAAGTCATTGCGAGGAACCGCAAGGCACGCCACGATTATCACATCGAAGATACGTGGGAGGCCGGTCTCGTGCTCACCGGCACCGAGGTGAAGTCGCTGCGCGAAGGCCGGGCCTCGCTGAGAGACGGCTTCGCTCTCATCTTCCAGAACGAGGCATGGCTGGAGAACGTCTACATCCCCGAGTATCTGCAGGGGACATGGACGAATCACTCGGCCAGGCGTCGGCGGAAGCTGCTGCTCCACCGGGAGGAGATCCTCAAGCTCTCGCAGAAGGTCAAGGAGTCCGGCCGGACCCTGGTGCCGCTCGAACTCTACTTCGACGGCTCGCTGGTCAAGGTCGAGATCGCTCTGGCCAAGGGCAAGCGCGAATGGGACAAGCGTCAGGCCCTGCGCGAGGCGCAGGACAAGCGCGAGGCCGAACGCGCGATGAAGGCCAAGCAGTTCCTCTGAGACCGGCGGAACAGGTCGAGCGGGTGAGGTCGTGGAGTCAGGGGTTCGAATCCCGCCATCTCCACCGCGATGATCGCCGAGGCGGCCGTGCGAATCGGTCATACGAGGCGGGAATACGATTGGCTCGCCCTGCGTTGACCGAGTATGCTGGAGTTCCTGTCCAGCCGAGGAATCCGCACACGCGGAGGACAGAGCAGGGCAGGTTTGGCAAAAGAATATGGGGATGATCGGTTTCGACGTTGGACACTGCGTCGGGAGAAGCGGGCCGAGAAGGCAGAGTCATCTCGTTAATGTCCTCTGCAAAACAATAGGTGCTAAGTCTAACAACCGCACCGATTTCGCCCTCGCTGCCTGATAGAGCGCGAGCTGCGAATCCGTCAGCCTAGAGTCGCTTCCGCTCTGGAGCCTGGCGTCGTTTAGGAAGCCACTGCTTCAGATATTCGTTGGGGGTATCTGAGGGACTCTTACTCAACTCCGTTCGTTGGTCCATGTGTTCGTGCAAGGGCCAGAACCTAAGAAACTGCTTCACGAACTGCGCCCGGAGAAGTCCCGACAATCTGCCGACGGACGCGGGTTCGATTCCCGCCATCTCCACTTGTGAAAGCCCCGGATCCGACACGGATCCGGGGCTTTTTCTCGCTCCCGCCTCCGTTGCCGACGGATGACTACCGTCCGACGAGCCTTCGGATTCTGGGGCGGTGACACCGTCGACCGGCATGGTGGAGAGACCGGCCGAGATCGCGAACAGGCGTGCGGCGTCGGTGTGAACTGACCGATCGGCCGAGCCTGACCGTCCGATCGGCCGAGGCCCGAGGGTTCCTGCCCCGGAAGGATCATGAGTGACACGATCCCCATGATCCGAGAAGGACACCTCATGAAGAAGACCCTCATCGCACTCGCCGTCTGCTGTTCGCTCATCACCGTCGCCGTCGTCGGGATTGTGGCCGCAGAACTCCATGCCAAGGCCGAACTCGAATCCCAGGTCACCGCCTACCTCGACGAGTGCGGGATCGAAGCCTCATCGATCGAGGTCCACGGTCGTCCCTACCTGATCTACGCCGCTCAGAACAGGGCAGACCTCACCTACGTCGACACGACCCCGGCGGCCGGCATCAACAAGGACCAGCTGCTCATCCACCGCCTCATCGACGGCAGCGCTGACCGGCTCACCCGCTTCATCACCTTCGACTACCCCTCAGCGGCCACTCCCATCAAGAACGCCGACGGCTCATTCTCGGACTCGGCGACAGTCGGTGCCGCACCGATGACATTCTCGGCCGAGGCCGATGACGCCCACCTGCGCATGTTCGCCGATGGTCGGCAAGCGGGGGAGGCCGACCTGCCTCAGCACGCGGCGGTCAGGGACGTCTCCGCCACCGACGACGGTGTCGTCGTGGAAGTCGAATACGCCTCCAGCAGCTGCCGCTGAGACACCGAGGCCCCGGTTAGACTGAGAGCCAATGAGACGACTCATCGCATGGCTGTGGCTGATCCCGGTGCCCCTGACCTTCGGGTTCGATCTGCTCACCGGCACCGGGTGGCCGGTGATCGCAGGCACCGTCCTGGCTGCGGCAGCGGTCCTGCCGATCCTCGTCCGCATCCACGCGGGCCGAACGCCCTCGCGCGCCCTCTGGATCGCCGTCCTCGGACTGCTCGTGTCCCTCGGATTCGTGGCGATCGCCGCGACACTGAGTCTGACGGTGCTGTGGCTGAGCCTGATCACCCTGGCTCTGCTCGGACGCTTCGGCGCACGACCGCGCGCGAGCGTGACCATGGCCGTCCTCGCTCTCGCGAACATCACCGTCGCCGGCATGCTGCCCGACGGACTGATCTTCGGCCTCGTCTCGACCATCGTCATCATCGTCGCGATCTCGATCGGGCTGATGCAGCGGTTCACCGACCGTTCCCTGGTCGAGAGGAGGGCCACCGCCGCCGAGGCGGAGCGCCGCCGCATCGCCACCGAACTCCACGATGTCATCGCCCACGAGATCACCGGGATCGTCGTCCTGGCCCAGGCCGCCGGGCGCAGCGACAATGCGCAGCTGACGTCGACCGCTCTGGGCAGGATCGAGGCCTCCGGCACCCGTGCGCTCGACGAGATCCGCCGACTCGTGAGCGAGACCCGCACCGAGGCCGCATCGCGCACCCCGATCGCCGACGGCCCCCAAGCTCTGCGCGATCGGGTCGAGTCCTTCGGCGACCGGGCGCAGATCGCGATCGATGTCGGCGCGATCGACGACGAGGCCGTGTGGCCGGTGCTCGACCGTGTGCTCGTCGAGACCCTGACCAATGTCCGCCGCCATGCCGGCCCCGATGCCCCGGTGACCGTCCAGGTGACTGCGAGCGAGGACGCGCCGAGGACGCTGCAGATGTCGGTGCGCAACGGCCCGGGAACCGGCGGGATCGGCACCGGCAGCGGGACGGGACTGAGCAGCCTGCGCGAACGGGTGAGCCACCTCGGCGGGACGATCGAGGCCGGACCCGAACGGGACGGCTGGACCGTGCGGACCTGCCTGCCGCTGACGACGAAGGGAGACGACCGATGATCACAGTCGCCGTGGTCGATGATCAGGAGATGGTGCGGATGGGATTCTCCCTCATCCTCGACGCCGAGGAGGCGATCAGCGTGATCGGGCAGGCCGCCGATGGTGCCGAGGCGATCGACCTGGCCCGGCGGGAACGACCCGATGTCGTCCTCCTCGACATCCGCATGCCCCGCCTCGACGGTCTCGCGGCCCTGCCCAAGATCACGCCCTACTCGAAGGTCATCATGGTCACGACCTTCGATGACGAGGAATACGTCGATGCCGCACTCGACGGAGGTGCCAGCGGCTTCCTGCTCAAGGACGCCGGTGCCGACCTCCTCATCGCCGGAGTCCGGGCGGCTGCGAACGGCGACGCCCTGATCTCCCCGTCCCTGACCCTCGACCTGCTGCGACGGCGCAGCCGGACACCGGAGCGGAGCACCCATGCGGTCGAGCGGCTGAGTGCCAGAGAGTTCGAAGTCGCCAGGCTCGTCGCGAACGGTCGGACCAACCAGGAGATCTGTCAGGACCTCTATATCTCCCTCGGCACCGTCAAAACCCACCTCGGCAGCATCCAGACACGGCTGATGGCCCGCAACCGGGTCGAGATCGCCGCACGGATGTGGGAATCGGGAGCGATGAATCGGCCGAATGGCTGACCCCCGCGCCTGAGTTTCGGCCCCGCGGCCGATGTGCTCCCGCGACCCGAGAAGAAGAATGGAAGCATGACATCACAGCTGACAGACACTGCTCCTCCCACCCGTCGCCGGTCCCGAATCCTCGCCCTCGACGTCGTTCGCGGCATCGCCCTGTGCGGGATCCTGCTGGTCAACCTGCCCCCGCTGTTCAACCTCAACTCGGTCGATGCCCACGGCGACCCGCTGGCCTTCTATCGCTTCTACGAAGACTTCGTGCAGAACCGGTTCTTCCCGATCTTCTCGTTCCTCTTCGGCATCGGCTTCGGGCTCATGTGGCTCAGCGCCTCCGAACGCAGCCCGCGCCCCCG
>DWZN01000093.1 GCA_019117545.1 Candidatus Brevibacterium intestinavium
GGCGATCGAGATCGTCAAACTGGCCCGCTCCTCGGCAGCGGTCGGACTCCTCGTCACCGGCATGGTCATCGATGTCGCCATGGCCGTCTTCCTCACCATCGCCCTGCTCACCCAGCCCGTCCTCCACCCCGAACTCACGAGCGCAGCGAACGCGAATGTCCAGCAGATCATCACGGTCATCGCGATCTGGATCATCGTCGTCTGGGACCAGGTGAGTACGTGGCGGACCGTCCGCGGCTGGCGACGACGGTGAACTTCTTGTTCCGGGCCAGCTGCTCGCTGTGACCGATGATGGCCTCGAGCCGGTCGCGGTAGCGCAGATGAGTGTTGAACACGGTGATCACGACCCCGTCGGGAGCCAGGTGCCCCGCCGCCGCGGCCATCATCGCCGAGGCGGTGTCGGTCTCGATCGCCGTGCCCTGATGGAAGGGCGGGTTGAGGACGATGAGGTCGAAGGGGCCCAGCTGCGCGACACCAGGATCGTCCGGGTCCGCGGCGTCGCCTGTCACGATGTCGGCGTCGATCCCGTTCGCCTCGACCGTCGCCCTCGCCGAGGCGACCGCCGCCTTCGACACGTCCACTCCGACCGCCCGCGGCGCCCCCGTGACGCGAGTGACCGCGGTCAGCAGCCATCCGTTGCCGCAGCCGAGGTCGAGGACGGACTCCGCCGCGGGCGACGCCTCGATCACGGCGTCGAGGAGCAGGGTCGAGCCCTCGTCGCTCCTGACTCCGGAGAAACAGGCACCGTGGGCTCTGACCTCGAGTTCTCCGACACCGGGGTGGGTGATGGTGCCGTGCTTGGGAAAGACCGACAGACTCGGGGCGGACAGGGGCCTGCTGGCGATGATCATCCGGTGTTTGCCGACTCCGGGTGAGACGTCGACACGACCGAATCCGCGGGCGAGCTCCTTGTTCACCGCGCGGCTCATCGCGGCGCTGCGGCCGATGACGATGATCGCGGACACATGCGGCTGGAGGCCGGCAACGGTCTCGGCAAGGGCGCTCGTGGTCTTCGGGGCGTTGATGATCGCCCAGGTCTCGCCGGCGGTGGCTCCGTCGCCGGTGCTCAGTTCTGCCAGCGTGGACAGCTCGCCGACGTCAGCGACCTGAGCCGCGGCGCGGGAGTCGTCGATGCGGTCGTGGTGGACGACCACCTCGGCGAGGCGGCCGAGCAGCGCGGTCTGGATCCCCCGGGCATCGTCGATGACGATGATCCGGTGCGGAACCTCGGCGAGCGCTGCGGCGTCGATGAAGGTGCCGGCGGCGTCACGGCCGGATACGTCGAGTTCGCCCCGGCGACGGCCGATGATGTATTCGACGAGCATGCGCGCCTGCGGCAGCCCCGGGACCTCGCGGAACTGTGGGAAATCCGCCAGCAGCTCCCGGCAGCTGTCAGCGGCGGCAGAGTCTTCGGGCAGCAGAGAGGCGGACATCCGATCAGTCTAGACCGATCCTGCGGTCGGCTGCCTCTTCGTCTGCCCTCGGCTGACTACTCGGCGTCGTGATCGGTTTCGATGAGGTCTTTGAGCGCGGCCAGGGCCTCTTCGGCTCCGTCGCCTTCCGCGCGCAGGACCACAGTGTGGCCGTATTCCGCGCCGAGTCCCATGAGCGAGAGCACGCTCGAGGCGTCGAGGGCGTCCTCGGCGGGCTCGCCTTCGCCGGCGATCGTGATCTCGAAGTCGTACTCGCCGGCGGCCTCGGCCAGCAGTGCCGCCGGCCGCGCATGCAGTCCCACGGTGCTTCCGACCGTCGCGGTGATCTCTGCCATGTGTCTGTCCTTCCTGTTCGCGCCGACCCTGTTCCGCCGGTCGCTGCTTCTGTTCAGTCGCTGCCTGTCAATTATCGTGTGGTCGAACTCAGCGGTCACTCGACGGTGCCGGCGGCCGGGCAATTCGGGTACGTTCCTGCCACCTCGTCCGGATCACAGTCCGAGTTCGTCGAGCACCGGCAGCCGCCCCCGGACCGCGGTCTTGGCCTCCTGGGCCGTTCTCGCCCCCAGAGCGAGCTTGGCCGTCTGCTGCGCCTGATCCAGCGTGACGGTGCGCAGCACCTCGGCCACGGCCGGCAGCGCGCGGGCAGCCATGGACAGGCTGGTCACGCCGAGGCCGACGAGCACGACGGCCAGGGCAGGATCCGCCGCGGCCTCCCCGCAGACTCCGACGGACTTCTTCAATGCCTGGCCCTGGGCGGCGGCCATGCCGATGAGTTCCAGGACCGCAGGCTGCCAGGGGTCGCTGAGTTCGGCGAGACCGCCGAGCATCCGATCCGAGGCCATGACGTACTGGGTCAGATCGTTGGTGCCGATGGAGGCGAACTCGACCTCGCTGAGGATCGATTCGGCCCTCAGCGCCGCCGACGGGACCTCGACCATGACCCCTGAGACCGGCAGCCCGGCCGCGGAGGCGAGACCGGCGAACTGTTCGGCCTCCTCGGCGGTGGAGATCATCGGGGCCATGACATGGACGTCGATCGATGTCTGCTCCGCGGCTCGGGCGATCGCCTCGAGCTGGCGTTCGAGGACCCCGACGGCTCTGCGGCTGGTGCGGAATCCGCGCACGCCCAGGGCGGGATTCGGTTCCTGAGTGTCGGTGAGGAAGGGAAGCGGTTTGTCGGCCCCGGCGTCGAGGGTGCGCACGACGACCTTGTGATCGTCGAACGCGGCGAAGACCTGCGCATAGGCGTCGGTCTGTTCGTCGACGCTGGGCTCGGTGTCCCGATCCAGGAAGCAGAACTCCGTGCGCAGAAGGCCCACGCCTTCGGCCCCGGCTTCGGCCGCCGCCCGTGCCTGATCGCCGTCACCGACATTGGCCCGCAGGGGGATCCGCGTCCCGTCGCCGAGCAGGCAGGGACCCGAGTAGGTGTGCAGCCGTGCGGCAGCGTCCTGCCAGGCCGCGACGAGGTCGGCCTCGTCCGTGCCCGGTTCGGTCCGAAGCACTCCGGTGCCGCCGTCGACGAAGACGGGGGTGTGGTCGGCGACGTCGAGGACACCGGCGGCGGCGACGATGGCCGGGATGCCCAGGGACCGGGCGAGGATCGCGGTGTGGCTCTGGGGGCCGCCGGCCGCGCAGACCAGGGCGACGACGGACTCGGGGTCCAAGGTCGCGGTGTCGGCGGGGGCGAGGTCGTCGGCGATGAGGACGAAGGGCTCCTCCGAGTGCGGGATGCCAGGTGCCGGCACCCCGCGCAGTCGGGCGACGAGGCGGGCCCGCACATCGAGGACATCGGCGGCCCTTTCGGCCATGTATCCGCCGAGGGCCTCCAGCTGCGCGGCCGTGTCCTCGGCGACCGTCCACACCGCGGTCTCGGCGTCGGTGTCGGTCAGCCGTTTGATCGCAGTCTTGATGAGCGTGGGGTCCTTGGCCATGAGGGCCGTGGCCTTGAGCACGTCATGGGCATCGCCGGTGACGGTCTCGGCCCGTTCGAGCAGTTCGGCGTGCACGGCTGCCGAGGCTTCGCGGATGCGGGTCGCTTCGGCCTCCGGGTCCTGCGGTGCGGGCTGTTCGACGGGTGCGGTGACCGGCGGCGGCATGACCCTCGCCGGGGCCACGACGCGGCCGGGGACCACTCCGATGCCTGAGAATTCTGCCGACATCTTCACTCCTTCGTTCGTCATGGTGTGTTCACCGTATCGAGGCGTCGGCGTTCGAGCCCGCCGACTCGCCCTGATCGGCAGCCGGCGCCGTCGCTGCCGAGGTCTCCGCCGGAGCCTGCGTCTGTCCGTCGAGCCCGGCGGATCCGCCCTTGCGGACGAAGATCTTGAGCACCAGCACCAGGAGGGCGCTGATGACCGTGCCGACGGCGATCGCGAGCAGGAAGAACAGGAAGCTGTCGATGGCGAAGAAGACGAACACGCCGCCGTGAGGGGCCTGGCTGGTCACCGACAGCCCCATCGTCATCCCGCCGGTCACACCGGCGCCGACGACGGAGGCGGGAATCACCCGCAGCGGGTCGGAGGCGGCGAAGGGAATCGCTCCCTCGGAGATGAACGCCGCGCCGAGCAGCCAGGCGGCCTTTCCGTTCTCCTTCTCCGCCTGGGAGAAGACGCGCGGGCGCAGAGCCGTCGCCAGAGCCATGGCCAGGGGCGGAACCATTCCGGCGGCCATGACCGTGGCCATGATCTCCCACGGCGCGGGGTTGTCCACCGAGCCGGTGGCCAGTCCGGCCACTGCGAACGAGTAGGCGACCTTGTTGACCGGCCCGCCGAGGTCGACGGCCATCATGACACCGAGGATGAGCCCGAGGACGATCGCGGTGGCCCCGGTCATCGAGCTCAGCCAGTTGTTGAGTCCCTCGGTCAGGGCGCTGATCGGTCCGCCGAGGACCATGAACATCAGCCCCGACGACACGAGCGAGGCGACGAGCGGAATGATCACCACCGGCATGAGTCCGCGCAGCCACCTCGGCGCGTTGAGGGAACCGATCCACAGGGCGACGTAGCCGGCGAGGAGTCCGCCGATGATGCCGCCGATGAATCCGGCGCCCATGAGCACGGCGACGGCTCCGACGGTGAATCCGGGGGCGATGCCCGGCCGATCGGCGATGCCGAAGGCGATGTAGCCGGCCAAGGAGGCGACGAGGAAGCCCATCGACAGGTTGCCGATCTGGAAGGCCACCGCTCCGAGGTAGGCTCCCACCGGCCCGAGGGCCAGATCACCGTATTCGGTGGGCAGATTCCACAGGGAGTTGCCCAGGACGATGTCCTCCGAGTAGTCGGAGATGTCGAATCCGCCGAGGAGGAACCCCAGGGCCATGAGCAGGCCGCCGCCGGCGACGAAGGGGATCATATAGCTGACCCCGGTCAGCAGCACGCGTTTGAGGTGCGCGCCTGCGCTCTCCCGTGCCCCGCTTCCGGTTCCGGAGGTCTCCTCCTCGTCGGAGCGGCCGGCGGTGACTCGGTGGCCGTTGGGATCGGCCGCCTCGGCGAGGGACTTGCGGATGAGTCCCTGAGGATCGTCGATCCCGGCCTTCACCGGCACCTGCACATAGGGCTTGCCGACGAAGCGGGCCTTGTCGCGGACGTCGACGTCGGAGGCGAAGACGACGGCATCGGCGGCCTCGATGACGGAGGCGTCGATCGGGGTGGTGCCGCTCGAGCCCTGCGTCTCGGCGACGACCTCGATGCCGAGTTCGGAGCCCGCGGCGACCAGGGCGTCGGCGGCCATGTACGTGTGGGCGATGCCCGTCGGGCAGGCGGTGACGGCGACGACCCGGCGGGGACCTTCGGCGGAGTCTGAGCCGGTGGTGTCGGACGTCGCGGCGGTCTCCGACGATCCGCCGGGGGCCGCCTCGGCGGCGGGTGCGGCGGACTCGGCGGGTGGGGACTCAGCGGACGCGGACTCGTCTTCGCGCAGGCCGAGGGCGGTCTCGACCAGGTCGACGACTTCCCGGGCGCTTTCGGCCGCGCGCAGGGAGGCGACGAAGTCCTTCTTCACCAGCGAACGGGCGAGCTTCGACAGCAGCGCCAGGTGTTCCTTTCCGGCTCCCTCCGGGGCGGCGATCATGAACACGAGATCGGCCGGACCGTCCTTCGCTCCGAAGTCCACCGGTGGGGTCAGGCGCGCCATCACCAGGCTGGGTTCGGTGACCGCCTCGGTGCGGGCGTGCGGGATGGCGATGCCTCCGGGAACTCCCGTCGGCGTCTTCTCCTCGCGCGCAATCGCTGCGGCGGCGAGATCATCGGCGGAACTCGCCCGACCCTGCTCGGCGACTGCGGTGGCCATGGCGCGGATGACAGCGGACGACTCCGTCCCCTGGTCCACGTCGAGTGCCACCAGGTCTGTTGTGATGAGCGATGCCATCATGCCTCCTCGGCTTCGGGGGCGGCGCCCTCGTGTTGGTTGAGATGTCTGCTGTTCTGTCGTCGCTGTGCTTCCGCCTGCGAAGCGATCAGCGGTGTCACGGTCACGGTGTCGAGCCGGGCGTCTGCCGGTGTCGGCAGGCCTGTGCCGCGCAGACTGGCGGCGGCTGCTCCGTACGCCACCGCGCGGGCCAGGGCCACGTGCGGTTCGTCGCCGTCGGTGCGGGCGAGCAGGTAGCCGGCCAGAGTCGAATCGCCGGCCCCCACTGTGCTCACGACCTCGACCGGCGGATGCTGTCCGTGCCAGCTGCCGTCGGGCACGGCCAGCACCGCACCGCCTGCCCCGAGCGTGGCCAGAATCGATCGCGGCCGGGCGCCGGCGGAGTTCAGCAGAGTCCGAGTCGCTTGCGCGGTCAGCTCCGGAGAGGACTCCAAACGGTCGGCGATGTCCCGCACCTGGCTGGTCCTCAGGCGGGTCGCCTGCAGCCGGCCGACCTTCTGGGCCGAGCCCGCGAGGTCCGCGTCCGCGTCGGGTCCGATGTCCGCGTCTGCGTCGGGTCCGATGTCCGCGTCTGCGTCGGGTCCCAGGTCTGTGTCGTCCAGCAGGCCCGCTTCTTCGAGCAGGCCGGCGGCGGCCAGGAGTTCGGCGAGCTCTTCGGCATTCGGTTTGATGAGGTCGGGTGATTGCCTCAGCGCCTCGGCCAAGGGTGCACCCGAGGTGTCGACGGCGATCGACGGCGGCTGCGGCAGCTGCCGGACGGCGGTGATGGTCCGGGCGTAGAAGTCGTCCTCGACGCCCGGCGGCAGCGAGCCGGCCAAAACCACCCAGTCCGCGTCGGCGGCGAGACCGGCCACGAGGTCGATCACCTCGGCCTGGCGGGCTGGGGTCAGCGCGGTTCCGGGTTCGTTGATCTTGGTGGTCGTGCCGTCCGGTTCCGTGACGGTGATGTTGGAGCGGATGGGAGCGCCTGTGGGAATCGAGTCATGCGCCAGACCGATTGCGTCGAGGCCGGTGAGCACGGGGTCATCGCCGTCTCCGGGCAGCACGGCTCGGGTCGGCCGACCGGCGCCGGCGACGGCGCGGGAGACGTTGACTCCCTTCCCGCCGGGCTGCTGACCGGCCCAGACGGCTCGCTGCACCTGGCCCCTGAGCACTGGGCCGCCGAGTTCGATGGTCCGGTCCAGGCTCGGGTTCGCTGTCAGGGTGAGGATCATGGGGCGAGGACCTCGACTTCCGCGTTCGTCAGGTGGGTCGACAGGGGCGGACGGGGTGCGGCGTCCGTGATGAGGTGGTCGATGCGCTCGAGGGCGGCGAATCTCACGAGCGAGACGGCACCGAACTTCGCCGAATCGGCCAGGACGGCGACCCGTCGCCCGCTGCGGACGAACGCGGTCTTCGTCGCCGCCTCATCGTGATCGGGAGTCGAGCACCCGTCCTCGCTCAGTCCGTTGGAGCCCAGGACCGCGAGATCGACGTGGAGTTCGTCGATCGCCGAGATCGTCTGGGGGCCGACCATCGCACGCGTGATGGGACGGAACCGTCCGGGCAGAACGAAGATCTCGATCCCCGGTGCGTTGGCCAGGCTGTCGATCACGGACAGGGAGTTCGTGACCACGCGCAGCTGACGGGGACGCAGCTCGGCACCCTGACGTTCGTGGGCCTCCTCGGCGATCGCGCGAGCGAGGGCGGCGCAGGTCGTACCGCCGTCCAGAGAGATGCTCATGGTCTCCCCCAGCAGGCTGAGGGCGGTCTGCGCGATGGCCGTCTTCTGCGCGAGGTTGTGGATCTCACGATCGCCGAAGGTCGGCTCCTCCAGGCTGTGGGCCCGCCGCGGCACGGCGCCTCCGTGGACTCGCTGAAGGGCGCCGGCCCTCTCGAGTGCGGCGAGATCGCGTCGGACGGTCTCCGTGGTGATGTCGAAGTCGACGGCCAGATCCGTGACGTTCACCCGTCCCGCGTTGCCGACCAGTTCGGCGATGCGTCGTTGCCGTTCTTCAGCGAACACGTCCGGCCCTTTCTCTTAAGCGCAGGCGGGGAACTCCGACTCACAGTTCCGAGCGATAACCGACGTGGTTATCTGTTGGTTTCATTGATTCTATGACGCAGTTCACCGTGAGTCAATCACAATTCAACATTTTCCAACTCATTCCAACATCTCGATGCTGGGAGTCCGAGGTCGGGCCAGGTGGATGAGGTCACCACGCGTCATCGCCTCGCTGCCGCGAAGAACTGCGAAGTTCTCAGTCCGAGTCCCGGCCTGCCACCCTTCGGACAAGGGCGGATGTGCTACAAATTGAGGGACCTTCGTCCAATGTCGCATCAGGAGAGATCATGACCATCCTTGTCGGTTATTCCCCTTCCCCGGAGGGACGGGCCGCCGTCGATTTCGGCATCGAGCAGGCCCGCGCATTCGACGATGTCGTCGTTGTGCTCAACGCCGGGATCGGAGAGACTCCGGACGAACGCGGCGTGGCCACCAGCAAGGACATCGAGGAGCTCAAGGAGACGCTGCAGTCGTCCGAGGTCTCCCACGAGATCCTCCAGTTCCTCCGCGGCAATGATCCCGTCGAAGAGCTCCTGGCGCTGGCCGAGGCGACCTCGGACACTCGCATGATCGTCATCGGTTCGCGTCGCCGCTCCCCCGTGGGCAAGCTGATCATGGGATCGACAGCTCAGCGCATCATCCTCGACTCCGATGTCCCCGTCGTCTCCGTCAAGGTCGATCGAACGAAGAAGTGACTCTCTCCTGTCTGCGCGAGAATGCCCCGCACCTTCGATGGTGCGGGGCATTCGTCTGTCTCAGAGCCGGTGGGCACTCGACTCGGTGCCCGTGGCCATCCGGCTCGCGGACGTCCGGTCTCAGTCATCGGTGCGCACGGGCGCGTCCCATTCGTCGAGCTCGGATTCGGCCCAGTCACCGTAGGTGGGGTTGGGCAGGATGAACCACTCGGAGCCGAACTTCTCACTGTTCGCCTCGACGAGCCTCCGCTGCTCGTCGAGCGAAGCGTCGGCGAAGGCGCCGTCGAAGTCGTGCAGGGTGTCGCCGAGCTGCATGATGAGGGTGTGATCCGATTCGACCTTCGCACGGCGTTCGTCCTTCGGCGGGCCGAGCAGCATGACGTGCTCGGCATCGGCCTGCGGCAGACCCAGCTTCTCAAGGGCTTCGACATTGGCCGCCTGGTTGTCTTCGGTTCGGTCTGAGACGTAGTAGATGTCGACGCCGAGGTCATCGGCATGGTTGAAGAATTCCAACGCACCGGGGATCATGCTCGGCTCGCCGTTCTTCTCCCAGTCATCCCACGTGTCCCAGCCGCTGAAGTCATGGCACTGTGCGATATCGCGGGCCAGCAGCTTCGAGTTGTCGATGGCCGTTTCGTCGAGGTCGGTCATCACGGCCAGATCCTCGTCCTCCGGCGCAGCGGCCACGGCCCTGTCCAGCTGCCTGGTGGCCAGCTCGTAGGTCTGTCCCTGCAGGGCGGCAGCCTCTGCGCTCTGCTGCTGCCATTTCACGCCCATGGTGTAGGCGGAGACATCGCAGTCCTCAGCGACCTCTCCCGCCGTCTCCCCCGAGGTCGGTCCCGAGTTGAGGATGTACCCGATGACTCCCACGATGAGCACGAGCAGCACAGCCAGAGCGGGGACGAAGGCCTTCTTCATTCCTCTCCTTCTTGTCTCTTGCGATCAAGCGGTCCTCGTTCCCAACGCACTGCGCCGGGATCGGGATCACTCACCGACGATGGCGGTGACCAGGGCGTCGACGTCCTCTGTGGTGGTGTCGTACGAGCACATGAGCCGGACGATGTCCTGTTCGAGCGGCCAGTCCGCGAA